>JBCCIN010000001.1:0-47126 GCA_039028235.1 Pseudomonadota bacterium
CGATCAGCCCGGAAACGAGGAAAGCAGCAGTGAGGTTGAGAAGAGGGATGAGGCCGAGATTGACCCAGGTCGGCAGTTCACCCCGCGCCGCCATCAGGCCGCCTCATCCGTGACACCGGCCATCAGGAGACCGATCTTGCGCTCATCAGCCTCAGCGGCATCGAGCTCGCCGGTGAAATGGCCGTCGAACATTACCAGGATGCGATCCGCCAGCGACAGGATCTCGTCCAGCTCGACCGACACCAATAGCACCGCCTTGCCGGCATCACGCATGGCGATCAGGCGTTTGTGGATGAATTCGATCGCCCCGATATCGACGCCGCGGGTCGGCTGCCCGACCACCAGGAGCGCCGGGTCATGCTCCATCTCGCGCGCCAGCACCAGCTTCTGCTGATTACCGCCGGAGAAGGAGGCCGCTTTCAAGTCGGGGTTGTCGGGTCTGACATCGTAGGATGTCATCCACTGCTTGGTAGTCCGGATGATACCAAGCCGTTCGAGAAAGCCGTTCTTGCTGTAGGCTTCCTCTTCCTGATAGCCGAGAATGGCGTTCTCATGGGCGGGAAAACCGCGGATCAGCCCCATGCGCAGCCGATCCTCCGGCACATGCCCCAGCCCCTCCGGGCGGCTACGAGCCGCAGCGGCCAGACTATGGCCGGAGATAGTCACACTGCCCTGCTCGAACGACCGAATGCCGGTGAGTGCTTCGAGAAGGAAGGACTGGCCATTGCCTGCGACACCGGCGATGCCGACGATTTCGCCCGCACGCACATCGAAACTGACACCCTTGACCCTCTGCACGCCTGCCTGGTCGCGAACCGAAAGATCACGCACGGTCAAGATGTCCGCGCCGGGCCGCGCCGGCCCCTTGTCGACGCGGAGGAGGACCTTTCTGCCAACCATGAGCTCGGCGAGTTCTTCGGTCGAGGTCTCGGATGTCTTCCGATGCGCCACCATCTGGCCCTGGCGCATGATCGAGACATTGTCGGTCGCCGCCATGATCTCGCGTAGTTTGTGGGTGATCAGGACGACGGTGCGGCCCTGGGCCTTCAGATTGTCCAGAATGCGGAAGAGATCGTCCGCCTCCTGTGGCGTGAGCACCCCAGTCGGCTCGTCGAGGATGAGAATGCGCGCCCCGCGAAAAAGCGCCTTAAGAATCTCGACCCGCTGCTGCACGCCCACTGGCAGGTCCTGGACCTTGGCATCGAGATCCACTTCCAATCCATAGTCCCGCTCAAGCGCGATGATCTCCTGGCGCGCCTTCTCGGTACCGGCCTCCAGCGTAAAGCCGCCTTCGGCGCCAAGCAGCAGATTTTCCAGCGCGGTGAACGGCTCCACCAGCATGAAATGCTGATGCACCATGCCGATGCCGGCTTCGATTGCATCCTCCGGCGTCCGGATTTTTTTGGACTCACCGTCGACCAAGATGCTTCCACTATCGGCCTGATAGAAGCCGTAGAGGATATTCATCAGGGTCGATTTGCCGGCGCCGTTCTCGCCGATGATCCCGTGGATCGAGCCTTGGGGGATGGCGAGATCGATGTCCCGATTCGCGTGAACCGGCCCAAAGCTCTTGTTCACCCCCTTTAACTCAATAGCGGGCGGGGCAGCAGCGCTGCCGGGCTTGATTTGATCTCGCCCGGCTGGTGCAGCATCCGTCATAGTCGGGCCGGCCCGCCTCGGACCCTATTGGGTGGAGTAGTAGTCGGTAACCTTCAGCTCACCGGCCACGATCTTGGCCTTGGCGTCTTCGAGCTGGGCTTTCATGTCATCGCTGATCAATGCGCCATTGTGCTCGTCGAGCGCGTAGCCCACACCTTCCTCGGCAAGTCCGAGGCTCTGAGCGCCTGCTTCCCAGCTTCCGTCCTGGGCACCCTTGAAGGCGTTGTAGACGGCGACATCGACACGCTTCAGCATCGAGGTCAGCACGCTGCCCGGATGCAGGTAATTCTGGTTGCTGTCGACGCCGATCGAAAGCTTGCCGCTGTCGGCTGCGGTCTGCAGCACGCCGAGCCCGGTGCCGCCAGCAGCGGCGTAGACGACGTCGGCACCCCGGTCGAACTGGCTTTGCGCGAGCTCGGCCCCCTTGGCCGGATCGTTCCAGGCAGCGGGCGTGGTGCCAGTCATGTTGACGAAGACTTCGGCGCCCTCATTCACATATTTCACACCCTGCTGGTACCCATGGGCGAAGTTTCTGATCAGCGGGATGTCCATCCCCCCGACGAAGCCGACCTTGCCGGTCTCCGAAGCCAAGGCCGCGGCCATGCCGACAAGGAAGGAACCCTCATGCTCTTTGAACACCACGGACTGCACATTGTCCTTCTCGACCACTGAATCGATGATGGTGAACTGGGTGTCCGGGAATTCATCGGCGATGGTGTCGAGCGGCGTCGAATAGGAGAAACCGACGGCAACGACAATGGTCGCCCCGCGGCGCGCCATGCGTCGAAGCGCCTGATCACGCTGGCTTTCGTTTGTGACCTCGAACTCCATATACTCGACGCCGGATTCCTCCTTGAAGCGCTCCGCCCCGTTATAGGCGGCCTCGTTGAAGGATTTGTCGAACTTGCCGCCAAGGTCGTAGATGATCGCCGGCTGGAAGTCCTGCGCCTGCGATGCGCCTGCACCGATTGCCAATGCCGCAGCGGCCATGGCGCCGAGAAGTGCCTTTTTCATCCCTGTCTCCTAGAAAGAAGCTTCTGCCGATCAGCCTAGGCGACACGCATCGAAATGCAACAGGAACGCGTGGAAAATCAACGGGATTGCCGCGATCGGTCGTGACAGCTATGGATCGAAACAAGTTTCAAGTCATCGGAAGGGACAATCATGGCCGAGCAACTGCTCCATCTGGTCTTCGGCGGCGAGCTGACCGAACTGGACGGTGTCGAGTTCAAGGACACCGAAAAACTGGATGTCGTCGGCATCTATCCGAACTACAAGGAGGCCGCCGAGGCGTGGCGTGGGGCGGCGCAGCGCACGGTGGACAATGCCCATATGCGCTATTTCGTCGTCCATCTGCACCGCCTGCTCGATCCCGATCACGACGATGAGCCGACGGCTGCTGACGACTGAAGCGATCAAAACCGCCATTCAGGAAGGCCGATATGACGACGCTGTCGACGGACACGCTGAAGCAGGAAGTGAAAGCCGTTTTCGGACAAACACTCACCGACGAACGGATCGAAGCGGGCAAAGGCCGTCTGCCGACCATGCTCGACAATGCTCGCCTGCTAAGCGGCTGGGCCGGCAGGCTGGGCGAGACAGGGCCGGCCCAGGTGCAGCGGCCGATCGAGACGCCGTCCGATGGCTGACGACGACCTCGCCTTCACCACCATCTCGGACCTGGCCCCGGACCTGAAGTCAAAAAAGATCTCGCCGGTGGAGCTGACCGAACGCGCGCTCGCCCGGATCGAGCGCCATGACGGCCTGCTGAACAGCTTCATCACCCCGATGGCGGACAGTGCCAGGGCGGAAGCGAAGGCAGCGGAGACAGCCATCACCGCTGGGAATTATCTCGGACCGCTGCACGGCATCCCCGTCGCGGTCAAAGACCTCTATGCGACCAAAGGCACGCGCACCACGTTCGGCTCGCTCCTGTTCGCCGATTGGGTACCGGATCACGACGCCGCCCTGGTCGAGCGACTGAAGGCAGCGGGCGCCGTCATCATAGGCAAGACCAACCTCCACGAACTCGCCTACGGCACCACCTCGGCCAATCAGCATTTCGGCCAGGTCTACAATCCGTGGAAGGAGGGCTATCACCCCGGCGGCTCCAGCGGTGGATCGGCATCCGCCCTCGCCGCCGGCTTCTGCTGGATGGCGCTCGGCAGCGACACGGGCGCTTCGATCCGCCAGCCCGCCGCCTGCTGCGGCGTGGTCGGCATCAAGCCGACCTTCGGGCGCGTCTCCAAACATGGCTGCCTGCCGCTCGCCTGGTCGATGGACCATGCCGGCCCGCTGACCAGGGGCGTCAGGGATGCTGCCCTAACCTTGAACCTGCTCGCCGGCCATGACCCACGCGATCCCTGCTCGATCGATCGTCCCGTGCCGGACTTCACCGCCGGCTTTGATCAAGGCATCGCCGGCAAGCGCATCGCCATCGTCCGAACATTCTGCATGGAGGAGGGCGACCCCGAGGTCATGGCGGCGGTCGAGGCGACCCTGCCGGTGCTCGATGATCTGGGGGCGGTGATCGAAGAGATCGAGCTTCCCTATCTCGAGGACGCGTTCAAGGCGGGCACGCTCACCATCACCTGCGAAGGGGCGACCTATCATGCCGATCACCTAAAGACCCGGCCCGACGCGTTCAGCCCGCAATGCCGCGCCGACCTGGAGCTCGGCCAGCTCTACAAGGCGACCGACTACATCCAGGCACAGCGCCTGCGCCGCCACCTGATGGAGGAGACGGCCAAGGTCATGGCTCCGTTCGACGCCCTCCTCATGCCCACCTGCCCGATCACCGCAACCCCAGCCGAAGGCAACCCGCCGAACCACCCCGTCTACCGCGTGCGCAACACCATCCCCTTCAATTTCCTGAGCCTGCCCGCGATCTCCATCCCCTGCGGCTTTTCCACCGAAGGCCTGCCCATCGGCCTCCAGATCGTCGGCAAAGCCTTCGACGAAGCTGGTATTCTCCAAATTGCCCACGCCTACGAGCAGGCGACCGACTGGGATGCGCGGCATCCAGCGTTGACCTAGGTCTTAGACATCTGCAAACGGCTGAATACGCTCCGGAAGAAGACGTGCAGGAAGAGCGGCCAAGAGCTTATCGTGACCCACACTCGTCACAATGTGGAGGACAGCTGGCGGCTGGAATGAGCACAACGCAGACACTCAGGCCCTGATCAAGCGCTGCCATGTAACGAGTGACCGTTCCGAACCCTTGTTCTCAGTTCAACGCCCTTTGCAGCGTGAACCGTCGCCACTTCATGATATCCGATGCTTGAAGGACATTAGACGGGCTGCAAAGATCGATGCTGACCAAGCAAGGGAGATTGCGTCGATGCTGAGAAGCTACGTACTGGCCGCTTTGACGTTGATGTGGGGTTTGGCCGCGTGGGCAGACAGTCATGCTAAGGACGCCACGACGGCCGAAGACGCCGATATGAACACGATGGCGCAGGAGGTCGACCTGGAAGCGGCCGAGAAGATCTTCAAGAAGTCCTGTCGGGCCTGCCACGGCAACAAAGGACAAGGCGCTGCCAGCTATCCCAAGATCTCCGACAAAGAGCCCGAACACATTACGGAAATGCTTGAGCGCTATCGGTCCGGCGAGAAGATCGGACCCAACTCGATCCTGATGATCCAGCACGCCAAGAAGCTGTCCGACGAGGACATCGCCAACCTCTCGGTCTACGTTGCGACAGCTTTCGATTGATCCCGCGAACGAACGATCACGAAAACCCACAACACCGGGCTGATCCTAGACGGGAATCGCGTTGACCGGTCTTGGACACCGGATTACCGTGAAATTCGTTGCCAGACCGGTCGAGCAAGGGTGAAGAACACCTCCCGGTTGGCGGAAAACAAAACCGATGAGGGGATACTATGTTTCGCTTAACGACTCGTTCGAAGCTGCCGATCGCTGCATCACTTCTTGCCGGAACGGCGATAGTGTCTTCGCCGGCGCTTGCCCAGAGCGGCATGAACACCACCAGCCTCGAGTCCGAGGCCGTCCTCGAAGGATTGGAAAACCCCTGGGACATGGCTTTCCTCGACGACGGCACGATGCTGTTCACAGAAAAGTGCAAGGGTCTTTCGGTGCGCATGCCTGATGGAACCGTCAACGCTCTTTATGGTGTCGGTGAAACCGAGGGCTATGCGTCGAGCGGCTCGGATCTTTTCTGCGAAGGTCAGGCTGGCATGATGGGTGTCGCGTTCGATCCCGGCTTCGCCGACAATCGGCGCATCTACGTCTATTCAACATCGAACATGTCGGACCCGCATACGAACCGGCTGATGCGGTTCACGCTTAGCGAGGATTTCACCGGCGTCTCTGATCGCACCGACATCGTCGATGACGTGCCCTACAAGATGGCGGCGTCCGACCATCCGTTCGGCGGGCCCGGCGCTCATAATGGCGGGCGGGTGCGCTTCGGTCCGGAAGGTGCTCTTTGGCTGACCACCGGCGACACCCATAATGGCGAGGTGCCGCAAAGCCCGACGATGATGGGCTCCAAGGTGATCCGGATCGACACCGACGGCAACGCGCATCCCGACAACAATCCGCCCGAGGGCTTCGATCAGCGGACCTATACCTACGGGCATCGGAACGTTCAGGGCATCGCCTTCCATCCCGAGACCGGCCAGGCGATCGCCGCAGAACACGGGCCGTGGCATTCGGATGAGATCACGATCCTCGAGAATGGCGGCAATGCCGGCTGGGATCCGCGGCCGAATATGGCCGGGCGTGAAGGCTGTCCTGGCGACTATTGCGGTTACAGCCCGAATCAGGAAGAGGGCATGAACCGTTACGAGCGTGCGGCCTACATGCCAATGACGGATTTCGACACCTATCCCGATGCCATGGCGCCGATCTGGAACAACAATGGATGGTCGCAGGGCACGTCGTCGGCAGCGTTCCTCGAGGGCGAAGCCTGGGGCGATTGGGATGGTGCGATGGTCGTCGGCATCATGGGGATCGGCTTCGGCGGGACACCGATCGGTCAGCGCATCGACGTCATCCACTTCAATGAGGACAACACCGACCTCGAAGACGTCACGGAGATGACCTTGCCGATGGAGCCCGGGCGGTTCCGCTCGGTCGTCATGGGGCCGGATGGAAGCCTCTACACGGCCATCGACGAGGGCACGATCTACAAGCTGACACCTGGCGGCTGATCCGCTCTACTCTCCGAAGACCAGCGTTTCAGGAAGTTCGAAGCGCTGGTCATCGACCCTGACGTTGAAAAAGCCGCCGTCCAGGCGCCAGTCGGTATCCGTACCGACTCCCGACATTGTGGCGTTGCCGCGAAGGAATTTCCCGTCAGAGAACGTCAGTGTCCGCGAAAAGCCATTCGGGAAAGTCACGACGACGGCGGCTGATCCGCTGGCGCGTGCAACCTTCGCACCGCATGTGCCCAGCGACTGCCCTACCTCCTGCGCGCAGCGGACCTCGCCCGCTGCCTCGAATTCACCCGACTTTGCATGCTTGGCTGCCGCCGATACGTCGGCTCCGGCAGCGCTCGGCAAAGCCGCAATGAAGATCAATACAAGCGGTGCCGCATTACGCATCGCTTCACTCCTCGGTTAACTTCGCCATGATCGCCGCATATCGATCTTGCGGCAAGAACGTGGACCAGCGCCTAACGACCGTCGGGTCCCGTTATGCAGGCCCAAAAAATGGCCGGACCAAATGTCCGCTTGCTCCGCATACCTGCCGTTCGGGTGTTCCTGCCGGGGGCATGCGTTGGCATACCCTGCCCCCGGCCTTAAGTCTGCCTACCAGCGCTTAGCTGCCATGCAGGAGATCAGCCTTTCGCACAGGCGCACTCTCACCTGCCGGTACGTTTGACCGCCTGAATGGCGGTGTCGAGCGCCTGGAGAAAGCGCGAGCGATCCTGTTTCGTGAAAGCGCTGCCGCCACCCCGGATCTCGCCGGTTTCGCGAAGCTCGGTCATCAGGTTGCGTGTGGCGAGCACGTCGCCGATGCTGTCCTCGGTGAAGGGCCTGCCGGTTGGACCGATCGCCCGCGCCCCATTCTTGATGCAGCGTGCCGCCAGCGGGATGTCTGCGGTGATGACGATATCACCCACGCTGGCGCGTTCAGCGATCCAATCATCCGCGACGTCCAGCCCGTCGTCCACAGTCACCAGCCTGATGCGCGGATCATCGGGCACACGCATCCAGTTATTGGCGACGACAAGGACCTGGAGGCCATAGCGTTCGGCCACACGGTAGATCTCGGCTTTGACCGGGCAGGCATCGGCGTCGACATAGAGGTCGAGCATCGGGGGTCTCTCTCAACAGGCGGGCGGGGCTATTCGCTTGGTCATTCCTCGAGCGCAGGCTTGAAGCTCGGACGAACATAGCGGCTCACTGGCACGGATGCATCCTCGCTCAGCCTGGGCGGCTCGTTCTGCAGCTCCAGTGCCACCGCTTCGAGCGTCTCCTCGCCGGCCTCGCCCGCCAGAAAAAACACGTGGCGTTCCTCCCGCCAATGCAGAAGATCGAGCCCGCCGTCCTTCTCCGTTTCGAGTGCCCGCTCGCCCTCACCATCCCTGGCAATGGTAAGGCTGACCGGTCGATTTTCGCCATCGGCATACAGCAGCATCGCCATGGGCGGTCCGTCATCCAGCCCGAGCAGCCTCGCTCCCTCGTAGGACCAGCCATGGGCGGCAAGATCCGGCACCGCCATCGGCCGCCCGAGCTGAAGGGCGAGCCAGCCTTCGATGACGGTCCAGTCTTCCGGCCCGACCGCCGCGATATAGGGTTTCACCTCACCAAGGCTGGCGCGATGGCCGCGGATGATCTGGCGGCGGCGCGCCGTCGCCTGGCGTTCGGCGATTTGCCGATCAAGCCGCTCCTTGTCCTTCTCCAGCGCTGACGCGGCCGCGTCCAGATCGGCGCGCTCGGCCTGCAGGCGCTCGAGTTCCGCCTCTCGCGTCTCGATGATGCCGCCGCGCTCGGCAAGCGCTTTCTCACTTTCGGACAACGCCGTTTCCAGCCATTCGATCTCGGCTCGCCGTTCGGCGAGTTCTTGTTCCAGCCGATCGCGCTCACCTCTGAGGCGTTCCATCACCAACGGATCGGCGCGCTCGGCGGCACCGTTCGGCTGCCGCTCACTCTTGGCCAACGCTTGGGTCAGGCGCAGCACGTCGCCCTGCAGGCGGCTGCGCTGGGTCTCCAGGTTCTCGAGACGTCGCCTGTCCTGCGCCCGTGCCGCCTCCAGGGTCGAGAGTGTCACCTCCTGATCCCGCGCTTTTTGCAAGATCTCGTCCCGATCGGCGCGCAACAATTCCTGGCCGATTTCAAACTGATCCGCAGCGCTGCGCCACGTCTCGACCTCCTGATGCAGGAGAAAGGCGTAGATCCCGGTGGCGATTAGAAGAACGGCGCCGATCAGAGTCGCGTACCAGATCCCCAGCGACCCCTCCCCGCCATCGCGATCGGCTACCGGTCGACGCTGTGCGGATGACGAATCAGGCCGGGTATGGGGACGCCGTCTGGTCATGTGGTCGGATGCCAATGACGGTCAAGGTCGGACATGCGGCGGAGATAGCGAAGAAGCCGCCGGCCATCATGATCCAAGACGGCCATTGATTGCTCGATCCTTTTTCTAATTATTTCTTTGTAAAGTCTTTTCCAGCCTAGACAAAACTGTGCCAAAGAGCAATGCGCCGGCATGGTTGGGTGCCCGTCAGCGGCTGCCGCCGAAATCCGTGCAAGCCATCGGCTGGCCCTGATGCGCCGTCATCCCCTGATGCCAGAAAGGCGCCACGGACAGGATCGCCACCAGCCCGATATAGCCGAGCGCCATGCCGACCATGGAGAGCGGCCTCGACACGCGCTGCCGATCCGCCGAAGCCAGAATGGGCCGTCGACCGGATGCACCGCCTCGAACCCCATTTCGCCCGATGTCATCCCGCGTCGCGATTCTGCCAAGATGTTCGGTCATGCCCTATCCTCCAGCGCTCTGCCGATGGCGGACCCGCACATCGATTGGCGAACGCATGACCTACCAGGACACCTCAAGGTTCATGTTTATTGCGATAAATTTAATTTTTTTTGATGAAACTTTCCCAAAGCGAACCTCGAACGCGAAACGCGGCAAGCGGCCGCCGACCCTCGTTGCCGCTGTGTAGCCTGGTTTTCTTGGGGTTTTCGAAAAGAAGTTGATGATTGCCGCAATAATTTCGACGGGTTGGGTGTTCATCAGGTCATGGCACATCGATTTCGACAATTTGCGACAAATACGCTATGATCATGTGGTTTGATATCTGTCATTCGAAGTCGGAAGGTGGCGCTGGTTCGAGGCAGATGATGGCATTGCCTGGCGATGGCGGGCGGCCGTCAACGTTCGAGACCGCATTTTCGTCTGGCTCGACATTTCACCTCCCCCCGCCGCTCCAGGAACCGGACGGCGATTGTCATAAGCGTGATGCAGAGCTCGACCAACGGCCAATCCACGGGAATCGAAGACCAGCTGGTCGGCCTCCTGCCGAAGCTCAAGGCGCATGCGCTCTATCTGACCAGGTCGGGCGATCGGGCGGACGACCTCCTTCAGCGCACCTGCCTGCGCGCGCTTTCTCGTTCTCATCAATGGCAGGCCGGCACGCGGCTCGATCGCTGGGTTTCGACGATCATGAACAGCATCTGGTTCAACGAGCTTCGCCAGAAGCGCCAGCGCCAGGAACAGGAGCTGCCGGAACCCGATATGGTCGCGGATCGCGGCTTCGAGAGCCAAGTGGAGGCCCAGATCATGATCTCCGACCTCCGGCGCGCCTGCGCCAAGCTCAGCGATGAGGATTTCGCGCTCGTGACCAAGATCCACAGCTATGGTTATACTTATAAGGAAGTCGCGGATGAGCTTGGTGTGCCCATCGGCACCGTGCTTTCGCGCGTCTCGCGGGCGAAGGCGATGATCAAGCGTGCCGCGGATGAGCTCAAACAGGGAGGCGGATCCTGACGATGTTCGCCGATAGCGGTCTCTCCGACGAGATGGTCGAGAAGATCGTCGCCTTCGTCGATCGCGAAGCAGGGCGCGATGCGCCGCTGACCGCAGACGACGAGGCGATGGTGCGTCGTCTGATCGCTGATGATCCCGCCGCGCGTGCGCTGGCCGACGAGCTCAGAGCCACCAATGCCGGCCTGGACACACTCCTCGACGATGTCGCCGCGGTGGACGTGCCGGAAAATCTGGTCGCGCTGATCCAGGGACATGCCGCAAAGGAGATCGCGGCACCGGCGTTCGGCCGGGCGGAGAGCGACGGGGCGGCCGGTCCCGAAGGCCACGTCGTCGACATGCAGCCGCCTGCTGTGCGCCGGCGCAGCTATGGCCCGCTTGCGGCTGCGGCCTCGATTGCGATGATGATTGCCAGTGGCGCACTTTATCAAGTTTACACCACGTCCGAAGAGGAACGCGCACGTCTGCAGGCGGAGCTGGCCGCCGCAACCAACGAGACCGACGCCAGCAGCCGGGCACTCGCCGATGCCGAAGCCGAAATCAGGCGCCTTGCCGGCCTAGCCGACCAGGCCTCGACCCAGCGTCGGGAGACCGCCGATCGGCTCGCCGCCAATGAGGAAGCGATCCAGCAGCTCGAAGTCGAGCGCGCGACCCTCGAAGGTCGTTACGCGGCTCTCGAAGGCGACCATCAGGCGCTGAACGAGCAGCTGGAGCGTCAGCGCACGTTGATCGCCGATAGCGAAGCCGCGCGCGATCGCGTCGCCGCTGACCTCGCTGAGGCGCGAGAAACGCTGGCTCTCGCCGAAAGCAGCACCACCGAGGTCGAAACGACACTGACTGCCGAAGTCGAGGATCTCACCGCCAGACTCGATCGGCGCGAGCAGGAATTGGCAGCGCTGGCCGTCGAGCTCGAGGCAGGCAAGGAGCAATCGAAGAGCGCACGGGCCGGCCTCGCCGAAGCCCAGGGTGAGAAAGAGGCGCTCGAGCGCCAGCTCACGACTGCCGAAAGCGACAGACAGCAATTGCTGGCCGAGCGCGAGGTGGCAGAACAGGCCGCGTCCTTAGCCGAACAACAGCTCGCCTCCCTCGAAGCGGCGGTTCAGAATGCGGAATCCCGTCTAGCCACGGTCGCCGCCGGCCTCGCCAGCGCCGAAGCCGGGCGTCGCGAGGCGGTGCAGCAGGTCGTTGGGCTGGAAGCGGATCTCGCCGCAAGCAGGAGCTGGCTCGGACAGATCGCGCAATATCACCGGGTCTATGCGTCGACCGCCAGGCGCCATTTGGTCGAGGTCGGCGCCGATGAGCTCGATCATATCCAGAACTGGCTGACCAACATGCTCGAACGCCAGATCCTGGTGCCCGATCTCACGGCATACGGCGTGACCTTCGCCGGTGCCCGTCTTCTCGGCATCAATGAAAAGCCCGTTGCCCAGCTCGTCTATCTCGATGCCAACGATCAGCCACTGGCGCTCTGCATCATCCCGTCGACCGGTGCGGCCAAGAACCCGACAGCCTCCACCAACGGCGAGCTCAACCTGATCGACTGGCGGGATGGACGTCACGGTTACGCCGTGGTCGGCTGGTCCGACCCCGATCTCCTCGCATCCCTCACCCAGGCGATCCAGCCCGTCTACGACCTATAGTGGCGTCGTCGTATCATGGGCTTGGAATGGTCCTGCTCGCGTTCGACATGGCAAACCGTGACCTATCGTTCGCGGGGGTCGCTAGAGCATTTCCGTAGCAGTTGTATGCGGCACCAGCCCGAAAAAGCTCTAGACCTGATCGACCGCTTTGGGCGGAGCATCATGCGCTGACTGCAGGACCTCAAGCGCCTCGCGAAGAGCCTGATCATAGTCCGGCAGACCGTGCACGTCGCCATGGCCGGCGCCGGCGATGGTTCGATCGAAGACCAGCTTCTCCAGGCGTTGCCGCAGCGCCTCGGTTCTTGCCGGACGGATCACCCGATCAAGTTCCGATGCGATGATCGCCGTCGGCGTCCGGTTGTCGGCCATGAAGTCGACAGTCGGAAAGCGGTGTTTCAGCAAGAGGCCGACCGGCAGCCACGGATAGGCTTGTTTAGCCACGGCCTCGATCGAATCATAAGGCGTCACCAGGATGATGCCGTCGAGCGTCCGCTGTTTCGAAAGATAGCCGGCGATCCCGGAACCGAGCGAAATCCCAATCGCGTGAACCGATCGCGGCGCCAGATCCCGAACCAGGCGGTCGTGGATCACGAGCGCATCCGCCAGAAGGGCCACCTCGCTCGGCTTGCCCGAACTTGGCCCGTAGCCGCGATAATGAAAAACCGCGACATGCCGATCGGCGAAGCTCGCCGCCAGCTCCTGACCCAGCATGTCGGCATCCTGTGCATTGCCGCCGAACCCGATCACGAGTCCCTCGGAGGCAGCTTTGCCATCCGGCGCGAACAGGATGCCGCTTAGCCTGACGCCATCGTCCCGCTCGATCTCCAGGCGCGTTGGCATGAAAGGGTGATCGAGCGGACGGCTGGGCAGCTTCGTGCCGGGGAAGATCAGCGAGGTCTGGGCGCTATACATCAGCGCGACCAAACAGCCGTAGCCAAGAGCCAGAACAAGGAGCAGTTTCATCATATCAGAACGTCGAGAGCATGCCTCACCCACGATCCCTGTCTGACGACAGCGTCCCAGCCGTCCTGCTCCCGAGCGTAAGCAATCGAGGTAAAAAGAACGTTAACCATGGACAGAAAACGAGCATCTGCCGGAAGCGCGCGGGCCTGCCGTTGAACTGACGCTGGCCACAGTCCTCATTGAAGATCCTTCGGTCGGACAAAAGCGTGAAGATAGCCTGAGCCAGGAGCAATGGCCGCCCACCTGTCCATCTCGAAATCGAGCACGGCCAGCGCCGCGGTCGGATATTTCGCCGCCATGATCACCATGTTCTGCGGATCCCCCTTTGCGGCCAGCCGCATCGCCAGCGTGGCCATGCCGGGGTTGTGACCGATGATCATCAGCCGCTCGACGGCATCATCGATCCGCCTGATCGCGGCCAGCATCTCTCCGGGCTGTGCCAGATAGAGCGACGAGCGCATCTCGACCTTGGCCCTGTCCACAGCCGGCCGCTCCCACTCGGCGATCACAAGCTCCAGCGTCTGGCGCGCCCGTTCGGCCGTCGAGCAGAGCACCAGATCAGGCACCAGACCATGCCGGCTGATATGGCGGCCGATCAGCGGCGCCGCGCGCCGGCCCCTGGGTGCCAGTGGCCGTGAAGCGTCGTCGAGATCGCCCTGATCCCAGCTCGACTTCGCATGGCGCAGCAGCAAAAGCCTGCGCATTCCGCTACGTCTCCTCCTCGATCGGCGACCGCCCCTTAATGATCCGTGGTAATCTCCTTGACCCCAAGCGTAGCCCATGGTGCGATTGAGGGCCATTCCAAGTCTGAAAGGAAAACGTTCGGTGTCAGGGACCGGGACCCTTACGGTAGATCAGGACATCGATCGGAATCCATCAAGCAAGGCAAAAGCGTCCATCGAAGGCGAAGTGCCTGTCCTGATCCACTCGCCGAAGCGTTTCTTCAATCGCGAAGCCTCATGGCTTGCCTTCAACGAACGCGTGTTCGAAGAAGCGAACAACCGCCAATATCCGCTGCTCGAACGCCTGCGCTTCCTTGGCATCTCAGCCGCAATCCTCGATGAATTCACCATGGTGCGCGTCGCCGGTCTGATGGGACAAGTCTGGGCCGGCGTGAGCACGATCAGTCCCGATGGGCTCAGCCCCGCCGAGCAGCTCAGATTGATCGACGGCCAGGTCAGCCGGCTCACGGACGAGCAGCAGCGCTGCTGGCAAGCCCTTCGTGCCGAGTTGCGCAACGCCGGGGTCGCGGTGCTCGCCGCCGATGAGCTGACCGCCAAGGAACGCCGCTGGCTGGAGCGCCACTTCAACGAGCACCTCTTTCCAGTCCTAACACCGATCGCCGTGGAACCGCCGAACCCCTTCCCCTTCATCCCCAATCTCGGCCTCAGCATGGTGCTCGACCTCTGGCGCGAGCGTGACGACAAGCGGATACACGGCCTGGTGCCGATCCCAGCACCGATCGACCGCTTCGTCCGCCTGCCCGGCGCAGCGCTTCGCTTCATCGCGATCGAGGACGTCGTGCCTCTCTTCCTGGATCGCCTGTTCCCCGGATTCAACGCCGAGGGGCATGGTGTCTTCCGTGTGATCCGCGACAGTGACCTCGAAGTCGAGGAAGAGGCCGAGGACCTGGTGCGCCAGTTCGAAAGCGCCATTAAACGCCGGAAACGCGGCTCCGTCGTCCGCCTCGCCATCGCCGGCCGCATGCCGGGTGATCTCGAAAGCTTCCTGGTGCGCCAGCTTCGGGCAGCACCCGAGAACGTCCACCACATGCAAGGCATGATCGGGCTTGCCGACGTGCAAACCCTGATCGACGAGCAGCGTCCCGATCTGCAGTTTCCGCCATTCAGCGCGCGCTTTCCGGAGCGCATCCGGGACTTCGGAGGCGACTGCTTCGCCGCCATCCGCAACAAGGACATCGTGGTCCACCACCCCTATGAGAGCTTCGACGTGGTGGTGCAGTTCCTGCGCCAGGCGGCTCACGACGACGACGTGGTGGCGATCAAGCAGACGCTCTACCGCACCAGCAACAACTCGCCGATCATCCAGGCGCTTTGCCAGGCAGCCGAGGCCGGAAAATCGGTGACCGCCCTCGTTGAGATCAAGGCGCGGTTCGATGAGGAGGCGAACCTTCGCTGGGCCCGTGATCTCGAGCGAAGCGGCGCCCAGGTCGCCTATGGCTTCGCCGATCTCAAGACCCACGCCAAGATTTCGCTGGTGGTCAGGCGCGAAAACCAGACCTTGCGCACCTATGTCCACTACGGCACCGGCAACTATCACCCGATCACCGCCAAGATCTACACGGACCTCTCGTTTTTCACCTGCAATCAGGCCCTTTGCCAAGACGCGGCGCGCGCCTTCAACTACATGACCGGCTTCGCCCCGCCGGATCGTCTGGAAGCCCTGGCGCTTGCCCCGGTGACCCTTCGGGACAAGCTCCTGTCGCTGATCGACGACGAAATCGCCCATGCCGAGGCGGGCCGCCCCGCTGCGATCTGGGCGAAAATGAACTCGCTGCTCGATCCCGACATCATCGACGCGCTCTACAGGGCCTCCGAAGCGGGTGTGGACGTCGAGCTGATCATCCGCGGCATCTGCTGCCTTCGTCCCCAGGTTCCGGGCCTGTCCGAGCGCATCTGGGTCAAGAGCATCGTCGGACGCTTTTTGGAGCACAGCCGCATCGTCTGCTTCGGCGCCGGCCACGGCCTGCCCTCGCGCGATGCCAAGATGTTCATCTCGTCAGCGGACTGGATGACCCGGAATTTCGACCGGCGGATCGAGACCCTGGTGCCGATCGAGAACCCGACGGTGCATCGCCAGGTGCTCGACCAGATCATGATCGCCAATCTGAAGGACCAGACCAACAGCTGGGAGCTGATGCCCGACGGCAGCTACCGCCGGCTTGCTGCTGACGCCGAGGCGTTCAGCGCCCATGCCTATTTCATGACAAATCCCAGCCTTTCCGGCCGCGGCAGCGCCATGAAACGCACCCCGATGCCGCCGATGCTGACCGTCGACGACACCGACATCTAACCGCCAGACCACGCCGCCAGCGGGGGATTTTCGTCCAAGTTCAGGTTTTCTTTAGCGACTCCGTTAGGTCTTCGCTGAAGCTCGGACGTCATATTGCTTCATGATCCATGCGATCCTGAGAATCCGCCCGCCCGTCGAGAGAGCTCGAGCGAAGCGCAGACTCCCAAGATCACATGGACCGACAAGAAAGGCCGAAAGTTGGCCATGGCGGGTTGAGAAAAAACAAAAAGCGATCTTGATTCTCAATACATAGGCAGAGACTTTGCCCGGCCGATCTGACAGACCGCGAAGGGCCCGATCAGCCGACAGGGTCCCGACCAGGCAGGCCTCGGTCGGACATGCGGTTAAAAAAAACGCCCGGCGGGTGGGCCGGGCGTTCGAAGTCGGGTTTTTGCGAGTGGATCGTCAGTTCGAGGCGCGATATTCCTCGGGCAGGAAGAACAGATAGTCCTGATCCTCGGCGACCGCAGCGTGACACTCGTTGCAGAATTCGACGGATGCATCGCCAGCACCACCGGTCGCGCCGAACGTGCTGCCGTCGGGCATGATCATGGTGTATTTCCAGTCACCGCTGGCCTCATTGAAGCCGGGTTCCATCTTCTCCATGAGGAAAAGCGGTCCCAGCGTGACCTTGCCGTTGGCGCCGACAGAGAAGCTGTCCTTGGCAATCGCCGATCCCACCGGCAGGACGCCCGCCTCCTCATAGTTGATATAGTCAGCGCCGGCACGGTTGCCCCAGTTCATGACGTAGCGGCCACCATGGGTGCCCGATGGATAGGGTCCGGTGCTGTAGCGCCACCAGCCCAGATACTTGCCGGCATTGGGATCGTCAGCGACGCCATAGGCTTCCTGCATGTAGCCCTTGACGCAATCATAGACCTCCAGCGCCTCTGCATCGGTGATCTCGACCGCGCCGCCCGCCGCGCAGGGATTGCACGGGTTGCAAGGATTGCAGGGGTTGGCGGCACACGGGTTGCAGGGATTCGCGGCGCAGGGATTGCACGGGTTCGCCGCACAAGGGTTGCAGGGATTCGCCGCGCAAGGATTGCACGGGTTGCAAGGATTACAGGGGCTGCACGGATTCGACGCCGCACAAGGGTTGCACGGGTTCGCCGCACAAGGATTGCAGGGATTCGCGGCGCAGGGGTTGCACGGGTTGCAAGGATTACAGGGGTTGCACGGATTCGACGCCGCACAGGGGTTGCAAGGATTCGCTGCCGCCAGTCGTGGTATGACACATTCGGTGGCGCCGGCGGACCCTCCGGCCGCACAAGGATTGCAAGGGTTCGCCGCACACGGGTTGCAGGGGTTCGCGGCGCAGGGATTGCAAGGATTGGGTGCGCAGGGATTGCAAGGGTTACAGGCGATCGTTCGGACCCCATCAGGAAGCGCGTCCCGGCTGATCGCCTCGGGAAGAACGGTGGAGGCTGCCGGCGCCGCTTTTGCAGGCCGCACGCTACAAAGGCTAAGGCCCACACCAGTCGCGGCCACGCCAAGTCCCATCACGGCAGACAATACAGTGGTCGATCGGAGCTGCCGCTTCAAAAGTCGACAGGATGTCTTGAGCTTGGTCGTTGTCATCATTCGCCCTCCCTATCTGAGCGCCTTCCTGATTCTACAATCGGCTTAGTTCGTTACCCGGCTCCATGGGAGCCGAATCCGCCGACATCGCACACATCTAACAGGCGCCTTGAGGCAATCACGGTCAAATGACCGGCTTTCACAAATTGGTGATGGGCATCAGGACGGGTTGACCCAAGGGGGGCTATTGCCGGCCGATATGTCCGGCCGTAACGGCTCAGCAGTCGACGATATTGACCGGCACCTCGACCACGTTCACGGCGAGGCCGCCGCGCGCCGTCTCCTTGTATTTGAGCTTCATGTCGGCGCCGGTATCACGCATGGTCCGGATCACCCGGTCGAGGGAGACGAAATGGCTGCCGTCGCCCTGAAGCGCCATGCGCGCCGCGTTGATCGCCTTCACCGACGCGATGGCGTTGCGCTCGATGCAGGGCACCTGCACAAGGCCGCCGACGGGATCACAGGTCAGGCCGAGATTATGCTCCATGGCGATTTCCGCGGCATTCTCCACCTGGGCAGGCGTGCCGCCAAGAACTTCACACAATCCGGCGGCCGCCATCGAGCAGGCGGAGCCCACCTCGCCCTGACAGCCGACCTCGGCGCCCGAAATCGATGCATTCTCCTTGCAGAGAATGCCGATCGCCGCCGCGGTCAGCAGAAAGCGGACCACACCCTCGTCGTCGCCGCCGGCGTGACAGGTGTAGTAGTGCAGCACCGCAGGGATGATGCCCGCGGCTCCATTGGTCGGGGCCGTCACCACCCGCCCACCCGCAGCGTTTTCCTCGTTAACCGCGAGCGCGTAGAGATTGACCCAGTCCATCACCTCGAATGGGTCGTCGGAGACTCTGACCGCCTTGAGCTTTCGATGATAGAGCGGGGCTCGACGCTTGATCTTGAGGCCGCCCGGCAGAATGCCCTCCTGCGCGCAGCCACGGGCAACGCAGTCCTGCATCACTTGCCAAATCGCCATGAGTCCTTGCCGGATGTCGGCTTCCGACCGCCATGCCTTCTCGTTCTCGAGCATCAGCCTGCTGATCGAGAGACCGTGCTCCCGAGTAAGCTGAAGCAAGGCTTCACCGGTCTTAAACGGATAGGGAAGCGTTGTGCTGTCCTCCACAATCCGGTCCTTGCCGATCGCCTGCTCGTCGACCACGAAACCGCCGCCGATGGAATAATAGACAGCGCTCAGCACGGTCTCGCCGCTCGTGCCGAAAGCGGTGAATCGCATGCCATTGGGATGGCCGGGGAGGGATTTCCGCCGATGCAGCACCAGATGCTCGCCATCGGAGAAGGGGACGCCATGTCGGCCGAGGAGGTGAAGGCGCCCTTCGGAACGTATCCGGGCGATCCGCGCCGGAACCTCGTCGGTGTCGACGCTTTCCGGCCATTCGCCCTCAAGACCAAGCATCGTCGCTTTCGGGCTGCCATGGCCGACGCCGGTGGCGCCGAGAGATCCAAAGAGTTCCGCCTTGACCGAGGCGACCTCGTCGAGCCGACCCTGATCATCGAGCTGACGCACGAACAAACCGGCCGCACGCATCGGACCAACCGTATGTGAACTCGACGGTCCGATGCCGATTTTAAAGAGATCGAAGACGCTGATCGCCATCTGAGCACCCGTCAGCTCCGCCGGCCGGTCCGACCGGCTGATCACGTCAGCACTTTAGCCCCGAATCTCGATCAGACTGTCCAGAATCCGGCATCGGCGATCCGATGCGCGCTGACTTCAGTCACGTCGAAGACGGCATCTGTCCAACTGAGCATGCGCTTTTCTGGCATTGTCCAGGGTCGTCCGCTCAAGCGGCCTCGACCGCCGCCGACATCAATGGCTGGGATAGCCGCCATAGACATATTCTTCCGGCACCGTGCCGCGCACCCTCGAGAGAACGACGCCGGCAATCGGCCGGCCGGCCACCGAAATACGCTTCAGCGCCTCTTGAATCATCTTGGCGCGCGTCACCCGCCAAGCAGCAAGAAAAACAATGGCATCGCTGGTATCAGCGAGATTGATCGCGTCGGGCACGCGCAGCACCGGCGGTGAATCGACAATCACCAAGTCGTAATGTTCTCGCGCTTCGGCGATGAGGACTCGCAATCGGGTCGAAGACACGAACTCACGCATCTCAGAATGGGTGGCCTTGGACATCAGCATATCCATGCCCGAGACCGGATCCTTGACCACGGCATCCTGGCCCCAGTCGAGGGCACCGCTCAAAAAGTCGTTCAAGCTGGCTTCCGGATGAAGCTGCGTCTGGGTCGGGAAGGAAGGCCGCCTGAAGTCGCAATCGACCACGAGGCAACGAAGTCCGTCTTGTGCCGCCGTCCGCCCGAGCGCGATGCAAAAGCTGGTCTTGCCTTCTGCCGGTTCCGACGACGTCACCAGAATGACCTTCTTCGGATCTTCGACAGCGCTGAGATTGAGCCGCAAGAGAATGCCGCGCAGCGTCTCAGTAATCCCGCTATTGGGATAGTCGGCGACATAGCTCGCCAGATTTTGCTTCGGCTTCAGCCAGCTCGCGACCGACGGAATTGCGCCGATCCCTGGGAGCCCTGTGACCTGCGACAGCTGATCGAGGGTCTCGACACCGGAACTCAGATACCGCCGCCCGACGATCGAGCCGGCCGAGATCAGAAAGCCGGCGAACATGCCAACCACGGTTAAGAGCCCTGCGCCCGGGCTTGACGGCTTGATCGGAGGAACAGCGACCGAAGCGATGCGCACATCGGCACCGTTCATGTCGATGTTGGTGAGGGTCGACAGGGTCTGCTCGTAAAAGCCGCGATAACGGGTATAGAGTTCCTGCTTGACTTCCACCTCATCCTGAAGCTGCGCCAGCCTTGTGCGTTCTTTGGCAACCTCGGCCGCATCCCCCTGCCCCGCTTCGATCTGCAGCCGCAGCTGCCGATCCTGGCTATCGAGGCTGGCGATGCGCTGCTCCAGACTCTTGGCAATACCAGCAGCTTCGCGCTGGATCTGCTCCTGGGTGCTCTGCAATTCGCGCTGCAGGGCGATGCGCCGCGGATGCCGTTCGCCCAAATCCAGAGATGCTTCCGAAAGGCGCCGGCGCGCGGCCGCCTCGTCCTCCCAAAGCCCTTCGAGCCTCGGAGTCACCAGATCCGCATCCAGCGCCGTGAGCGCTCCGCCTGCAATCGCCCCCACCAGCTGCCCGAGATCGGCCGCAAGCTGATCCCGCTGGGCGCGGAGCGTCCTTCGTTGACTCACCAGATCGGCAAGATCTCTCGAGACAATCGTACCCTCAGGAGTGTTAAGCAGGCTGGCATTGCCTTCCTCCTCCCGCACCCTGGCCTGAGCGGCTGCAAGCTCTTCCTGGAGTTCAGCGAGCTTCACCTTCAACCCTTCGCTGGACTGCAGGGTCGCCGCTCGTTTGTCGTCGACCTGGCGCTCGATGTAGAGCTCCATCAGCGTATTGACCAACCGAGCGCTCTTGTCGGGATCACGACCGCTGAATTCAAGCTCGATGGCATAGCTCCGCTCTTCGCTGAACGCGCTGAGCGACTCGCCAATGTCACGCACGATCTCACGCTCGATCTCGCGGTCATAACGAGGCTCGACAGGCTCGCCAAAACTTGCAAGCCATCGTCCCACGGGCTTCGGCAGCCAGGATACGTCGGCGAGCGCCCGAAGGCCCGTCGGCATCAGCGTCGCGTTGAATTCCGGATCCCGGACGAGTTCCATGTCCTTGACGAGCAGATCGATCATCTGCTGGGAAGTCAGAACCCGCGCTTCGCTCCTACCACCCCAGGGCTCTACGGTCCGGTCAGAGGTCAGCGTCTCGAGTTCGGGAATGTTGGATCTCAGCGTATCGACCACCAACAGACCATTCGCCGTGTACCAGGGCGGCAGGGCCTTGGAAGCGTGATAGGCGATCAGACCACCGACAATCATGGCTAGAAGAATGAAACCTTTGCGCCTGAGCAGACCGTCCAACAGTTCCTGAGAGGTCACTCCAGATGTCGGTTGTGCTCGGCCGGGAAGCTGACCGATAAAGGGGCGCGGTGGCGTTCGCGGTCCGCTACCGAAATTCGAATGAGTGAGATCGGTCATGGTTGCACCAATGTCATGTCGCCAAACGGTATCATTGTCATGACGCCAAAATAGCCAGCTGCTCCCAGCCGAGTGGAATCAGCATTAACGTAGTGTCGATCAGCGCGTTGCACAGAGGACGACGATTGGCTGTCCGTCATTTGCTCGTTACCATGTATCATTAGCCAATCTTTGCTCTGACCGTGCAACATTCTCGCGAAGCTACCACAGATTTCGTTAACGTCATCATAAGACGGCCGCAGGATCTCAGCCAGGAACGTTCTCCCGACGACAACCGTGTTCCCTTCAGATAGCGTAACGTGCCCGTCCATGTTCACACGGCGCCGGCGGCAACGTTGCGAACGCGATAACACCGAGGGGCGTCCGGCACGGAAGAAAACGTTCAAAAACCGCCAGCGCCGGACGAATCCCTTGAGATACCAGGTTAGCATGATGGCCGAGCCGACGTTAAACCTGAACCATGACTCCGGTGAAATAAGGCCTGAGCTGTTGCCCTCGTGTCAAAACGACAAGCAATAGACGCCCAAGAAGACGCTGGCTGCCTCGTCGTGACCGACAACATCGGACAAGCGGCGATATCGATCTCGACCGCCGGCAGAAGATCGGCGCTCTCGAGGCATCCTGCGCGTCGCCTCGCGGCAAGGTGCATCATCGCCTTCTCAGCTCGCCAGCGTCACCGCTGCCAGGCTGGCCACTGGCGACCTAGGGGATCCAGAGGCTTGACTGTCACCATGACCGATGTCGCCGCCTGGATAGCGAAGGCTCATGGTCATGACTCCACCGCTCTTCTGCTCGATCTCGTACTGCCGCGTCTTCGCGGGTCCGGCCAGATGCAGAACCGACAAAGGACGATATGGCGCCTCAGGCCGGCAGAAAAGACCGGTATCCGCGTCCCATATCGGCGGTCGGCGGTCACAAATCCAGTTATCGCTCGACGACAGCTCAGCCGTCGGAATGCCGTCGATATGAATCACCTCGTTGAAGGCGAACTGCTCATAAGGGGTCACGCGTTTGGTCCGTTTGAGCGCCGTTTCGAAACGCTCGCGCCATGGAATCCAATGGGGCGCGTCGGCTCTCATCGCATAGAGACCGAGATTGTACGACGGACGGGCCATCAAAATGAGGCCATTCTTCAAGCCGGCTCCAACGATCTTGTGCTTGAGATTCCAAGCCCAAAGCCATCCTTGAAAACGGTAGAGACGATCGCTTTCGTGAGCGACCGCGGCACCGGTCCGATCCGCACCATCGAGCATGCGATCAAGGACACCATCGTCCTGAAGCCAGAGATCCGGATCGAGCCACAGCGAATAGCTGTAATCCGGCAGGTAGTCATGGATGAAGAACCGGACCAGCGCAGCCCGCTCGTGGCTCTTGGCTGTGTTTTCGGATAAGCCGAAATGCCAGCCAGGCTGGACCAGGCGAACACCATCCCGTTCAAGCACCGAGCGATGCTCAGGCTCAAGACCGACGTCGAAAACCACGATCGCCACCTGTCGCCAGCGCTCAAATCGGCGTAGCGAATGGATCATGCCATTCAGAAGGTCGACATAACCACTGTCAGCTGCCGTGACGATCACGGTCTGCCGAAGACGCTCGGTCATCATGTCCCCTTTCGGGTGAACTCTGTCTCGAACGCACCGGTTCTCATGACGATCGACGGCTTGAGATCACCAAAGCCCAGAGACAAGGACGCGACTTTGGTCAGGCATCGATCGCTCACGTATGGACGCCGATCGCTTTTTGCGTAGGAGACGTTTGCGCAGATTCATAGACCTGCGTCGTCGACTCCGCAATGCGCCGCCAGCTGGGAACTCGCTGCTTCAGCGCGGCCATCTGGCCGCGCATGGCTTGCACCTTCGCCGGATTGTCGATCAGATCGATGATGGCAGCCGCAAGTGCTTTCGGATCATCAGGCGACACCAGCCTGCCCTCCCTGCCATCGACCAGCATCTCGGAGAAGCATCCTATCTTCGACGCCACAACGGGTATGGCGCGGGCTATGGCCGCCATCAGAACGCCGCTGGTGTCGATGCCCCGATATGGGAAGACCAAAACATCGGCATCATCGAAGAGTGCCGACATCTCAGCGTCGCTTACGAAGTCGAGCCTGAGGTCGACGAAGGTGTGCAGTTGATGACGCTCCATCAAATCGAGGAGCGGCTGCGTTTCGACATAGGGACGACCGACGATCGACACGCGGCAACGTTCCCGTTGCGCCGCCGTGAGGGAGCCAAGTGCCTTGAGCAGAACATCGACGCCCTTATAGTCCTTGAGCTTTCCGAATTGCAGAAAGCGAATCCTTCCTTCGGTTCTCTCTAGGTTCATGTCGGGTGCCTGGTCGGACTGTCCCAGCAGTCCGTGAGCGATGCGATGCAGGCGGCCTGCCGGCAAGCCACGCTCGACGAGCTGACGCTCGGAGAGCTCGTTGTGAACGATCCAACGATCGAAACGACGGGTTGCAAGCGTATGGCCGAAACGCAACAGCAGCGGCCCAGCACCATTATACGGGTTGCTATCATGAACCGTCAGAACCACCGGAGCGACTCGCCGCAGCATCGGAACGAAGAACGCGTCGATAAGAGGCAGCGGCAACCATTGAATGTGGATAATGTCCGGCTGCCAGCGACGAAGCACGCGAAGACACCTCAACAGCCCTTGCACATGTCGAACGCCCTTCGCCATCAGCGTAAGGAAACGCGGCATCCCCGCCGCTGGTGCGACGAACAAGCCGAGCTTGGCGAAGCTGGGGCTGGATTGACCGTCGCTACCATTGCTATCGGCGCCCCTCTGCCCGATCAATGTGACCTCGTGGCCGATGGAGGCAAGCCCCTTGCAGAGCTCATGATTATAGGGCGGGGTAAAGCACCAGGGATCGATGACCGCTATTTTCATCACCGGCTCCCCTTATTAGCGGGTAGGCTGGTCACTGGGCATATCGTCTCTCGCCGAACCTGCAAGGTCCCAGGTGACCACGGGCTCGCCCCAATAGGCACGCCAAACCCCGAGCGTATTGCCAGCAAAGGCCAAAAGGATGTTGACCAGTTGCTCCACCAGCCTGACCTTTGCCAGCCATCCCAACGCCAGAGCTCCGATGGCGACGACAGCGATGCTGAATGTCGCCCAGAAGCCAACGCTCAACCAAAATGCGAGTACAAACAACAGGGCCGCCGCCATAAGAAAATAGCCGCCGACCCAACGCACAAAACGATGCCCGAAATACTTGTAGAGGTTCCAGGCCGACATGGCCCTTAGTTCTGGCCATAAGGCCCGATGAACGCCCATGCACTGACAAGCGATCCTGATCTTGCGCCTGAACTCGTCTTTGGCGACCGTGGTGTGGGATTCGTATGCGTTGACATCGGCGCCGCGAATAAGCCTGTAACCACCACAGAGAATGCTCATCGAGACGAAAAGATCGTCGATCAGATGATCCGGCGTCGGCCGATGCAGCTCTCGACGAATGGCAAACAGCGATCCATCCGCCCCCATGGCCGATCCCGTCTCGGTCTCGAGACCCTTTGTCCACTCGTCCAGGCGCCAGTAAAAGGATCCAACTTCCGATGTCGCCGTGTCGTCGGGGTTGGTGTAGGATAAGTGGCTGGTGACGCAGCCGACTTCGGGATCGGCGAAATAGCGACGAAGATTGGCGATCGCTTGTTCGTCCACCATGACGTTGGCATCAGTGAAGAGAACGATGTCAGCGTCAGTCAATGTGACCAGACGGTTCATGCCCCAGGGTTTGCCATGCCGCTCCTTTGAGGCGAGCAGTTGCACGTCAGGCTCGAAGGACGCGATGATCTCGGCCGTACGATCGCTTGCAGCATCGACATAGATCAAAATGTCCAGATCGCCCGCGGCCCTGCGAAGCGCGAGCATATTCTCGATCTTCTTCCGAATCACCGCCTCTTCATTATAGGCACAGAGGCAGATCGCGAAGCGCAATCGATCTGCAGCAGCAGCCCTATCTGATCTGAGTGGCTTGCCCATGCCAATCTTCTTGGCGACCATCAGCGAGAGCTGATAGGGACCGAAAGGAAAGATCGCGACAAAAAGGCTGACAAACGCAATAACGAAAAGAAGAAGCGCCGAACTCGAGAGGATCATGACAATCGGATTCTGTAGGGGTTCAAGCGAGCGAACCGGGTTTGACGGACCATCGAGAGGCGCTAGAAAGCATTTTCGCCCTCGAGGCTGGCGATTGGTGTCAGCAGCACGATCTTCAGATCGAGCCAGAATGACCAGTGCCGAATGTAGTAGAGATCGTACTCGACGCGGCGTACCAATTTTTCTTTAGTGTCGGTATTGCCGCGTAGGCCGTTGATCTGAGCCCAGCCAGTGATGCCCGGCAAAACCCGATAGCGCGTGTAGAAATTGTCGACAACGCGATCATAAAGTTCGCCACCGGCCTTGGCATTGAGTGGATTGGGACGCGGCCCGACCATCGACATCTCGCCGCGAAGAACGTTGAAAAGCTGTGGCAGTTCATCGATGCTGAAACGACGGATAAAGGCGCCGATGCGAGTCACCCGCGGATCATCACGCTCCGTCAGCCGATCCGCCATATGATCACTCATGTTGTGATACATTGACCGGAATTTATAGACCTCGATGATCTTCTTGCCGAAACCGTAGCGCTGCTGCTTGAAGAAAACCGGTCCAGGGCTTTCGAGTCTTATCAGTGCTGCTGTCAGCAGCATGAGCGGCGCCAGAAAGATAAGCAGCAAGAGCGATGTCACAGCATCGAAGACGCGCTTGACGGCCTGTTCCGTCGCCGTCAAAGGCTGATCGATCAATGCAGCATAGACATAGCCAGGCTGGTTCGAATCCAGCGCCGGCCGCGGTATCGCCAAGCTGACCCGAACAGGTAGCACTTCAAGGGATCGAATCGCGTCGTGAATCCATTCACGGTGATCATGAAGTGACGGAAGGATCACGATCTCTTCGACGCCGTCAGCATGAAGCCGCTCTATCCATTTCTCGCCGTCAGGGCTTTGGATCTCTTCGGGAAAATCATAAACTCGGCAGATGCAATTTCTATCAAGGCGCGCCGAAAGATCACGATCGAGACCACTGAGATCGTCGCAGGCATCACTTCCCGTGCCGACAACCGCCACAAGTCTGTCAAAACCCTCCGAGGGCATGCAGGTCTTCAATGCGGGTACGACCGCCATTCGGCTCAAAAGGAGCGCGCACGCCGAACAAACGGCCCAGGCCATGGCCCAGGACCAATCAGGGCCGACGCTTAATGTCGTCACCGCGAGACCCGTGACGAACGAGATGGTGAATCCAATGCTGACGACTCGAAGTGGCCAGTGACGGGGCAACGCCAATGATTTCGGCGTGTAGGTTTCGGCACTTTTGAGACAGGCGATCAGGGTGATGGTACCCAGCAAAGACCCCAGAAACACGACATCGCGAACAGCAGGATCCAGCCTGGCGTCAGCAAATGCAAAAGCGGTAAGAACACCCGTGACCAGAATCGCCAACGCTTCCAGCATTACAACAGCAGGGATAAGCAGGTCGCATGAAATCCCTTGCTTTCGTAAGGCCGTCAGCACGTCCGATCTACTCGCATCTGGAGGCAATACAACACAACGGCACTGCTTGGCTCGACCATTTCGTACCAAGATCTGCAACGAATTGCGTCATTCTGAATAGCGTTCTCAGTCATTTAACAAAAATTATCCACAATAGCAAAATCGTTTTGGAAGCCATCATCGATCGACGTGATGATTCGTTCGAATTGTTGCAGTGACGACAACAAACCACCTCCGAGCGATGATGACCCGACGGCGCCGACTTTCGACTGGCCCGCCCGAGCTTCAACACCAACCCAATCTACCAAGCATCCGTTTATTAACCGTTAACGCGGACGTAATCCGAGCATCCCGCGCGACGCCCTCGCTCAGACGGTCGATTTCTATCTAGACGGGCACATTTGTTCGCTATGGCAACTTTTCGTTAACCAAAGAGCCTTACCTTGGCGGTCAGTTCGGTAAACCAAGGCCATGAGGATCTGACACGCCATGCCGATGCTTGTCAGTAAGTTCATTCTTCTTGTTTTCCTTTGGGGCTTGCCACTCGGCGCATCACCCATGGCGTCGGAGACATGGCAAGAGCTCAGCAAGGACGGGTTGCGCGCAGCCGACGAGGGTCGGTTCAGGGACGCCGAAATCCTGTTCCGTCGAGCGCATGAGAAGAGCTCGGTCTTCGACAGGGACGATCCGCGCCATGCAGCCGGCCTCAACAACCTGGCTTTCGCGCTTCATGCCAATGGCCAATATGCTGCGGCTGCCGATCTCTATCTTGAAGCGCTCACCATCCGCGAGACCATGCTCGGTCATCGTCATCCCGACGTCGCGATAAGCTGCAACAATCTCGGCGAGCTTTACCGTCTACTCGGTCGATACGAAGAAGCGGAGCGTTTTCATCGCCGCGCTCTCGACATCCGGACGGGGCTATTCGGCGAAGAGCATCCCGAGACAGCACAGTCAATGAACAGCCTTGGCGTGCTGTACGCTCATCGCAGACTGTTCGATGAGGCCGAGGAACTCTATCGAGTTGCCCTCGAAGTTCGGAAAAGCTCCTATGGCGACGATCATCCGGCGACGGCCGAAACGCGCAACAATCTGGCCACCCTTCATTACGCCGATGGCCGCTTCGCCGAAGCCGAAGCCCTTTATCTCCAGGCGATAGCGATCGAAGAGCGGACCCTCAACGGACAACATCCGGCCCTTGCGACAACGCTGTCGAATCTGGCCGAACTCTACCGCTCGCAAGGCAAGCTGGATCAGGCACTTGAACTGCACCAGCGCGCCGTCGACATCAGAAAGCAGGGGCTCGGCATCGACCATCCGGTCACGGCGCAGAGCCTGAACAACATCGCCGTGACCGAGTTCGAGCGAGGCAATAGTGGGGACGCTGAAAGGCTATATAGAGAGAGCTTGCGCATTCAAGAGGCTATTCTTGGCAACGCCCATCCGGATCTCGCCTTGACGCTGAACAATCTAGCCGAATTGCTACGCAGCGAGCGTCGATTCGACGAGGCTAAGCCGCTCTATCGACGGGCGCTTGCCATTGATGAAGCCATCTTTGGCGCCGAACATCCGGATCTCGCACTCGGCCTTAACAATCTGGCCCTGCTGCATTTCGATAAAGGTGCCTACCTCGAAGCGGAACAATTGCTGGATCGGGCTGTCGCCATCGAGGAAGACCGTGATAGAGGGGACAATACGGACCTGATCGTGACCCTTGAGAACCACGCCATCGTTCTTCGAGAACTTCGTCGTCATCGCGAGGCGGAAGAAGCCGAAGCCAAGGCAGAGAGCCTGCGCGCACAGCTTTGAATCGATGGGCTTATCTTCGGGCAACCCATAGCAATCACCAGGGCATTTCCGTCGATACGGGACCTGCAATCTCACATCACGCTATCGTCGTCCGCTCTTGAGCGATAGAGCTTCCTCAGCCTCGGCTGCTGAGAGACTAGTCCTCGCGATCCCTTCAGATGGTTCTGGCTTCAGGCCAATTGGAGTACGCGGACGGTCAATTGGTAACGGGAGCGACCAACCATAGAACCGCATCAGACTTCGATGCTTCTGATCGAATCATCGGGGAGGCTGGTGACACCGCAACCAACGACGTCGCCGCAAAACGAGGCCGTTGTGGAAGACGCTGCCTTTTGAAGCGCGACTCCCCTAAAGCGCGTAGTCGACTTCGCGCTGTGACGCCTCGCTGACCACCCCACGTTCTTTGGCACGACTGCAAAGGTCATCGATGGTCACGCGGTCGAGCCGGCTCATCAATTCATGCTCGGTGTTCGCCCAAAACGGGCCGACCACTTTTCTGCCGAGTTCGGACGCTGAGCCGAACTCTTCCTGCGCCGGCTGCTCTTCGATGCCGCGCACAACGCGAACCACGTCGCCGACACTCACACGATTACGCTCGCGTGCCAGCCGGTAGCCGCCACGCGGACCGCGCACACCGCGCAAAATCCCTGCTCTCACAAGCTGTTGCATCACCTGTTCTAGATAGCGTCTCGGCAAGATCAGACGTCGCGCGATATCCTGGCTTTGCACCGGCTCCGGGCCGCCGTGAAACGCTATGTCAGTGACCGCCTCGAGCGCCAAAACCAGTTTCTTTGAAGGTCTTAGCATGGCAATCCATCCCGCATTTCGATTTTCCTAATTGAGGTCATCCTAATTTAGATGTGTCGCCTCCTTCAAATTGACAGGGGTCTTGCGTCTTTCTTCGCCTGATTCTTGATGGTCAGCCCCCGGTCGCGACATTCCGACGTTCATCGACATGCTGGGCTATTCGCTGAACAAGTCGCTCTGCCACCGCCGCCTTGGTAAGCTTGGGCCACACTTCGGGCGGCCGGTCCCTTCGCAGCAACTGAACAGTATTATGAACATCGCCGAAGGTGTTTTGTTCCGCCGATACGTTGTTGGCGATGATCCAATCACAACCTTTAGCTGCAAGCTTTCTCGAAGCGTTCTCCGCCATTTTTTCGGTCTCGGCGGCAAAGCCGATCACAAGCCGAGGCCGATTTTCGCTGTCATTGGCGAGCGTTTTCAGAATGTCCGGGTTTTCGACCAGGTCTATGTAAGGCGGTGCCTCGCCATGCTTTTTCTTGATTTTCTGCCCCCGAAGATCGGCCGGACGCCAGTCCGACACCGCGGCAACGCACACCGCGATATCGACGGGAAGCGTCCGCTCACAGGCCTCCAGCATCTCGATTGCCGAGCGGACCCTGATCACCTCCGTTCCAGCCGGGTCCGGCTCAGCCACCGGGCCGGAGACCAGCATCACTTCGGCACCGGCTCGCGCCAGCGCATCGGCGATGGCGTGGCCCTGTTTGCCGGAAGAATGATTGCTGAGAAAGCGCACGGGATCGATCGCCTCGACCGTCGGCCCGCTGGTGACAAGCGCGCGTTTGCCTAAAAGCGGTCGATCGTTCGACAGCAGGAAAGCTACGATCGCTCCGACGATCTCATCGGGCTCCGCCATCCGGCCAAACCCGGTCTCGCCACAGGCCATGTCGCCCTGGTTCGGACCGATCAGCCGGATCCCGTCCGCCTTCAGCCGCTCGACATTGCGCCTGGTCGCCGGATGTTGCCACATCTCGGGGTTCATCGCAGGTGCGATCAATACCAGCTTATCCGTCGCCATCAATGCCGTCGAGGCGAGGTCGTTCGCGAGCCCGTTCGCCATCTTCCCGATCAGATCGGCGGTCGCCGGCGCCACCACCACCAGATCGGCATCCCGCGACAGCTGGATATGCCCCATCTCCGCCTCATCGGTCAGCGAAAACAGGTCAGTGAAGACCTTGTCGCCGGTGAGGCTAGCGACCGAAAGCGGGGTGACGAAAGAAGCCCCCGCCTCGGTCAGAATGCAGCGAACGGCAATCCCTCGGTCTTTGAGCCTGCGGATCACTTCCAGGCTCTTATAGGCAGCAATGCCGCCGGCTATGATCAGGAGAACGCGACTGGACACGACGCCAATTCCCTTCCTCTCAGAACATCGGGCGATGTGATCACTCAAGATGACAGATGGGCATGCCCTTGCAAATCGCCAGCCCGATCTCAACACCACGTGTCCTGCAATCCGAAATGGCTTCTTTCAGCGCGACGCGCCGGTCACAAAAGGGTGCCGATCACCACGCCCGCGGTGACCAGCAGCACCGCCCAGCCGATCGGTGCGAGGCTGTTCTGTCCGCCCTTCCAGGCCCCGGCATCGAGCTTGACACCGTCGTCAAGCGCCGATTCGAGCGCCCGCTCGGCCCGTTCGATCAATTGAGGAAGACGACGGAACGTGTCGATCCCATCGTCGACGACCGTGCGCAGCTGTGCCTGGGGTCCGAGATTGTCGATCATCCAGCTTTCGATCAGCGGCTGGGCAAGCTCCCACATATTGACGTCGGGGTTCAGCCTTCGCCCCACCCCCTCGGCCACCACCATGGTCTTTTGCAGCAGCAGGAGCTGCGGTTGGGTCTCCATGGCGAATGTCTCGGTGACCTCGAAGAGCTGGCCGAGCAGACGGCCTATCGATATCTCGGCGAGCGGACGATCGCGGATCGGCTCGGCGATCGAGCGGCAGGCCTGCATGAACGCCTGCTTGTCCTGACCCGCCGGCACATAACCCGCATCGAAGTGGACATCCGCGACGCGCTTGTAGTCGGCGGTGAGAAAGCCGAGCAGCATCTCGCCGAGAAAACGCCGGGTCGCCGGATCGAGGCGCCCCATGATGCCGAAATCCACCGGCACCATGTCGCCCTGCTCGTCGATGAACATGTTGCCGGGGTGCATATCGGCATGAAAGAAGCCGTCGCGGAACACCTGCTTGAAGGTGATCTCGGCTGCGCGCTGCAGAATGAGATCGGGATCGAAACCCGCCTCGATCATGCCGTCACGATCATCGGAGGCGAGCCCTTTGACCCGCTCAAGGGTCAGCACCCGCCTTGCCGTTCGCTGCCAGTCGATCGCCGGCACGCGAAAGCCGGGATCATCCGCGCAGTTCTCCGAAAGCTCGGCTGCAGCCGCCGCCTCCAGGCGAAGATCCATCTCGATCCTCGTTGAAGCCGCATACGTCTCGACCGCCGCCGTCGGCTTTAGACGGCGGATGCCGGGCTGCAGCCGCTCGACCCAGGATGCGATCCAGGCGAAGAGGTCAAGATCTGCGGCCATCTGCCGCTCGATCCCTGGCCGCAGCACCTTGACCGCGACCTCGTCGCCCGCACTGGTCACGGCGAAGTGCACCTGCGCGATCGATGCCGCCGCCACCGGCTCTGGGTCGAAGGATTGAAAAAGCTGGTCCAAAGGTTCGCCGAGCTCGCTCTCGATCAGCCGTCTCGCCGTTTCCCCATCAAAAGGCGGCAGGCGATCCTGCAGCTCGGAGAGGTCGGCAGCGAAGCGTTCGCCGAAGAGATCGGCGCGGGTTGCGAGGCTCTGCCCAAACTTGATGAAGCTAGGTCCCAACGCCTGGAGCGCTCTAGCCAGGCGCTGTCCGGGCCGCCCCGGCGCCGTCTGGTCGGAAAACCGACGGCAAAGCCGCGGGACAAGACCCGGAAGCGGCAGCCATTCGATGAAGAACAGCGCATTATGCCGGGCAAGGCATCGGATGATCTGAATCAGCCTTATCAGATGCCGAAAGGACCGCCACACGATCAGATGCGCCAGGCGGTATGCAGCGCGGCGACGCCGCCTGTCATATTGCGGCAGCGGACGCGCGCAAGACCGGCCGCTTCGATCATCGCCGCAAACCTGTTCTGATCGGGAAAGCGCCGGATGCTTTCCACCAGATATTGGTACGCCTCCCGATCGTCGGCGATGCGCTCGCCGAGCCAGGGAACGACGCTGAAGGAATAAGCGTCGTAGAGCGGCTGCAGGTCCTGCCATTGAAGCGACGAGAATTCGAGGCAGAGAAAACGGCCGCCCGGTTTCAGGACGCGGCAGGCTTCCTCGAGAGCGCGCTCGACATGGGTGACGTTACGGATGCCGAACGCGATGGTGTAGGCGTCCATGCTGCCGCTCGCGATCGGCAGGCGCTCGGCGTCGGCCGCGATCCAGTCGATGCCGGAAAGCCTGTTCTGGTCGATCGCCCGGTCACGTCCGACCGCGAGCATCGCCGGGTTGATATCGGCGACCGTGATCGCCGCAGGCGGCCCTCCCCCCCCCTTCAGCCGATCGAGGACGCGAAAGGTGATGTCACCCGTGCCGCCGGCGACATCGACCAAGCGCATACCCGGCCGGGGCGCCAGGACGTCGACCATGGACGCCTTCCACAGCCGGTGGACGCCGCCGCTCATCACGTCGTTCATAAGGTCGTAACGATCCGCGACTCGGGCGAACAGGTCACCGACCATCGCCGCCTTTTCCTCGGCATGCACCTCCTTGAAGCCAAAGGAGGTCGAGAGCCGCTTCGCCGGCTCGTCGATAGCGGTCGTTCGGCGAGCGGCCTTGTCTGGAAGATCGGTCATGATGCCCATATGTCGACGATCCGGCGGTGCGCCGGCTGGTCGATGTTGTACGAAAGCCGCCGGCATGCGACAAGCGCCGCCATGGTCGGTCGGGAAAAGCGGGAGGTGGTAGCGCCATGCCGGAACTGCCGGAAGTCGAGACCGCGATGCGCGGGCTTGAAGCCCGCTTGGTCGGCCGGACGATCGTCGACGTCGCCCAACATCGGGCCGATCTGCGCTTCCCGCTGCCGGAAGCCTTGGCCGAGCGACTCGCCGGCTGCCGCATCCTCGGCTTTCGCCGCCGCGCCAAATATATCCTCGCCGAACTCGACAACGCGCACCGCCTTCTTCTGCACCTCGGTATGTCCGGCCGGCTGCTGTTCGACGGCGATCCAGCGGGGCCTCATGAGCACCTGACCTTCGGCTTCGATGACGGCACCACGCTTCGCTATGTCGATCCGAGACGCTTCGGCATGCTCGATCTGGTGGCCGAGGCCAAGCTCGACGGCCACCCTCGCCTTGCCGGCCTCGGGCTGGAGCCCCTCGATCCCGGTTTCGACGGCAAGGCGCTAGGACGCGTGCTCCGAGGCCGCATCAGCCCGATCAAAACGGCGATCATGAACCAGAAGCTGGTGGTCGGGGTCGGCAATATCTATGCCTGCGAAAGCCTGTTCAAGGCGCGCATCTCCCCGCTTCGCCCGGCTGATCGCCTGAAGCCCGCCGAGTGCCGAAAGCTCGCAGACGCCATCAGGAGCGTGCTCTCATCAGCCATCGAGGCCGGCGGCTCCTCCCTCCGCGACTATGTCCAGACCGACGGCGAGCTTGGCTATTTTCAGCACAGCTTCGAGGTCTATGGACGAGCCGAGCAACCCTGCCCGGCCTGCGAGCGGGCGGTGCGGACGACCGTTCAGGCCAACCGCACGACCTTTTATTGTAAGCACTGTCAGCGCTGAGCGCGGCCGGTCTCAGAGAGCATGCTCCCTGAAGCAGTCGTGGCTCGAGAAGAGAACGTCCTGTCAAGTCTAGACGTCGGTGGTGCTCTTGTTGTTTATTCCGGCTCCGTTTTGGCGGGCGGATCGGGGACAAAAATTGTCCGAACGCCGAGCAGGGGGAGAAGAACATGGCTTATGACACTCTTTTGGTCGACAGCCGCGATCCGGTCGGGGTGATCACGCTCAACCGGCCGAAAGTGAATGCGCTGAACAGTCAGGTGATCGACGAGCTCAATCAGGCGCTCACAGCCTTCGATGCCGATCCCGACATCGCCGCCATCGTGCTCACCGGCTCAGACCGGGTGTTCGCGGCCGGTGCCGATATCGCGGAGATGGAGCAGAAGGACTTCGCGGACGTGCAGCAGAGCGACTTCATTCGCCCGTGGCAGCGTGTTACCGAAGTCAGGAAGCCGATCATCGCGGCGGTCGCCGGCCATGCGCTCGGCGGCGGCTGCGAGCTCGCCATGATGTGTGACATTATCATCGCTGCGGACAACGCCAAATTCGGTCAGCCGGAAATCAATCTCGGCACGATCCCGGGCGCCGGCGGCACCCAGCGCCTGACCCGCGCCATCGGCAAATCGAAAGCGATGGAGATGGTGCTCACGGGCCATATGATGGACGCCGAGGCCGCGGAACGGGCCAATCTCGTCGCCCGGGTCGTGCCGGTCGCCAATCTCCTGGACGAGGCGATCAAGCTCGCCACGACCATTGCCGAGAAATCCCAGCCGATCGTCGCCATGGCCAAGGATGCGGTGAATATCGCTTATGAAACATCGCTGAACGAGGGCATTCGAGCGGAACGCCGGCTATTCTATGCGACGTTTGCGACCGAGGATCGCAAGGAAGGGATGCAGGCCTTCCTGGAAAAGCGCACGCCCAGCTTCAATCAGCGTTGAACGGCTGCCACCCGGGGCCCGGCTGATCTTTGAAAATATCAGGCGTGCCGCCGTGTTGACGCGTAGCGGCAGGGCCTTTATATGACCTGCTGCACGATTTCGTAATCGAGGTTCGAAAACGCATATGGCTCATCATCGTTCAGCCAAGAAACGCATCCGGCAGACGGAGCGGCGCACCCTGGCCAACCGGGCGCGTACCAGCCGGATCAGAAGTTACATCAAGAAGGTGGAAGCGGCCGTCGCCGGCGGCGATGCCGAAGCAGCGAAGAGTGCGCTGCGTGAAGCCGAGCCGGAGATCAGGCGCGGCGTCAGAAAGGGTGTTCTCAAGCTGAATACGGCTTCTCGTCGGATCTCACGGCTCACCCGTCGCGTGAACCAGCTTTCGACCGGCGAAGGGGCTTCAGCCTGACGGCAACACTTTTCTACCTATGGATGTTCGGAGAAGAGGCCCCGTCATGTGACATGGGGCTTTTTTTCTGAGAGAATCGAAGGAAATTTCAGGCAAATCTAAGCACATTGTAAGAAATTTTTTCATCAACTTTAGCGCGATAATTGCTGTTCTCCTTTCGGTCACCTTGTCAGCCCTTTGGCGTGCAATTACCGTATTGTCACAGTTGAATGACAGTTTTCGCTGAGCTCGAAGCCTGTTCTCTGACGGCACGATTGCTTGCCGATCAACTTCGAGTTTTGCAATGAACGAACAGGCTGAGCGTCCTTTTTGCCGTCAGTGACTCTTAACTCGGGCTGATAATGCCATGGCTGTAGCGCCGAAAAGACTATGAACGCCCGTCCGCAAAGCGCGACCGTTCACCTCGAGCAGCAATGGTCCAGCATTAAGGATCAGTTGCGCGCCGACTATGGTGATGCCGCCTTCAAGACGTGGCTCGCTTCCCTGACGCTGGAGGGACTCGAAGGCGATCGCGTTCGCCTCGGCGTGCCCACCCGATTTCTTCGGGATTGGATCGCGTCGCATTATGCTGATCGTATCAAGATGCTATGGCGCCGCGCCAACCCGGTGATCGACGGCATCGCGCTGACGGTGGTTGCGGCTCCCGCCCACGTCAACAAGGCGAGCGCCCAGATGATGGCGCCCCGGCCGGCGACCGTCTCGATCGGCCAGCCCGCCGCCGACACGTCCGGCGGCAAGGCGTCGGTTGCCGAGATCGGTCCCAGCGCCGACATGTCAGCACCGCTCGACCCACGCTGCACCTTCGACAACTTTGTGGTCGGCAAACCCAACGAGCTGGCCTTCGCCGCGGCGAAACGTGTGGCCGAGCTCAATCAGCTGCCGTTCAATCCTCTGTTCATCTATGGCGGCGTCGGGCTCGGCAAGACCCACCTGATGCACGCGATCGCCTGGGAAATCCAGCGCCAGGACCCGAACCGCAAGGTGGTCTATCTCTCCGCCGAAAAGTTCATGTATCAGTTCATCCGGGCGCTGCGCTTCAAGGACACCATGCGCTTCAAGGAGCTGTTCCGCTCGGTCGACGTCCTGATGGTCGACGACGTGCAGTTCATCGGCGGCAAGGACAGCACCCAGGAAGAGTTCTTTCACACGTTCAACACGCTGATCGATCGCGGCTCGCAGATCGTCATTTCCTCCGATCGCAGCCCGGCCGAGCTTTCCGGCCTCGAAGAACGCATCCGGTCCCGCCTGGGCTGGGGCTTGGTGGTGGACATTCACCCCTCCACCTACGAATTGCGGCTGGGAATTCTACAGTCAAAAGCTGAGGGATTGGCAGCCCAGGTCCAGGTGCCGGATCGTGTGCTGGAGTTCCTGGCCCATCGCATCACCTCGAACATCCGCGAGCTCGAAGGGGCGCTCAACCGTATCGTCGCCCAGTCGACCCTGGTCGGCCGCGCGATCACCCTCGAGATGGCGCAGGAGGTGCTACAGGATCTGCTGCGCGCCCATGAGCGTAGGATCACCATCGAGGAGATTCAAAAGCGGGTCGCCGAACACTACGGCATCAAGCTCTCGGACATGCACTCCGCGCGCCGCGCACGCGTGGTCGCGAGGCCTCGTCAGGTGGCGATGTACCTGGCGAAGCAGCTCACCCCGCGTTCGCTTCCCGAGATCGGCAGGCGCTTCGGCGGGCGTGATCACACCACGGTGATGCACGCGATCCGCAAGATCGAGGAGCTGCGCACCCAGGATTCGGTGATCAGCGAGGACATCGAGCAGCTCCGCCGCCAGCTCCACGGCTGACCGGTCGCGACGCGCGGCAGCGCGAACGGGAGCCTGTGTCGGGCGGCTTTGTCGCGTTCTGTCACTACTTGAGAAAACGGCCACAGCCCCTTGAAAAAGCGATGTTTTTCCGCGATGCGAAAGCCATTTCCCGCATAGCGGCAGGGAAAACGGCACAAACCGGCGCAAAACCGCGAAAAAATAACGATTTATCGGTCAAAAATACTGTTTTTTTTCCGTATTGGTGATATGGTCCGCTCCCGGCGGGAATCTGCTCGTGTATGATAGGCTTTTTGCCGTCCGCGCCGGCCGAAAACGATCGGTAACACCACCCTTGGATCAAATGGCGCGATCATGAAGTTGGCTTTCGAGCGTGCGGCTCTCCTCAAATCCCTTGCCCATGTGCAGAGCGTAGTCGAGCGGCGCACCACCATCCCCATTCTCTCCAACGTCAAGCTCGAAGCCGGGGAGGCTGGTATCAGCCTGACAGCGACCGACATGGATCTTTCCGTGGTCGAAGCGACCGAGGCCGAGGTGATCCGTCCGGGCGCGATCACTGCACCCGCGCACACGCTCTACGACGTGGTTCGCAAGCTGCCGGAAAACAGCCAGATCGAGCTGGAGAAAAGCGAGCAGGGCGCTGAACTCAGCCTGCGCTCCGGACGCACCGCCTTCGATCTCCCCTGTCTACCGGCCGCCGATTTCCCGGCGATGACCGATGATGGCCTGGATCACAGCTTCTCCCTGTCGGTCGACGATCTGATCAGGCTGATCGACCGCACGCGCTTTGCGATCTCGACCGAAGAAACGCGCTACTATCTGAACGGTATCTTCATCCATGCGGTCGACGAGGGAGCGGCGAGCTGCCTTCGAAGCGTCGCCACCGATGGCCATCGCCTCGCCCGCGTCGAGGTCGGCCTGCCCGAGGGTGCGGCAGGCATGCCCGGTGTGATCGTGCCGAGAAAGACCGTGGGCGAGCTTAGAAAGCTGATCGACGAACTCGATCCCGACACCTCGGTCGAGTTGGCGCTTTCCCATGCGCGCATCCGCTTCAAGGTGGGCACGGCCGTGCTGCGCTCCCGCCTGATCGACGGCACGTTTCCCGATTATGAGCGGGTGATTCCGAGCGACAACGACAAGCTCATGGTCATGCCCACCGCCGAGCTCGCCGAGGCGGTCGATCGCATTGCCACCATCTCCACGGACAAGTCGCGCGCGATAAAGCTCGCGCTTTCCGATGGCAAGCTGACTCTCACCGCGATCAGCCCGGATGCCGGACGCGGCGTCGAGGAAGTGGATGCCGACTACAAGAGCGATTCTATGGAAATCGGCTTCAACGCTCGCTATATCCTGGATATCACGTCACAAATCGAGGGCAAGGACATCGAGCTCGCTTTGGCGGACGCCGGTGCACCCACGCTGGTGCGCGATCCCAAGGACAGCAGCACGCTCTATGTGCTGATGCCCATGCGCGTGTAATGATTCTGACGCTCGATCGGCAGCCAGACGCCACTATCGGAATGACGGAAGCGACCAGCCGCTCGCCGGCGATCGGTCGTCTGTCGTTGAGCGACTTTCGTTCCTACGCGACCCTGCGCATCGACATCGACCAGCGGCCGGTGGTGCTCACCGGTGCCAACGGCGCCGGCAAGACCAATCTCCTCGAAGCCGTGTCCCTGCTCGCCCCCGGCCGCGGGCTTCGCCGCGCACGTGTCCAGGAACTCGATCGCCGCGGCGCCGGCCCCTGGTCCGTGTCCGCGAGGGTACGCTATGGCGGGCTGATGAGCGACATCGGCACCGGCCGCTCTGCCGACGCCGCCGGTGGTACCCGTGAGCGCCGGATCGTTCGCATCGACGGTCAGCCGGTTGCCAATCAGGCAGCACTCGGCGACCTCATCGCCGTCCTCTGGCTGACGCCGGCAATGGACCGTCTCTTTCAGGAGGGGGCATCCGAGCGACGGCGTTTTCTCGATCAGCTCGTGCTCGCAAGCGATCCCGCCCATGTCGGCCGGGTCACCGGCTATTCGAAGGCGCTTCGGGAGCGCGGCCGCCTGTTGCGTACGACTAGTCCTGATCCCACTTGGCTCGACGCGCTGGAAATACGCGCCGCCGCGTCGGCGGTCGCCATCGCCGCGGCCAGGCGCCAGACCGTGAAGGCGCTCTCCGACGTTCTTGCCTACGATCCCGGCCCCTTCCCGCGTCCGACCCTCGCCCTGGACGGCACCGTCGAGCACTGGCTCGGCCGCCTCTCAGCCCTCGATGCCGAACAGCGGCTCGCCGAACAGCTGAAGGCGGACCGGCGACGCGACGCCGAAACCGGCACCACGTCGACCGGGCCGCATCGAAGCGATCTCGTTGTCCATGATGCCTTGAGCGGCGTCCCGGCAGGCGAAGGCTCCACCGGCCAGCAAAAGGCGCTTTTGATCAGCATCTGCCTCGCCGAGGCGCGAAGGCGTGCCAGCCTCGACCAGAAGCTGCCGATCCTCCTGCTCGACGAGATCGCCGCCCATCTGGATAGCGTCAGACGCAACGATCTTTTTGATGAACTGACCTCCCTCGGTACCCAGGCCTGGCTCACCGGGACCGACAGCTCTGTCTTCGAGCCTTTGGGCCGCCGCGCCCAGTATTTTTCCGTCAACGCTTCGGAACTGCATGCCTACGATGTCGACTAGCCAAGCCATGCCCACGCCCCCTGAACAGGAAGCTTATGACAGTAGCGCCATCCAGGTGCTCGAAGGCCTGGAGGCCGTGCGCCTCCGCCCGGGGATGTATATCGGCGACACCGATGACGGATCCGGCCTCCACCATATGGTGTTCGAGGTGGTCGACAACGCGATCGACGAGGCCCTCGCCGGCCACTGCGATCAGGTGGACGTGGTCCTGAACGCCGACGGCTCGGTCACTGTGCGCGACAACGGCCGTGGCATCCCGACCGACATCCATGGCGGCGAAGGCGTGTCCGCTGCCGAGGTCATCATGACCCGCCTCCATGCCGGCGGTAAGTTCAATCAGAATTCCTACAAGGTCTCAGGCGGCCTCCATGGCGTCGGAGTCTCTGTTGTGAACGCCCTTTCCGAATGGCTGGAGCTGCGCATCTGGCGAAATGGCCAGGAACATATGATGCGCTTTGAGCAAGGTGGCGAGCCGGTCGGCCCGCTCCGCCATATCGGCACTGCCGCCGATGGCAAGCGCGGCACGGAAATCACCTTCCTCCCCTCTGAAAAAACCTTCTCCAAGACCGACTTCAGCTACCAGATCCTGGAACACCGCCTTCGCGAGCTCGCCTTCCTCAATGCCGGCGTCAAGATCGTCCTTCGGGACGACCGCGCCGACGAGCCCAAGGACGTGGTCATGAATTACGAGGGCGGGTTAGAGGCCTTCGTCACCTATCTCGACCGCGCCAAGAATGCGCTTCACAGCCCGCCGATCTCGATCACCGGCGAGCGGGACGGCCTCACCGTCTCGGCCGCGTTGGAGTGGAACGACGGCTACCACGAAAACTGCCTCTGCTTTACCAACAACATCCCCCAGCGGGACGGCGGCACACATCTCGCCGGATTGAGAACCGCATTGACGCGCTGCATCCAGGGCTATGCCCAGGAAAGCGGGGCGATGAAAAAGGAGAAGGTGACGCTCTCCGGCGAGGATGCCCGCGAAGGCCTGACCTGCGTGCTCTCGGTCAAGATGCCGGACCCGAAATTCTCCTCCCAGACCAAGGACAAGCTGGTCAGTTCCGAAGTCCAGCCCGCGGTCTCCAGCCTGATCACCGAGACCCTGAACCGCTGGCTGGGAGAAAATCCGGCCGTCGCCAAGACCATCGTCGCCAAGGTCGTGGATGCCGCCGCCGCCCGTGAAGCCGCCCGCAAGGCCCGCGAACTCACCCGGCGAAAGGGTGTCCTCGACGTCGCGAACTTGCCCGGCAAGCTCGCCGACTGTCAGGAACGCGATCCCGCCAAAGCCGAACTCTTCCTGGTCGAGGGTGACAGCGCCGGCGGTTCAGCCAAGCAGGGCCGAAACCGGCAGAACCAGGCGATCCTTCCGCTTCGCGGCAAGATCCTGAACGTCGAACGCGCCCGCCTCGACAAGATCCTCGGCTCCAACGAGATCGGCACCCTGATCACCGCGATGGGCACCGGCATCCGCGACGATTTCGACCTCTCGAAGCTTCGCTACCACCGCATCATCATCATGACCGACGCCGACGTCGACGGCTCCCACATCCGCACGCTGCTCCTGACCTTCTTCTATCGCCAGATGCCGGAGATCGTCGAAGCCGGCCATCTCTACATCGCCCAGCCGCCCCTCTACCGGGTCAAACGCGGCAATAGCGAGCGCTATCTCAAAGACGATGCCGCCCTCGAAGACTATCTGATCGGCTCCGGCCTCGAAGACGCGAGCCTTGCGACGGCGGACGGTCAAGTTCGCGAAGGCGACGCTCTCGCGGAGCTTGTCGAGAAGGTTCGGCAAATGTCCGCTCTCACCCGCTCCCTCGAACGCCGCGTCCCCGCCGCCCTGATCGAGGCCGCAGCCCTCACCGGTGCGTTCGCAGAAGGTGCTCTCGGCGACGAGGCCGACAACCAAGCGACCATCGACCGCATCACCGCCCGCCTGAACGACACCGGCAAGGACCGCTGGCAAGGCTCCATCAACGAAGACGGCGTCCCGCTCTTCATCCGCCAGCGCGGCGAACGCCGGGACCGCCACCGCCTGGACAGCCGCATCACCAAATCGCCGGAAGCCAGAAAGCTGCACGCCCTGATCGAGCACGTCGGCAAAAGCTTCGACGGCCCCGCTCAATACACGCGCAAAACCTCCGAGACCGAGGTCAACGGCCCGCTCGCCTTCTTCGAGGCCATCATCGCAGCCAGCCGCCGCGGCATCTCGATCCAGCGCTACAAGGGTCTCGGTGAAATGAACCCGGAGCAGCTTTGGGAAACTACGCTCGACCCTGAGGTGCGCAGCCTCTATCAGGTATCGATCGATCATGTCGACGAAGCCGATGAGATCTTCTCGACCTTGATGGGCGACGTCGTCGATCCCAGGCGCGAGTTCATCCAGGACAATGCGCTCAAGGTGGTCAATCTCGACATCTGATCGCCACGACACTCCTTTTCCGTGGGCATCGTCGGGTTCCATCAACCCCGCAGGTTTGGTGGGTTAGAACTTTTTTAAGGAAGAATCCCTAAGCTCAGGTTCCGTGCGCCATGGGGGCGCTTGGCCGGGCTTTCGCATTGACCTTCAAATCCGTTCGATATGCCGTTCATGTCGCGCTGGCGATCGTGCTTCTGGTGGGCGTCGCGCTGGTCTGGATCATGCTGCAGGCGATCGACGGCAAGGCGGACGATCTCGTCCGCTATGCACGCGTCGACAGCTGGACCACACAGCAGACGGAGACGCGCAGCTACCAGTTCCTGCTGACGCTGAGCGAACATGTTGCGGGCGCGGATTCCGTCGACATCGGAACCGTGAGGAAGCAGCTTGCCAACCTGGCCAGCACTGCCGATCTCCTCAATCTCGACGAACGCAGCCCGGTGGTGCAGGCCCTTCCCGGAAAGCTGGATCTCAGAGCCGATTTCGCCGCGGCCCTCAGCAAAGTCGACCGCCTCCTCGACGGCCGGGACGATCTTCGCGGCGACACGGAAACCCTGTCGCAGATCAAGGCGATCCTCGATCCCTGGCTGAACAGCCTGCAGCGGCTGATGGTCAACCTCACCCATATCCGGCTGGAGCTGCAGAAACGGGATCTTGCCAATGCCTCCAGGCTGATCGGCATCAATCGCTATCTTCTGATCGGCATCATTGTCGTCGGTGCCCTGTTCGTCACCATGCTGATCGTCGAAGCGCGCGCTGCGCGTTCCGCGGAAAAGGAGGCCAGGGTCGATCGCGGACGATTTCAGGATTTCGCCGAGATTGCATCGGACTGGCTTTGGGAAACCGACGCGAAACTCATGCTGACCTTCGTTTCCGAGGACATCAAGACATTCTCGGGCCGGCCGGCCAAATCCTATATCGGACGGCCGGTCACTTATATTCTCGGCCAGCCGGGCGATAGGTTGGACGACCAAAGCTTCCAGGAAGCCATCGAACGCCAGAGCGCTTTTCGCGACCTGATCCTGTCCGTCGGTGAGGAGGAACAGAGCTTCCTCAAGATCTCCGGCAGCCCAATTCTCGATCCGTCCGGAGAATTCCAAGGTTTCCGCGGCGTCTGCGCCGACATTTCCGAAAATGTGCAGCGCGAAGGCCGCATCCGGTTCCTCGCGGAGCACGACACGCTGACCGGTCTCTGCAACCGCTCACGCCTGCAGTCGCAGATGCGTTCCATCCTCGAAGGCGGGCGCCTGGACGATCGGAGCGGCACCCTTTTGATGCTCGATCTGGATGGTTTCAAGGACATCAACGACACCTTCGGCCACGATGTCGGGGATTCCGTGCTGGTCGCAATCGCTGAACGTCTCAGCGAAGACCTCCGTCGGGCCGACACGATCGCCCGGCTCGGCGGGGACGAGTTCGCGATCATCCGCGTATCGGGCGCCGCGGATGAGCCGGATATCATAGCGCTCGCCAAGCGTCTCCTCGCCAGCATACGCCGACCGCTCAAGGTGCAGGACTTCGAGTTCACCGTCGGCACCAGCATCGGCGTGGCCTGTTTCCCCAAAGACGGCACCAGTGTCGAAGAACTCCTGAAAGCCGCGGATCTCGCCATGTACGCCGCCAAGTCCGCCGGCGGCAATGAGGCCGTGGTCTATCATCCGAATATGAGCCAGCGCCTCGCCCGCAAGCGCCGCCTGGAGCAGGATCTGAGGCGGGCCCTCGAGGAGGGCAGCCTCGACCTGCATGTCCAGCCGCAGGTCGATCTGGCTGACAGCCGCCTGATCGGTGGCGAAGCCCTGCTGCGCTGGCATCATCCCGAACTTGGCCCGATCAGTCCGGACGTGTTCATCAACATCGCCGAAGAAACAGGGCTCATTCTGCCGCTTGGACGCTGGGTCCTGGAGGAATCCTGCCGAATCGCGCAGCGGTGGTCGTCGATCATCGGTGACGGCCTTATCGCCGTGAATGTGTCGCCAGCCCAGTTCACCCACCAGAACCTGGTGCAGGAGGTCGCGGACGTTCTCGACCTGACAGGCCTGGCGCCCCAGCATCTTGAGCTTGAGATCACCGAAGGCCTTTTGATGCGCGATCAGGAACTCGCCATCAAGACGCTCGCCGAGCTGGATGCCATGGGCGTACGCCTCGCGATCGACGATTTCGGCACAGGCTATTCGTCACTCAGCTATCTGAAGCGCTTCAAGGTGCACAAGGTGAAGATCGACCGAACCTTCGTTCAGGATCTGGAACATGAGGAAAGTGACCACAGCATCGTGCGTGCCGTGGTCATGATGAGCCAGGCCTTCGGCTTCAGGACAATCGCCGAGGGGGTCGAAAACGAAGCCCAGCGGGACCGGCTGATCACGCTAGGCTGCAACGAAGCTCAAGGTTACCTCTTTGGCCGGCCGGAGCCGATCGAGAGCCTGCTCTCTCACATTGCAGATCGCTCGCCTGCGATCGAGCAAACCGTAAACGTCGGCATATTGGCGCCGTCCTCTCCCCTCCCATGACTCCAAATCGACCAGGAGAGCGACGTTCGGATTTTTCCACGCATTTTAACGGTCTGTTTAGACAGTTTGCCTAAAATGCACATCGAACCTGGTGAAAATCCTGCCGACAGCTTGAGAGCGACGACCAACATGATCAGATCGATAGATCGTTCCATCTGGCGCCGCATCCTTCGGGATGATCGGGGCGCAATCCTGCCGATCATGGCGGCCGCCGTCATTGTTGCCCTGTCCGGCGCCGCCCTGGCGGTCGATCTTGCCCGCGCTCATGCCATCCGCCAGCAGCTGCAGCTGACCGCAGACGCTGCCGCCTTGGCTGCTGCGGTCAACCTTCCCGACGTGCAGGCTGCGCGCGAGGCTGCCTATCGCTATGCCCAGCGCAACATGCCCGGCCACAAAGATGTCATTACCGCCGAAGGCATCGAATTCGGGCAATGGAATCCTGAGACGCGCCGTGTCGAGAGCGACGACCAGGCGCCGAGCGCTGTCCGGGTGACACCGGCGCTCAGCGACGAGAAAGGCAATGCGCTCAGTACGTTGTTTGCCGGCGTTATCGGCAGCAGCTTGCTCGACCTCAACGCCAGCGCTGTTGCCGGCAAACGCTCGGCAATGTGCATTCTCGCCCTGGAGCAAGAACAGCTTCACGGACTCCACCTGAACTGGAGTTCCAAGATCGAGGCGCCGAACTGCACCGTCCAAGTCAATTCCGAGCATAAATGGGCCTTTTCGGCATGGTCGGGGAGCGAACTTCTTGCTGGTGGTGTCTGCATCACCGGTGGGGTCTATCTCAGCTTTTTCGGGCACAACGTCTCGCCAGAACCGACCACCGGCTGCCCGCCCCAACCTGACCCGCTGGCAGCCCTGGAGGCGCCTGAGATCGGGGGCTGCGACTTCAACGACACAGCCCTGTCCGAATATAACGGCACGCTCCACCCTGGCGTGTATTGCGGAGGTCTTGCTATCAGTGGATCATCCGACGTCGACCTAGCAGCAGGCGTCTACGTGATCAAGGATGGCCCCCTGTCGATAGCCGACACAGCTAAGATGACAGGCGACGAAGTGACCTTCTTTCTTACCGGTGATACGGCGCTCGTTAACTTTTCCGACAACAGCGAACTTGCACTGACGGCGCCCGTCAACGGCGATCTGGCCGGCATCCTGGTCTATCAGGATCGTAAATTCGGCGGCAACCACATCTGGGACAGCGGTGCACCCAATACGCTACATGGCACGATCTATCTGCCGGAAGGTACGCTGAGATCGCAAAGCTCGAATGCGATCACACCAGTCAATTCCTGCAATGTTCTCATCGCCAAGCAGATTCATTTAGATCGCAATAGTTCAGTCTCGATCGATCTCAGCCAAGATCACTGCAAGCAATATCTTCCATCGGCGGTGCTCGGCACCGTGGCCTTGCTGGACTAGACGTTCAACGTTTCTCCATCATCAATGCGCCGTCGCCAGGCCGAGGCGTAGTCAGGAAGGCCAGGAACATTGGCAGGCGCTACAGGCTCGAGGTCGAGCTTGACAGTCCTTGGCCAGCCCCAGAGCAAGGCAGCACCAAGCGCCGTGCCGTCCTTCGCTCTGGACACCAG
>JBCCIN010000002.1:0-42170 GCA_039028235.1 Pseudomonadota bacterium
GCGCTGGTGGTTCAGCCCACGCCCAAAGAGCTCGCCGGCATCGCCCTCTCCTCCGCCGCCTCCTTTCACGCCATGACGGGGGAGACACCGAGGGTCGCCATGCTGTCCTTCTCGACCATGGGCAGTGCCCGACATGAATCGATCGACCGTGTCACCGAGGCGGTGGCGATCTCGCGTAAGGCCGACCCTGATCTGATCATTGATGGCGAAATCCAGTTCGATGCTGCGATCGTCCCGGAGATCGGCCGCACGAAGGCGCCGAATTCGATCCTCGCAGGCGACGCCAACGTCTTCATTTTCCCTAGTCTCGATTCCGCCAATATCGGCTACAAGATCGCCCAGCGCATCGGCGGCGCCACAGCCATCGGCCCCATCCTCCAAGGCCTCAACCATCCAGCCAACGACCTCTCCCGCGGCTGCAGTAAGTCCGATATTCTCCAGTTGATCGCCGTGACCGGCGCTCAGGCAGCGGCGCAGGGCGGTGCTTAACAGGAGTAAAGATTAGAAGCGCCGGCTCACAGGGACGAGGTTCGAGCATCCAAGCGACTTCTAGGACATCTGGGCGACACTCTGGGTCATCTCTGAGGCAACAGCGGTCCTACCGGGGCGTAACTCACGGTCTGCATTTGGTCGTAGCCTTGATCCTGTATCCCCCCGGATGCGCATCGACGACAACACCGATGCCGACCACGTCATCTTCCTTGATAGCCCAAATTTCTCGAAGGCCACCTTCGTGCCTCGCATCACGACGAAATTCGAAGCCGTTCTCGGTCAACCAGGAGCGAGCGCTCTCCGAGGCTGCTTGATCGTCGAGGTCACGCTTTGCCGACGTCAGCTGAAGTGAGTATGTCGATTGATAGGCAACAGCCTTGCCGTCGCTGTCGACACAGGGGTGCTGATCATCACCACCTCCCTGCCAGGGCAACTCCGGCCCTATCTCGCGTGCTAATGACTCAACCACATCTGTCGCGCGATCGAGATCCTGGGCCAACGCATCTCGAGCAGGCGTGGTCTGTGCAGAATCACAGCCGGTAGTTGACATGACTATTACCGTAGCAGCGAGCAAGAATTTCTGTAGCAAGTGCAATGCTATCGCCCAATGAACCGTTGGTCCGTTTGAAAGTCGGCCCGCAAGTTTTCCTCCAAAGGCTGTCTTCGTCCAGCAATAATATCACGCATGATCTCGGGGCTGAAATAATTTGCATCGCTAAGATCATCCGGGTCGTCGACATGCCCTCTGCCGGTTGAGGGATAACTGATCGCCCCTGATGGCGGCACCTCACCAAAATATTCGCTGAAGACAACCATGTCTCCGGGATTTCCCGTATGGGTAATCACCACGTCGCCTTCAAAAGCTTGGTCCGCTATCGAATCGAAGCCCATGCCGGGACTGCCCAAAGCGTGGACATAGTCAGGCCTGCCTCCTTCCATCAGAGCCTTTCCAGCCAGGAGGCTGGCGTAGCTATGGGCGAACACATGAGTTTGGGCGTCTTCGGGCAAGCTGTTCAAGAAATCTGCAAAAACCGGTGCTCCTTCGACGGCCAGATCGTCAGACATGGCTTCAAAGCCGTCAAAGAAAACAGTATCGGGTGCGTCGTAGCCCAAATATCCAACGACGGCTGGTGAACTAATGCTTGGATCCGCTTGCAACGCTTTCATCAATTCCATCGACCGTCGTTCCGTCGTTGCAAAGGTGCCCAAAGCAGCCCCAGTTCCCGGCACCACAACAGCGATATGACTGGCATTTGCGATATCGCCGTAGCCAACAACGATCTGCCCATCGTCCTTGGGATCAAAATGCAGTATCTCCGGCTCGATCCCGGTTGCGAGATCAGGACGGCTGACTGTCTCGACCAGCTTTCGCTCCTGGGCGAGTTCATCGAGCTGACGATCGATGACTGCTGCCTTGCCGGCCTTCGGAGACCGCGGGTGAATATTCTCGCCGAGCAGTTCCCGCTGATACTCCAGCCCACGTTGCTGCAACCGAAGGTCGGCTTGGTAGAGGCTCAGTTGCTCTTTCGGCGTCGTCGTCATGACGGCGACGCCCTCCATCACAGCCGCCCCGTCCGCGAGCGCCTGGCTCTGCTCCGGCGTCAGGCCGGGGTCGTCGGTGAAGACGTTCCGAAGGTCATCAAGGCTGTAATTTCTGGTGTGGTTGCGCACACGATCTGCCACCGGCGAGGTCGAGCGGGCGTTGCCCTCGGCATCGGTCGGCGGTGCCGTCAGCGTGTCGGCGACGCGATCGAAGAAGCTGCGATCCTGCCGGTCATCGGTTTTGTCGGTCGTGTTCCGATTGTCATCGTCGTTATCGTCGGCAACGGTCGTCGTGTCCGACGGCTCCGCGGGCGCGCGGTCGGGCCTGTTAGCGTTGTCCATGGCGCGCTCAAAGGACTCCGCCTTCTCCGCCCTGGACTCCTTGTCTTCTCTGGCACCACCGCGATCGTTGTCGTTGTCCGAGCGGCTCGGCGCATCCCTGCCAAAACCGCCTTCAGCCGCTGCATTCTCCGGCATCAAATCGCTCCCATCAAATCTGTTGCTCGATTTAATGCGCAATGATCAAAGGAATTCAATCCTGAATTTAATTGAACCTGACGTGGAATGTTCATCTCCAAATTGACAATGTCGATCCTGGCGGCGGTCAGCAGAACAGAATCGTCAAATAGACCACCGCCGGCTCGATCGATCAGGCCCCCCGACAATCCCCCGAAAAAATGCGAAAAATCCGTTTTGCTGTGCGCGCCGCCCTGCTAGGGTCCGCTGTCCACGCTGGACGGTGAGGGAGAAGGACATGGCCGGGAGTGTCAACAAGGTCATTCTGCTCGGCAATCTCGGGCGCGATCCCGAGGTTAGGCAGACGCAGGACGGGACCAAGATCGTGCATCTCGCGATCGCCACCTCGGAGCGCTGGCGCGACCGCAACACCGGCGAGCCGCGCGAGAAGACCGAGTGGCACCGCGTCGTGATCTTCAATGATCGCCTGGGCGAGGTCGCCGAAAAATATCTCTCCAAGGGCCGCCAGGTCTATGTCGAGGGCCAGCTTCAGACCCGAAAATGGCAGGATCAGTCCGGCCAGGAGCGCTACACCACCGAGATCGTCCTGCAGCGCTTCCGCGGCGAGCTCACCCTGATCGGCGGCCGCGGCGACGACATGGGCGGCGGAGGCGGTGGCTACGGCGGCGGCGGGGACTCGTTCGGCGGCGGCAGTGGTGGTGGCGGCTCGTCCTCAGGCGGCAGTTCATCCGGCGGCGGCTTTGACGATCTCGACGACGAAATCCCCTTCTAGCAGGCGGTGCCGGCCAGCGGCCGGAGGCTTTACTTTTGAGTGAGGAAGGAAATCTTTTCCCATGAATGATGTCGTGCAGCTCAATCCCACCACCGACGAGGCCGAAGAGGAGCAGAAGCTCAAGACCACCAGCACGCGCACCGTCGGCACCACCGCCGACCGCCTCAAGAACTTCATCATGCGCATCGAGCGGCTGGAAGAGGATAAGAAGGGCATCGCCGACGACATCAAGGAAGTCTATGGCGAAGCCAAAGGCGAAGGCTTCGACGTCAAGATCCTCCGAAAAGTCATCGCCCTTCGCAAGAAAGACCCCGAAGAACGCGCCGAAGAAGACGAACTCCTCGAACTCTATATGTCCGCTATCGGGTGACGCGGGTCGGTACGACCGACAATGGTAACTTGCCTGTTGAGCCGCGGGCGACGCCGAGGGGCTCGTTGACGATCAGGCAGTGCTTGATGGCGCCTTGATGAGCGTCCGGCGGCTTCGCGTGATCGAGGCATATACATGAGCTGGCCAAGCCAGTGACGTCGACACTCGACGCGGTTGTTCCTCTATTCGCTTTGATCGTTCTTGGCTTCGTGGCTGGGAAGTTCAGGTGGATCGACGGTGCGGGCGTGAAGACGCTGGTGACGTTCATCTTCAACATCGCCATGCCGGCATTGTTGTTTCGGCTGGTGGTGACCAGCGATGTCGCCGGGCTGATCGATCTTCGCTTCGTGTTCGGCTATTTCAGCGTGCTGGCGGCCGTTGCGCTGATCGGTGCCCTCTTGGGCTGGGCTTTGCTCAATCAGCGTGGACCGGAGTTGGTCATTCAGGGCTTCGGCTCCTGCTTTCCCAATACCGTTCTGCTCGGCATTCCCTTGATGATCGCGCTCTACGGCGAACGTGGCGCTGTGCCGGTCACCATGATTTTCGTGTTCAACGTCGCCCTCTACAGCCTGGTGACCATGCTGCTCGAAATCGTCCGCAAGGGCGACAGCCGTGTGCGTCCGGTGGCACTCGTCACCACGACCTTGCGCGCGATCATCGGCAACCCGATCATCCTGGCTGCGATCTTCGGCATGATCGTCGGATCGCTCGGCTTCGGCCTCGCACCCATGCTCGACGAGACCCTGTCCTTTATCGGCCAGGCCGGACCGCCCACCGCCCTATTCGCCCTCGGCGCCAGCCTCGGCGTGCGCGAGGTGGCCAGGGGGTTGCATGGTCCGCTCGGTGCGGCGGGATTGATGACCGTGACCAAGCTCGCCATCCACCCTGCCCTTGCCTGGGCCACGGCTGCGGCCCTCGGACTCGATGCGTTCCTCACAGCGGCCCTGGTGATCGTCGCAGCACTTCCGGTCGGCGCCAATGTCTACATCTTCGCGCAACACTACGACGTCGCCGTGCCCGAAGCCTCCAGCGCCGTGCTCATTTCGACCGCCATCAGCATGGTGACCATACCCGTTCTGCTGTCGTTCATCCTCTGACCGATACTTTTTTTAGATCGCGATCGGAGCGTGACGTCGGTCACAGACTCATCCCAACTTCTCGGCTTCGATAGCGGTGTAATCGCGTTGATGGAGGAAGGACCATGTCTGCGATGAGCTACGATCGGAACGGCCAGCCGAGGTTCGGCGATCTGATGAAGACAGTGATCGCTGCCGATGCGCTGGAGCAGGAAAGAGAGCAGCTCGACGAAGGGCTGTATCTGGAGCGCGACACGCTGCTCGAGGACGACTTCTTCGAGACGTCGCTCGACGACTATGACGATGTGCTATCGGCCGCCGAGGACGATTGGACTGAAGACTGAGTCACCCAGGCGTGCTCAATTCAGTCCGAAGAAATCGCCCGCTGTCGAAGCAAGTGATCGGCGAGGACAACGGCCATCATCGCCTCGCCTACGGGCACGGCACGGATGCCGACACAGGGATCGTGACGGCCCTTGGTCGACACCTCGACCTCCTTGCCGTGACGGTCGATCGAGCGACGTGGTGTCAGAATCGAGCTAGTCGGCTTGACCGCGAAACGCACCACGATGTCCTGACCGGTCGAAATACCGCCCAGAATGCCGCCAGCGTTGTTAGAGAGAAAATGGGGCCGTCCGCCCTGGACCCGCATTTCGTCAGCGTTTTCTTCGCCGCTTAGGGCTGCACTCGCGAAGCCTGCGCCGATCTCCACCCCCTTCACCGCATTGATGCTCATCATCGCCTTGGCGAGATCCGCATCCAGCTTGTCGTAGATCGGATCGCCAAGCCCGGCTGGCACGCCCGAGGCGGTCACTTCAATGACGGCCCCAATGGAAGAGCCCTCTTTTCGAATCGCCAGCAGCTGCTCCTCCCAGCGCATCGAGGCCTTCGGGTCCGGGCACCAGAACGGGTTCTGCTCGACCGCGCCCCAGTTCCAGTTCTCTGGATCGATCCGGTCGTCACCGATCTGTACGAGTGCCCCTCGGATCGACACCCCTTCCCCCAACACCTTCCGAGCGACCGCACCCGCCGCGACCCGCATCGCAGTCTCGCGCGCCGACGAACGCCCGCCGCCGCGATAGTCGCGAATGCCATATTTGGCTTCATAGGTGAAGTCGGCATGGCCCGGACGAAAGCGGTCCTTGATCTCGCCATAGTCCTTGGAGCGCTGATCGACATTCTCGATCAGAAGCCCAATCGGCGTGCCGGTGGTCTGACCTTCGAACACCCCTGAGAGAATTTTGACCTGGTCCGGCTCCTGACGCTGCGTCGTGAACTTCGATTGCCCCGGCCGTCGTCGGTCAAGCCAGTGCTGAATATCAGACTCCGTCAAGCCGAGCCTCGGAGGTACCCCGTCGACGACGCAGCCGATCGCGGGACCGTGGCTTTCACCGAAGGTGGTGAAGCGAAAGACGCCGCCGAAGCTGTTGCCGGCCATGTTTCCTGCGACTCAGACAGTGCTGATATCTGGAGCGTCGACCGCCTTCATGCCGACCACGTGATAGCCGCTGTCGACATGCAGCACCTCGCCCGTCGTCCCCGCGCCGAGATCGGAGAGGAGATAGAGGCCAGCGCCGCCGACGTCGTCGAGGGTGGTGTTGCGCTTCAAAGGCGAATTGTACTCGTTCCACTTCAGGATGTAGCGGAAATCGCCGATCCCGGAGGCCGCCAGCGTCTTGACCGGCCCCGCGGAAATCGCGTTCACGCGGATCGCCTCTCCGCCGAGATCGACCGCGAGATAGCGCACGCTCGCCTCCAGCGCAGCCTTGGCGACACCCATCACATTGTAGTGAGGCACGACACGCTCGGCACCGGCGTAGGTGAGCGTCACCAGGCTACCGCCGTCTTGCATCAACGGCGCCGATCGCCGGCAGAGATCCGTGAAAGAAAAACAGGAGATCATCATCGAGCGCTGGAAGTTGTCGGCTGACGTATCGAGATATTTACCCTTTAGTTCCTCCTTGTCGGAGAAGGCGATAGCATGCACCACGAAGTCGAGCCGGCCCCATTCCTCTTCGAGATGGGCGAATAGCTCGTCCATGCTCCCGGGATCGGTGACATCGGCGGGTGCCGTGATCGGCGCGCCGAGCTTCTCCGCGATCGGCAGCACGCGCTTGGCCAGCGCGTCGCCCTGATAGGTCAAAGCGAGCTCGGCGCCATGATCGGCCACCGTTTTGGCGATGCCGTAGGCGAGCGAACGATCATTGGCGATGCCCATGATCAGGCCTTTCTTGCCGGCCATCAGGGGAGCGTCGGCCATACGAGAATTCTCCTGGAAATCATACCGTCTGTCGTCGGCGCGCATCCTAGCGATGGACCGGGTTTTGGGGAAGGCCCGGTTCTTGCCGGCATCATGGATAAAGCTGCTCTTCATCTTCCGCCATGTTGGATGTCACCCGTCCGGAACTGCCTGGCGCAGGCGCAGTCTTGCAGCGTTCACCTCGGCGCCGAAAATGAAAATCAGGGCGGAGATGTAGAAGAAAAGCAGCGTCGCCACGACACCGCCGAGGCTGCCATAGGTGACGGTGAACCGGCCGAGGTTGAGGAGATACCAGGAATAGAAGCTGGCACCGACCAGCCACATGAACACTGCGAGCACGGCGCCTGGCAACACGTCGGTCACGCTCAGCCGACGATTCGGCAGCCAGACATAAAGGGGCAGAACAAGCGCGAGCAGCAGGATCGCTGAGAGCACAAGGCGAATGGCGCCGTAGCGCAGACGCCATTCGATGGGAGCGAAGTCGAACAGATCGACCAGTGTCCACATGATAGGGGCGGCGACTGTGGTCAACATGATCAGGATGATGCCGATGGCGAACATCAGCACCATCAGTATGCTCTGCAGCCTTTGCCACCAGATCGCCCGGGTCTGCTTGACCTCGAAAGCGAGGTTGAGCGCGTAGCGCGCGGCTTCGAAGGAGGAGGATACCGCCCAAAGCGAGGCCACGATGCTGAGTGTCATCAGCCCCTGACGGCCGCCCTTCAGCACCTCGTCCACGGCGGGCTTGATCGAACGACGCACCTCATCCGGCAGCGCGCCAAGACCGAGATCGACAAAGTCCCGAGCGGCTGCACTCTGTCCAACCTCACCGGCGAGCGTGGTCAGGAAGATGATAAACGGAAACAGCGCAAACAGGCTGGCAAAAGCGATATGCCCCGCAAGCAACGTGCCGCCGTCATCGAGCATGTGCCAAAGACCCTGCCAGAACGGCGACGCGATGCGATGCAAAGCGCGCCTGGTCGACTTGCGCTGGCCCGGGTCTGAAACCCGTTGGTTTTTAATCACGATACCATTCCGTCATCACTGCGCCGTCTTTCGATCCTGATCACGCCAACGCAGCGATCCGCCGTTTATCAATTAAAAGTTCTTTTTCAAACTGCAAAATATCAAAGAGCCAAGAGATCGAAGCTCTTCAAGAGGTCAACGCCGCTCCACGCCCTTCGCCGCCTGCCAAAGCCTTTCCAGTTCGTCGAGCGGTGTCTCCTGCATGGCACGTCCATCCTGGCCGAGTGCCTGCTCCACTGCGCGAAAGCGCTTCTCGAACTTGCGATTGGTGCGGCGAAGGGCTTCTTCCGGATCGATCTTCAAATGGCGGGCGAGATTGGCGATGGTGAACAGGACATCGCCAAGCTCATCCTCCAGACGGTCGGTCGCAGCGCCGGCGTCCAGCTCGGTCCGAAGCTCGAAGAGCTCCTCGTCGATCTTGGCCAGGACCTGACGGGTCTCCGGCCAGTCGAAGCCGCCGCGTGCGGCTCGCTTTTGCAGCTTCTCGGCTCGGGTGAGAGCCGGAAGCGCAAGAGGCAGGTCGTCCAAGAGGCTTTCTCGCTCGGCCTTGCCTTTCAAACGCCGCTCTTCCGCCTTCACCTCCTCCCAGGCCTTGGTCTGGGCCGCAGCGCTTTCCACGGTGGCGTCGCCGAACACGTGAGGATGCCGGCGGATCATCTTGTCCGCGATCCCGGCTGCGACATCTTCGAAGGTGAATCGGAGATCCGCGCCGGATTCGGTGGCCATTTGGCTGTGATAGACCACCTGCAGGAGAAGGTCGCCGAGTTCCTCCTTGAGATCCTTCATGTCGCCCCGCGCGATCGCATCGGCAACCTCGTACGCCTCCTCGATCGTATAGGGGGCGATCGTCTCGAAGGTCTGCTCGATATCCCACGGACAGCCGCCATCGGGATCACGCAGCTTCGCCATCACCGCGAGCAGGCGATCGATCGCCTGCTTGTTTTCCATCATGCTTCCGCCCCTTCGAGAATTGCGCCTGATCTCCAGCACCATTGCACCGACATGACAAGGCCCAAACGGCATCTGCATCACAGAGCCGTGGCACGACCACGCCAGTGGTAAGACCACTTCCGAAGATTCCAAGGGCTTACCTCGAAGACTTGGTGGCGCAACGTCTTGTCAGGCGTTTACGGTGGTCATCAATGAGGTGATCACACCACAATCATGTGGTCACACCATCAAACGTTGATAGAGCGAGAGATGGGCTTCCAACGTCCGATCCCAGGCGAAGCGGTCAAGGACAAGCCTCTTCGCGTTTTCGGCCATGCCGGCGGCAAGATCGCGATCCCGGGCAAGCGTGCGAACGGCGTGTGCAAAGCCATCGATATCCTCCGGACTGATCAGCCACCCGCTCTTGCCCGGCTCGATCATCTCGGTCAGCCCGCCCACCGCGCTTGTCACCGCGACCACGCCCATCGCCATGGCTTCGAGGACGGCGATCGGCAGGCCCTCCCAGCGGGACGGAAGGATGAGAGCATGGCATCGGCTGAGTTCACGAAGCGCTTCTGTGCGGCTGAGCTCTCCGGTGATCAGGACGCGATCGGCGAGACCCTTAGCGGCGACGCGACCCTCCAGCTCATCTCGAAGATCGCCGTCGCCGATGATCCGGAGATCGACCGGCAGATCACGCAGGCGCTCCATGATATCCGCCAGCATGAGCGGGTTCTTTTGCGGTGTCAGCCGGCCGAGAAAAGCCATGGCGAACCGTTCGGGTGGACGATGAGAGGGCAGGTCCGACAGATCGATGCCGTTGTAGATGACGTCGCCTGCTCGCGATGACTGAAGGAAATGCCAGCGTCGTGCGATCGCCCGGTCATGCTCGCAGACGAAGACTGTCCGATCGGCCGAGCGTGAACAGAACCGCTCTGCGGAAGCGGCAAGACGTCTCGCCGCTTTACGCTTGGCAAGGAAGTGATAGCCGTGGACCGTGTAGACGAACGGCGACCTTCCGCTCCCAGGCCACATCCGGCTGGCGGCTATGGGAAGCGCGCCGCGAGCCCCGTGAGCATGGATCACCGAAGGTGCCAGACGCCTCATCAGTCGTCCGACGTCAAGCCAGAGCCTCGGATCGAGCCGTCCGGCCCGGAAGAATGGTAGTCCCGAAACATTCAAGCCCACCGTCGCGGCCTGGCTTTCAACATGGGAATCCCGTTCTGTCAGAAGGTGTACGTCCAGCCCGCCATCGGCCATCGAGCGACAGAGTTGGAGCACATGGCTCGATCCACCGCCAGCGCGTCCGTCCGCCACCACCTGGAGGACACGGTTCACCGGCAAGGACCGGCGCCGGCGAGGATTGCCCTGTCGCCGGCCAACACCGCTTCCATGTGATCGATGAACGCGCGGATGCGGGCGGATGCCGCAAGGTCCTGGTGGGTCATCACCCAAAGGCCGATGTTGAGATCGGCTATCGGTGCCTCAAGTCGAACCAATGCCAAATCCGCGTCGCCAAGACAGCAGGGCAAGGCGGCGAGGCCAAGTCCGGCTGCGGCGGCTTGCTTGAGAGCGACGAAGCTATCGGCACGAAAGGCGATCTGCGCGGGGCGAACATGCTGATGCATCCAGGCCGCCACCGGTGCGTTTGCCAGCATCTCGTCGCCGCCAAGCCAGGCATGATCGGCGGCCGTGGGATCACTCGGATGGTTTTCGAGATACGTCTTGGCGCCGTAGACCGCAAAGCCGACATCGGCGACGCGCTTGCCGATCAGCGGAGCAGGCAGCTCTCTTGCGGGACGGATCGCCACATCGGCGTCCCGCTTGGTCAGATTGAGGCGGCTGTTGGTCAGCGCCAGCTCGATCGCGATCCGCGGATGCTCCTGCCGAAAGCTGGCGAGATGGGGCGGAAGCACCGAGATCATAAACGTGTCCGTCGTGGTCACGCGGATGACGCCTTCCAGCTTCAGTTCGCGCCCGGCGATGCGGCGTTCCAGGGCGGCGACCGTGTCATCGATGCTGCGTGCCGCCGCGATCAGCTGTTCCCCTTCCGCGGTCAGCACATAGCCGGTGGCGAGCCGCTCGAACAGCCGGATCTGCTTGGCCTCTTCAAACGCGTGCAGTCGGCGGAGAACCGTCGTGTGATTTACGCCTAGTCGCCGTGCTGCCGACGCCACCGATCCGTGGTCGGCGACCGCAAGCACGAAGCGCAGATCATCCCAGTTCACCCTGTGCGTCAATGCAATATGTCCCTGCGTTTTATCGCAATAGCATGCATTTTAAGCACATGTTAGGGTCGAATTTCCAAAGGAAATTCTACAGGGAGACAACCCATGAGATCAGCGCGATTCGCCAGCCTATGTATTGCTGCTGCCTGCGTCTGTGCAGGCCCCGCCCTCGCTGACGGTCATATGGAAAAGGCCGTCAAGGCACGCAAAGGCTTCATGCAGGTCGTCGCCTTCAACCTCGGCCCGCTTGGTGCCATGGCCAAGGGCGAAATGGAGTACGACGCCGAAGCCGCCGCGGCCTACGCCGCCAATCTTGAGGTTCTTGCCAAGATGAACACCGGCGCCATGTGGCCGGCTGGCTCTGACAATGCAGCACTTGGCGAGGACAAGACCCGCGCTCTTCCTGCCGCCTGGGCATCCGATTCCAAGGTCATGGAAAAGCACGGCGCATGGACCGAGGCCAGTGTTAATCTCGCCGCCGTCGCAGGTGACGGCCTCGACGCGCTCAAAGGCGCCATCGGCGACGTCGGCAAGAGCTGCGGCGGCTGCCACGACGACTATCGTGCTGAGAAGAAGTAAGTCACGCAGCGATTGCGTTGACTTGATCGAGCACGCCGGCTGGTTCCGTGATCGAGACGGGACAGCCGGCGCAGCTCGAATAACCTTATGAATTAGCCCTCGGTCTCGTCCTTCAGGGAGGCCATCATGAAGTTCTTTCAAAGCGGTCTTATCGCGCTTATTGCCGTCATTTCCCTCCAAGTCGCGGCTCCGGCGGCCGCCCAGGATGCGAAACGTTCCCTCGAGCAGGTCGAAGGCGACGTCTATCGCTTCCAGAACAATTTCCACTTCGCCATGGTCGTGGTCACCGAGGACGGCATCGTGGTCACCGACCCGATCAATGCCGAAGCCGTCGAATGGCTGAAGGCCGAGCTTGCCAGCCGTTTCGATCTGCCGGTCACCCACATGATCTTCTCGCACTCCCACGCCGACCACGCGTCCGGCGGTCAGGGCTGGGGCGATATCGAAGTGATCGCGCATGAGGAGATGCGAAAGCACGTGAAGATCGGCGCGGTCGACACCGCCATGCCGACCAAGACCTTCAGCGATGAGTACAGCTTCGAACAAGGCGGCAAGACGTTCGAACTCACCTACACCGGTGTCGGCCATGGCGACGACCTGATCGTCGCCATCGTGCGGCCGGAAAACGTCGCCTTCGTGGTCGATGCCGTCTCGCCCAAGCGCCTTCCCTGGCGTGACTTTCCCAGGACCGACATCGACGGCATGATCGAGCAGATCAAGGTGGTCGAAAGCCTCGACTTCGACATCCTGCTTCCCGGTCACAGCGTCGTCGGCACCAAGGAGGACGCCACCAACACGCGCCTCTATATCGAGCACCTCATGACGGAAGTGCAGGCTGCCCTCGACGCCGGCCAGTCCGAGGCTGACATCCTTGCCTCCGACATTACCGACGCCTATCAGGACTGGGGCGGTTACGCAGACCTTCGCGACCTCAATATCCAGGGCATGATCCGTTGGCTGTCAGCCGGCGGCTGAGGCTGGACTTGCCTCGGTCGCGCTGGTGGTGCCCGAAAAAAATTGGTGAGCGTCATCGCTTTGGCACGGTTGATCGCATAGATTTGCAACAGGGAATTCTCAAGGAGAGGACAGATGGAACGGAAGAAGGCCAGTGACTTCGATCCCGAGCTGCTCGAACTGTTCGACGGCTACGTCCACGGGCAGGTGACCAAGCGCGCCTTCTTCGACCAGGCCGCCAAATTCGCCGTCGGCGGCGTCACCGTCGCAGCCCTGGTCGACAGCCTCATGCCCAACTACGCACTCGCCCAGCAGATCGATCCTGATGATCCCGACATCACCGGCGAACGCATCACCTACGACTCGCCGGACGGCCACGGTGCGATCGAAGGTTACCTCGTGAAGCCAGCCGGCGCTGCCGGCCCGACGCCGGGTGTCGTGGTCGTCCACGAAAACCGCGGCCTCAATCCCTATGTCGAGGATGTCGCGCGCCGCGTCGCCAAGGCCGGGTTCACGGCGCTCGCACCTGACGGTCTCACCCCGCTCGGCGGCTATCCCGGCAATGACGATGATGGCCGCGCCATGCAAAAGCAGCTCGATCGCGCGAAGCTCGCTGAGGACTTCTTCGCTGCTTTCGACACGCTTTCGGCCAGGGATGACATCACCGACAAGGTCGGCGTCACCGGCTTTTGCTATGGTGGCGGCATCTCCAACGCCATGGCCGTGCGCTATCCCGAACTCGCCGCCGCCGTTCCCTTCTATGGGCGCCAGCCTGCCGCCGAGGATGTATCGGCGATCCAGGCGCCGCTCTTGATCCACTATGGCAGCCTCGATGAGCGCATCAATCAAGGCTGGCCTGCTTACGAGGCGGCGCTTCAGGAGCATGGCAAGACCTACACGGTGCACTTCTATGAGGACGCCAATCACGGCTTCCACAACGACACCACGCCCCGTTATGACGAAGACGCCGCCAGTCTCGCTTGGGATCGCACCATCGCTTTTTTTAACGAGCATCTGAGCGGCTGATCCACAGCAGCACGCTGTCGCCGCATAAGACGACGTCCGGAACTGCTGACCTGACGCGAAAAGACGGTGGCCACGGCGCCTCCGCGTGCAGGGTTGCTTCGCCTGCCCATCACGTGCTGTCGTCATCGATGGACCGCCAAGCCCAGTCACCCATGCCGGGTTTTCCCCGACCTTTAGAGTGGATACCGATCAGAAGTCATCGGGATGTACGCTCCATCTCTTTGTTTCGCCGCATGTCCTTATCGAACAGGTGGAGCCATCGATTCGCGAAAAGCCCCAACGCTTATCAAAGCCTTCCGCTCTGCTCACAATCGCTCACTCATTGCGCGACTCTTGGTTTTTCGATCGACCTTTAGCTTTTCGTCAATGGCCTTTTGCCATGCTGTTTCATGGTCCATGTGATCCTGGGAATCCGCCCGCCCGCAATAAAGAGGGCAGCGGGGCTCGGAGTCCCACGATCGCATGGACCGGCAAGACATGCTGAAACTTGACCATGGCGGGTTAAGAAAGGATGAAGGCGATCGCAGCGCCAGACGCGTGGGCCAAGTCGTCGCGCGGTCGGTATCACAACATCACGGAAACCGCCGGCCTTCCCTCGATGGCGCTGCCGAAGCGACCAATAGGTGATCTGCAGTCAGCTCCCGAGATCGACAAAACCAACACCGGCGGCAGACATAGCGACGCCGTTCCATGGCGTGCGGGGAGGCAAGACTTGTTCATTGCATAAAATTCAACTAAAAAGCCTTTGCATCCCTACAGAGCTAAAGAAATACGCTAAAAACATAGAATTTACTCACTAAGAAGCTTCCGAAAAGTTCAATCGATGGCTGAGCCAAAGAGGAAACGGGAGTCGATCAATGAAACGTCGTGCCATCGTCAAGATCGGAGCAGGTGCGCTCGGCGCTACGACTGCGGGTCAGCTTGCTGCCCCTGCCATCGCGCAGGGTCTGAAACGGCTTCGCCTGGCAACGACCTGGCCCAGGGATTTTCCCGGCCTCGGTGACGGTGCCAAGCGGTTTGCCGACCGTATCTCGGCCTCGACTGGCGGGAAGATTACCATCGACGTTTACAGCGCCGGCGAACTGGTGCCGGCATTCGAGGTTTTCGACGCTGTCTCCAAGGGCGACATCGATTTCTATCACGGCAGTGAAGCCTACTGGCAGGACAAAGCCCGCGTTTTCAATTTCTTCTCGTCCGTGCCGCTCGGCATGACATCGAACGAGATCGACGCCTGGCTGCTGCATGGCGGCGGCCAGGAAATGTGGGACGCGCTGTCGGCGAATTACGGAATTAAGCCTTTCATCTGCGGCAATACCACGGTGCAAATGGCCGGCTGGTTCCAGGAGGAAGTCGGCGGCATTGATGATCTGACGCGTCTCACCTTCCGGATTGCCGGGCTTGGCGCCGAGGTGCTTCGGCAGGTCGGCGGCAAGGCGATCACCATTCCCGGCGGGGAGATCGTTGACGCGATGCGGACCAGGCGGGTCGATGCCTGCGAGTTCATGGGCCCTTGGGTGGACAAGTCGCTCGGCCTGGAGAAGGTGGCGCGCTACTATTACTACCCTGGGCTGCATCAGCCCGGAGAAGCGATCTCGGTCGGCATCAACCTCAATCTCTGGAACAGCCTGACCACGGAAGAGCGCAACATCATCCAGGACGCGGCCCATGCCGAAAACACCATGCTGCTGGCCGAGTTCAACGCGCGTAATGGCGCTGCTCTGCGCGATTTGATCACCAAGGACGGCGTGGAAGTCAGGCGGCTCGATCGGCTGATCTTCCGAACACTCTCGCTGGCGGCGAGAGATGTCGTCGAATCCGTCGGTGCCGAAGACGGCTTTTCCAGGCAGGTCTACAACAGCTTCATCGAATTCCGCCGGGAAGTCGCCCGCTGGACCGAACTTTCGGACCAGGCTTATGTCGAAGCGCGATCACGCTATCTGTGAGCAGGATGATCTGCTGAGGAAACGGCAAACACGATCCCTGCAAGAAAGGGGCAGGACCAATGATCAAGAAACCCTTCACACTCCGACGCCTGTTCGTTCTACCAATCGTTCTCGCCTTGTGGAGCATTCCATCCGCCGATGCTTTCGAGATCGCCGTGGGCGACTCTCAGGGGCCATCTTACGGTCTTGGCATCGGCATCAGCTCGCTGGTCAAGGTCAAGCTCCTGCCGGAAGCCGGCATCGATCTCAATCCCGTGATTACCACCGACGACCAGGCGAGCCTCGATGCGATCAGCACTGGTTCGGTCGACTTCGCCCTTGTGGCCGTCGATGCCAGCCAGCTGGTTGCGGCGCCGGATCTGCGGGCGCTGGCGACCATGGGCAAGCATGGCTCCTTCGCCAAAACGCTGCTCGCAAGGGGTGACGTCGATGACGCCTCGATCCAGAGCATTCTCGAAGTGGTGTTCAGCAATATCGACTTCCTGACGGCAATCGATCCGAAGCTCACGGACCTTGATCCCGATAACGCGGTGATGGGGCTGACCCTGCCGCTTCACATGGGCGCTAAGCGCTTCTACGCGACATGGTGGGCGTCGCCGGAGAGCGAGGCGGCCAGCGACGGCGCCCCGGCGACGCAAGCGGCGGCCGTCGTCGACGATGAGGATCGCGCCGCCGCGCCCCTCGCGCCGACCGTAGGCGGCCGGGCAGCCGACGCTCGGAACTATGTGCTCTATTTCGGTTTCGACGATGCATCGCTGAACAGCGTCGCCCAGGCGACCTTGCGCGAGGCGGCCACCTTTGCGGGCACCCTCGATGCGCCGGCCATCATTGTTGCCGCCTACACCGACAGCGTCGGCGATGCCGAGTACAACTATCTGCTCGCCGAGCGCCGCGCCGGGTCGGTTATGGAAGGGCTGAACGCGCTCGGCGTTCGCTATAGCCGAATCGATCAATCGCTGTTCGGTGAACGCTCGCCCTGGGCGGTCACGCTTGACGGGGTCAGCGAAGCGAACAATCGTCGGGTCGAGCTCTTCATCGAGGAGCCCATCCCCGAGCTGCAGCCGCTGCCGGCTTCAGCCGCATCGGAGAGCGCCGCGCCAGCGGGTAGCCATCCGACATCGACCGAGAGCAGCATCATTCGGGACGCCACGCCCAAGCCTGCAGGCGGACCGGAGCAGCGCATCCAGCCATCCGGCAAGACCAGGCGATTAATGTAACCCGATACACCGAAAGACAGCAGCAAGAGCCGTCGATCGCTGCGTGCCGTCAGCAGTAGAGTTCGGCGCCGATCTGCTGCGCATCGCTATAGCGGTGACCAAAAGCAAAGCCCGGCGGCAGGATGTCGTCGATGGCTGCCAGAGTCTCGGCACCAAGCGACAGACTACCGCCCGCGGCCAGTTCTTCGAGATGACCGGCGCTGCGCGTGCCTGGAATGGGCAGAACATGATCGCCGCGTGAGAGCGTCCAGGCGATGGCGAGCGCCGCAGGCGTCGTTCCGAGGTCGGCAGCGAGGTCCTTGAAGGGCTGGATCGCCTTCAGATTGTCGCTGAAGTTCGGCTCCAAGAAACGTGGATTGTTCTTTCGGAAATCCTGAACGCCGAAGCTTGACGGGTCCGGCGCCTCGGTCGAAAAGATCCCGCGGCCGAGCGGCGAGAAGGGGACGAAAGCGACGCCGAGCGCCTTCGTCGCCTGGATCATACCGAGGTCGGCCTGGCGCGTCCAAAGGGAGTATTCGCTCTGCACCGCCATCACCGGATGGACGGCATGGGCACGACGCAGCGACGTCGGCGAGATTTCGGAAAAGCCGATGCCGCCGATCTTGCCCTCCTCCTTGAAGCGCACCAGGGTCTCCATCACCTCCTCGATCGGCCGCGCCGGCTCGCGCCGGTGGATGTAGTAAAGATCGACATACGCGACTCCGAGGCGCTTGAGCGAGGCTTCGAGCGCGGTCCTCAGATGGTCAGGACTGTTGTCGAAGGTGCGCTTGCCGGTCTCCGGCGGGCGGTGAATCCCGCCTTTGGTCGCGATCCTGAAACGGTTCGGGTGATCCTTGATGAACGCAGCGATCGCCTCCTCGGAGACGCCGTTGCCATAAACGTTGGCCGTGTCCAGGAAATCGATGCCGAGCTCGAGCGCCCGGGCCAGCGTGCGATGGCTCTCCGCTTGGTCCGTCGGCCCATAGGCGCCCGCAAAACTCCAGCAGCCCAGACCGATCGCGCTGACATCCGGCCCGCCCGTACCAAGTGCTCGCCTTTCCAAGATCGCCTCCTCCCACGCGTGTGATGATGGCAAAGACGCCAAGAATGACGGATCTGTCAATGCATCGGAGGATCGATACCGGCGGCCCCTCCAGCGGGCTGGATAGAAACGCCGGCATTTACCAGATCTTCACCAAAGCGTGGGAGAATGCGGCGATCGAACGTTTCACCGGAGCCCTTCCCGAGATCGATGAGCATGTCGCCCGCCCTGCCCGAAACCGCATGTCAGACCGCTGCAGCGCACCGCCGTCGCACCCCAAGCAACGGCATCACCGCCCGTCGGCGCCGGAGCCATCGGTGAACGTCCTGCTCGCGGAAGACAATCCGGTCAATCAGGAGGTGGCGCTCGGCCTCCTGGAGGCGCTGGACTGCGCCGTCACCGTAGTCGAGAACGGCAAGGAAGCCGTCGATGCCGCCGGCAATGGCGGTTTCGATCTCGTGCTCATGGACTGCCAGATGCCGATCATGGACGGTCTCGAGGCCACCCGTGCCATCCGCATGGCCTCAAAAGATGATCAACGGCCGCCGATCGTCGCGCTTACCGCCAACGACTTTGACGACGCCAAGAGCGAATGTCTTGCCGCCGGCATGGATGATCTCCTGGGAAAACCGTTCACCCACAAGGAACTGGCCTCGTTGCTGCAACGCTGGCGGCCAGGCCCAAGCGACAGGCTGCAGGAAGCACCCGACGCCGATGTCGATGCCCAGCCCAGGGAGTCGTCCATCGACCTCGCACCGATCGAAGCCCTGCGCTCGCTGGACCCGAGTGGTGAGCGGCAGCTCCTTCATCGCGCGATCGCCAAATTCATGGAGTACAGCGACGATCTTCTCACGCGCTTCGAGAACGCCGTCGCGACAGGTGACGCCGCCGAGACCTCACGCATGGCCCACAGCCTAAAGTCGAGCAGCGCCAATCTCGGCGCCACCGACGTCTCCCGACATTGCGCGGAGATCGAAAAGCTCGCAGCCAGCGGCAGCCTGCCCAACGACATCGGCGAGCGCCTGACAGCACTTTTGAGCGCGCACCGCGTCGCCCGGCAGGATCTTCTCAAGCTTTGCGAAACCGGGAAATAGGCGAAGAAGCACGCGACCGAATGACGGCAATCCTACAGGCGCCGTCCAGGCGATCAGCGATATATGCCGTCTAAAATCTGAGGCGATAGGCAAGACCGAGGCCGGTTTCGGGATCGGCCTTTCGATCGTGGCCTGGGTTCAGGCGAAAAAACGCGGCGGCGCGGATGTCGTGGCCGCCCTCCTCATCCAGTGGCAACTGATAGCCGATCTCGGCGGCGATCTCGCGAGCCTCCGGCGAGAAATCGATGGTCTGCGTTCGGGTCACCACGCGGCCATCCCGCTCCCTCGCCACCGGCAGGCTGACGCTTGCCTTGGCGCGCTCCTGTCGAAGCGGCTGGCCGATCATCAGGGTCAGGCGATCATCATCGACAGCGAGAGCGTCGATCAGCAGGCCAGCGCCGAAGGCTTCCGATCGGGTATCGGACCAGGCATCGATGAGCCCGCTGCCGCCATCGGCTATCGACGAGCGGCCGCGGCTATAGGTGGCGAACCAGTCGACATCGTCGGTGATCGGCCCCATCAGGGACGCGGTCAGGAATTGCGAGCTCGCCGAGGCGGTGCCGAACGCGCCGCTGGTCTCACCGCCAAGGAAAGCGCTGTCTTCCTGGATCAGCCCCAGCTCGAAGCTGAGATCGATCCCGGCAACCATCGACTGCCTGACCTCGACCCGCTGAAGCGCACTTTCACCGCCAGCCCCGTCGGTGAACGATCCGTAGGCGGACAACGCCATCGCCGTCCCCTCAGCCGGGTGAAAGCTGAAGCCGGCACCGGACGGGGTGTCCAACAGGCCACCATAGGGTGACAGGAGGCGCCGGGTCTGCGCGAGCACCGCCTGGCGGCCGGCAAGACTCGACTGGAGCCCCAGCCTGCCGCCGCTGCCGCCATGTAACGAGGCAAACACCGTGGCGCCGCCGGTGAGATCGGCCGACAAGCTCATCGGCAGCGCCGCATCGTCGATCCCGGGATCTCGAAGCGACACCGATGGCGACAGATCGTCATATCCAAACCTGTCCGTCTCCGGAACGAAGGCGGCAAGCTCTGCCGTCGCGAGGCCGACTGCCGCAAGCGATCCACGGTGGCTGCTCACAAAGGAGGCAAGCCCCTGATCCTCTGCCGTTCTGCTGACGGCCTCACCGAGATCGACCGGAAAGGGAAATCCCATGCTGTCGACGGCCATGGCCTGCGCGAAGAAGCCCCTGACCGCATCGCTCAAGACGAGACCGCGCCCGAGCAGAAACGTGCTCTCCGAGACGGCGAGCGACGGGCCGTCGACACTCGGCCCGATCGGAAAACCGGTCGGACCGACCGGCGCCATTGCCGCTTCCAGATCCAGGCGTCCGCGGCCGAAGGTGCTGTCGACGCCGGCAGCACCGAGATCGGCGGCCGTCAGGAGGAGGCGATTGACCACGTCCTCGCTGGACACGCTGGGAAACGCCGCTTTGACCACGGCGGCAGCACCCGCGACGTAGGGGGCTGCAAAAGAGGTGCCGCTGCCGATACCGTAAGATCCCCCGTCCAGGGTCGATCGAATGCTGGAGCCGGGCGCGAACAGACAATAGTCCTGGGTGGCACCACAAAGATTGCTGCTCGTCGCCGCGAGATTGGACGCGGTGAGATTGCCGACCACGATCGCCAGACCGGCTACTCCGGCGTCGTCGGCATAGGCGGCCGGATAGATCGGCTCCGACCCGCCATTGTTGCCGGCGGCGATGATCATGATCTTGTCCTCGCCCGCGGCCGCGATCATTGCCGTGCGCAGCTTGGCGAAGGTATCGTCACTACCGCTCGCCGCACCGAGGCTGAGATTGAGAATATCGGACTCCACGGCCGAAGAGCCTGTGGACAGCCCAGACGCCGCCCTTATGGCATCCACGAGATCGTTCGTGCCGAAGCTGACATAGCCGTTGGCCGCCGTCTCGGACGGCCTGGACGCCTGAAAATTCACCAGCGTCGCATTATAGGCGATGCCGTGCATGTCATTGCTGTCGCCGGATTGGGTACGGCTGGCAGCGGCAATACCGGCGACGAAGGTGGCATGATCGTCACCGACCAGCCCTTCACCGCCCGCGGACCAGCTGGTTCCGTGGAGATTGCCCAGATCGGGATGATCGAGATCGATGCCGCTATCGATGATCGCAATGCGCGCACCCTGCCCGCCCGGCTGACCGCCGCTCCGCCTGGCGTAGCCTTCTGCGGCCTTCAGCTGGGCGAGGCCGGTGCTGTTCATGTATTCCTGGCTTGTCGACCAATCCGAAGCGACAAAGGGCGAGGAAGGCTCGGCAACCGGATCGAGAAAGCTGGCGCTGGGATTGGCCTTGAAATTCGAGGCTGCACCGCCGCCCCCGCCCGAACAAGCCCAAAGGAACAGACAAGCGGTCATCGACGCTAGGCCGGCAGCCCAGCCGACACGCCGCTGCCGCGGTCTGCAGGTTCGATCGATCCCGATCATCGCCATCTTCGCCTCGATGATGATTGAGATCGATAAATATTTACATTTTCAGTTGATATTCAATGGTTTTTTTTGTCGTCAAAATTGAGGAGAATTTCTGCTATCCAGGCAACAGAAAGAAGACGCCCGTTCAATAAACGGGCGCCCTTGATCAGTCTTTCAGCAGGTTAAGAGAAATGATCGGTCAGCCGCAGCTGGCTCTCGGCTTGCGCGGCGAAAAGCCGCCGTCGCCCGCCTGGTAATAGATGACCTCCTGTTCGACAGGCAGATCGGCATTGACCGGCACGGCGCGAAACCGCTCGCAGCCATCCGCGTCAGGCCCGATCGACGTCATCTCGACTTTGCAAATGTCGGGATCACGCGCGATCCCAAACGTGCCATCCGCCTGGCGATAGTAGATGGCCGCTTTGACCGGATTGTTGGCCGAATGTGGCTTGAAGGTCTCGCATCCGTCCTCATCGAGGCCCGTCGGGATCATGAAAAAATCGTCCCCGACCTGGATCGCCACCTTGCGCAGCCTATCGCTCAATCCGCCGCTGTCCAGACTTTCCAAGACCTGCGCTCCGTCGTCATTGGTGTTGCCGACGAGATCCTGACAGCCGGCCAGAGCCAGTCCCATCAGACCCACCATCCCGATTGCCGGGAGGCAGGCCATTCGTCGGTTGCTTCGATCAAACATCGTCATTTGATTTTCCATAATCTTCGGCAAGCGCGTGATGATCCGGTGCCGTGCCCCCATCATCCGCTTCGTAGAGCGTTCCACGCACGACCTGGAAACACCCTACGATGCAGCTTGCCGACTGCTTCCTTCGACGCGGTGATACCACAATGTCCTACCGCTAGAATGTCAGGCTGTATTTCACGCCGATTCCCGCATCAGGACTGGCGTCGGGATCGTGATCAGGATTGAGGCGGAGAAACACGCCCGCTGCCAGATCATGATCGTCGTCCAGGCCGAAATCATAGGTGGCCTCGAAGGCGATCTCGCGGCCCGATGGCGACAGATCGACCGTGCCGCTCTCCCGGATGACCTGACCGTCCACGGTCCTCGCGGTCGGCACCGTGATGTCGGCAGAGCCCTCGGACACGCGAAGCGGCTGACCGACCACGAAGGTCAGGCCGTCACCTTCGGAGACGATGTCCGCGAGCGAGAAACCGGCACCGAAGGCCGAGGACTTCAACGTCGACACGTCGGAGAGAATGCCCGAGCCGCCCGAGGCATCGGTGACGCCATAGCTATAGGCACCGAACAGCTTGAGATCGTCTGTGACCGGCGCCACCAGGGACAGATCGGCATAGTGCGAATTGCCGCCACTGTCGCTGCCGAACGCGCCGTCGGCCTCGCTTCCGAGGTAGCCGCCATCCTCGTTCATGAAGCCGTAGCCAAGTCGGACCTCGACGTCGCCATAGGTGCGGTGAGCCAGTTCGATCTTCTGCATGGAGGCCTGTCGGCCGGTGGTGTCGTCGCTCGAGAAGAAGGTCGACAGCAGCAGATCGGTGCTGTCGCTGAGCGCGATCGCCGTGCCGCCTCCGCTCTGCTCGCCGGCGATTTGATCGAAGGGTGCCAGAAAGGCGGCGGGCTGGAACAAGCCGCCCGCCTCGGGCACACGCTCAGTCAAACCCGCATCGGTCACGCTCGAGCCATTCAGGCCGAAGAAGACATCGATGCCGTCGGTGACCTCGCTATGCATCTCAAGCCGCGGCGACGCTTCCTCCTTGTGGAGCGATGTGTCACTCGGCGCGAACGGTGCCCGGTAGCGATCATCGCGCCACGGATTCTCCGCCAGCGACAGCGTCGCCTCGGTGCCTTCGGCAGCGATCAGGACGCTTCGGCGATCCGAGCTGGCGATGAAGGATGCGAGGCCGGTCGTCCGCGACCGGGTCTCCGCCGTGCCGCTCAAGTCGACGCCGAAGGGGAAGTTATCACGGTCGAACACGACGGCATTGGCGAGAATTTCGGTGCCGCTGCCGCTAAACGCGAGCGCACTGCCAAGTGATAGGCCACTGTCATTGAACGACACGCTCGATCCGTCGAGGCGGTCGGAGGTCGCTACGGAAAGGCCTCCCTGCGGTGAGAGCGCGTTCTCCAGGTTCAACAAGCCTCGTCCGAAAGTGGAATCGGTGCCGCTTGCGCCGAGATCGGTCGCCGTGCTCAGAAGTCGATTGCCGGCGTCCTGAGGCGACGTGCCGGGAAAGGCTGCCTGAACCACGGCGGCTGCACCACTGATCAGGGGTGCGGCATAGGACGTACCGCTGCCGATGCTACCGACGCCGCCACCCGGCTGAGCCCCTCTGAAGCCGACGCCGGGTGCGGCCAGACAGCGGTCTTCGACGCCGAGGCAGGTGTTGCTGAAGCCGGCGAGATCATTGTCGTCGTCGACCGCGACCGCCACGATGACGGCGTTGGCCAGGCCGGCATCGCCAGCGAACTGAGCCGGAAAGTTCGCGCCAAGCTCGACGATCGATCCACTCGGCAAGCCTGTATCGTCCTCGACCGAGTCCAGATCACCACCGTCATTGCCGGCGGAAATGACCATCAGCGACCCGCCGGCCGCCGCGGTGCGCATGGCATCGCCGATCTGAGAAGCGCCTGCGCTCGGTGTCCTTCCGATAATCTGCCCGTCGGCAAGCCGGATGGTACCGGAGTTGGGAAAGGACAGGCTCATATTGATGATGTCGGCATCCTGGGCAGCCGCCTCCTCGATCGCGGAGGCGATCACGGCGCTTTCGAAAATGATCTCGTTGGGATTGTCGGGGTCTTCGTCACCGACCTGAAAGGCGAGGATGCCGGCATTGAAGGCTACGCCCTGGATACCGCCATTGCCTTCCGCGCCCGCCGCGATACCGGCGACCGCCGTGCCATGATCGCTGTCGACATCGGTGGAACCCTGGAATAGCAGGCTGGCGATCAGATTCGGCGCCAGATCCGGATGATCCTCGTCGATGCCGTCATCGAGAATGGCGATCACGACACCTTCACCGCCCTGCGGGCCGGTGACCTGAGCGTAGCCCTGCGAGGCTCTGATCTGATCCAGGCCGCTCGAACTTCTAAACTCCTGCGTGCGGAAAGCATTGCCGCCGCCATCGCCCCCCCCACCGCTGCAGGCGGCTAGGGTTGTCATGGCCGTGCTGGTCAGGAGAAGTCTAATAAAGCTTCGATTGATGCCGTTTTCACTGCTCATGGATCACCTCAATAATGGCCGGATTCAATAAAAGGAAAGAATTGAATGACAATCAAGAACGCAAAATGGAGATCAGAAACTATGGAATTTCTCCTAAGAATTGACAATTTCCAGTATAACTACGTCATGACTTTGTCCTACCAATTTGCAGCCCCGGAATCGGACGTCCGAATGCCCAGCCTGAGCAGCACCGAACCTATCGGTCACGATCGATCGGCAAACGCCCTTGCCTATTCTCTCTCCTACCGACAAGAATAAGGGGCGCTTGTGATCATCGAGGCAAAGGAACCGCGACGCAGGCCGATACGACGCCGGTTCAGGGCGATATGAGGGAGGCCTATGGCAGAGCAGCCGCCGATATATGGCGTCAACGCACGGATCATTGCTACCCGCTTCGCTTTAGGCAAAGTGGCGCTCGCTTTCGCCGTTTCCTCTCTGCGGCTTTGGTGATCGGACCGGCGCGCTGACCATGCAGCTCCCTGATCTCGCCACTTACGACACCCTTCCGAAGCTTCTGAAACTGAACGCCGAGCGCTGGCCGGACGACGTGGCGACGCGCGAGAAGGATTTCGGAATCTGGAAGCGCTACAGCTGGGCCGATACCTACGCACGGGTATGCGAACTCGCGTCCGGCATGCTGGCGCTTGGCATCGCGCGCGGCGACGTCATCGGTGTCATAGGGCGCAATAGGCCCCATTGGGTTTGGGCGGAACTTGCCGGACACAGTGTCGGCGGACTCTCGCTCGGGATCTATGAGGACAGCCTCGGCAAAGAGGTCAGCTACCTTTTGGATTATGGCGAGGTCAAGCTGCTGTTCGCCGAGAATGAGGAGCAGGCGGACAAGCTTCTCGACATCGCCGATGATCTGCCGTCGCTCAAGTGGATCGTCTATAACGACGAGCGCGGCATGCGCAAATATGACGATCCGCGCCTGATCAGCAGGGCCGCCCTGATCGATAAGGGCAAAAGCGTTGACGGCGCGCATCTTGACCAGGCGATCGCTGAGGGCAACGGCGACGATGTCGCCATCCTCTGCACCACCTCGGGCACGACCTCCAATCCCAAGCTCGCCATGCTCCAGCATCGGCGCTTTCTCGAGCATATCGCCGCCTATCTCCGCGCCGATCCGCGCGAGCCCACGGACGAGTATATGTCGCTCCTGCCGATGGCCTGGATCATGGAGCAAGTGTACGCGGTTGCCATGCCGCTGATCTGCCGGATCCGCGTGAACTACCCGGAAGACCAGTCGACGGCGATGCACGATCTACGCGAGATCGGCCCGACCCATGTGCTCCTCGCCCCTCGGGTCTGGGAGCAGATCTCGGCCGACGTGCATGCCCGCATGCTCGATGCCAACCGCCTCAGCCAGGCGATCTTCGAGCGCGGTGTCAAAGCCGGCACCGAGGCGCTCGAACAGGGCAGGCGCTCCTGGTTCGCCGACAGCTTTCTCTACAACACGCTGCGCGACCGTCTCGGCTTTTCCAAGGTAAAGGCGGCGGCGACCGGTGGTGCGGCACTCGGCCCGGATACGTTCAAATTCTTCCTCGCCATGGGCGTGCCGCTTCGCCAGCTCTACGGCCAGACCGAGCTTTGCGGCGCCTACACGCTGCAGCAAGCCGAGCACGGGCTCGACTTCGACAGCTCCGGCGTGCCCTTCGACAACACCGAAATCCGCATCGAAAACCCGGATGAGAACGGCGTCGGCGAGATCGTCACCCATCACCCCGACATGTTCAAAGGCTATTACAAGCAGCCTGACACGACCAAGGAGACGCTCACCGAGGACGGCTGGATGATGACCGGCGATGCCGGTTTCCTCGACGACAAGGGCCGCCTCACCGTGATCGACCGCGTCAAGGACATGTCGACCACGTCACGCGGCACGCGCTTCTCACCGCAGTTCATCGAGAACAAACTGAAATTCTCGCCCTATATCGGCGAATGCGTGGTGCTCGGCAACGACAAGGCCTTCGTCAGCGCGATCGTCTGCATCCGCTATTCGATGGTCTCGAAATGGGCGGAAGCCAGAGGGCTCGCCTTCACGACCTACACCAATCTTTCGGCGCTTCCGGAGATCTACGCGCTGATCCAGGGCGAGGTCGACAAGGTCAACGCCTCGCTGCCGCCGGCCCAGCGCATCGCCCGGTTCCTTCTTTTATACAAAGAGCTCGACGCCGATGACGGCGAGCTGACGCGCACGCGAAAAGTCCGGCGCACCGTGATCGACGAGCGTTACGCGCCGATCATCGACGCCCTCTATGACCGCCGCGATCGCGTGGTGATGGAGACCGAGGTCACCTTCGAGGACGGTCGCACCGGCCAGATACGCGCCGACATGGCCATACACGATCTCGCCGCCGGCGAGACGGTCGACCAGATGGCGGCGGAGTAGGGTCGGGCATGGCAACCGCGCTCGACCAATCTCCCGCGGACGAAAGTCAGGGCCGCCCCGCCTCGGGGCCGGCCGCCGATGTCCTGTTGGCGGTGGACGGTGTGACGCTCCGCTTCGGCGGTGTGACCGCGCTCACCGATGTCAGCTTCGACATCCTGAAGGGCGAGGTGCGTGCGATCATCGGCCCGAACGGTGCTGGCAAATCGTCGATGCTGAACGTGATCAACGGCTTCTATCACCCGCAGGAAGGCCAGGTGACCTGGAAGGGTGTGACCAGAAGCCAGATGCGCCCGCATGAGGCCGCCGCGACCGGCATCGCGCGCACCTTCCAGAACATCGCGCTGTTCAAGGGCATGAGCACGATCGACAACATCATGACCGGCCGCATCTTGAAGATGAAGTCCGGATTTCTCGAGCAGTTGCTCTATTGGGGCCGCGCGCAAAAGGAAGAGTTGGCGCACCGCGAAGAGGTCGAGAAGATCATCGACTTTCTGGAAATCCAGGCGGTGCGCAACACGCCGGTGGGCCAGCTGCCCTACGGTCTGCAAAAGCGGGTCGAGCTCGCGCGGGCACTCGCCGCCGAGCCCGAGCTTCTTCTCCTCGACGAGCCCATGGCCGGGATGAATCTCGAGGAGAAGGAGGACATGTGCCGCTTCGTTCTCGATGTGAACCAGGAGTTCGGTACCACGGTCGCCCTGATCGAGCATGACATGGGCGTGGTTATGGACATTTCGGATCGCGTCGTGGTGCTCGACTACGGCAAGAAGCTCGCCGACGGCACGCCGGACGAGGTCAGAAACAATCCCGAAGTGATCGAAGCCTATCTCGGCGTATCGCATGATGATCAGGACGGGTCATCGGCATGAACTTCCTGTCGACCTATATCCTGGGCCCGTTCGGCGAGATGTTCTCGGACGTCTCGAAGGCGCTGGAAACGATCATCGCCGGTCTCGGCAACGGCTTTCTCTATGCGCTGGTCGCGATCGGCTTCGTGATCATTTTCAAGTCTTCCAGCGTCTTCAATTTCGCCCAGGGCGCCATGGTCTTCTTCGCCGCCCTGAATTTCGCCGGCATGCTCAAGCTCGGCATCCCCTGGTACGTGGCCGGTGCCTTTTCGCTTCTGATCATGGTCGCCCTGGCGTTTGCGGTGGAACGAGTGGTGCTGCGTCCGCTGGTCGGTCAGGATGGCCTCAGCCTGTTCATGGCGACCATCGGTGTCGCCTTCTTCATCGAAGGCTTCGCCGAAGCGATCTGGGGCGGCGATCCCAAGCTCCTGAAGATCGGGCTTCCCGAAGGCGTGATCTTCACCGACGACTTCGCTTGGGCACGGGAACGCGGCCTCAACGTCGTGATCCAGCATTCCGACCTGCTGGCAATCGGTGTCGGCCTCATCATGGTTCTCGGCCTCTATGTCTTCTTCCAATATTCGCGTGTGGGCCGTGCGCTGCGCGCGGTCGCTGACGATCACGCCGCCTCGATGTCGATCGGCATTCCGCTCAATCAGATGTGGATTGTGGTCTGGGTGCTGTCGGGCTTCACCGCCTTCGTCGCCGCCACCGTCTGGGGCACCAAGATCCAGATCGATCCGACCGTGATCAACCTAGCCCTCAAGGCCCTGCCCGTCCTGATCCTGGGCGGCCTCACCTCGATCCCGGGTGCCGTGATCGGTGGCTGCATCATCGGCGTGTCCGAACTGATGTTCGAAACCTATTGGGGCCAGCCGCTGTTTGGCGGTGCCACCACCGAGTGGTTCGCCTTTATGCTGGCGGTGGTCTTTTTACTGTTCCGCCCGCAGGGCCTATTCGGGGAGAAAATTATTGAGCGCGTATAGGGGCCGTTGCCGCCAAACACCAACCGCCCTGGCCCTGGTGGCGCTGGTGCTGACACCCGCGACGGCCTTTTCTCAGTCAGAAGACAGCTGCGCGGTCTGGCATGACTCCGAGACGGACGGTCCTTTCAACCCCGCGAGTATCGAAATCCGGCTGGGAGGCGATGTCGGCCCGGATATGGAAAGCAAGCTGTTCGGCGTCCTAGAAGACTATCTTGCTAGCTATCCGACGCTCAAGACCATCAAGCTCATGCTCTCAAGCAATGGCGGCTATGTCACATCGGGCTTTCGCATCCATAACTATCTGCGCGGCTTGCATGAACGCCATGGGCTCCAGGTCGTCACCCACAACACCGGTTCGGTACAGTCTGCCGCCGTCGACGTCTATTGCAGCGGCAATCAGCGCATCGCCTCGCCCTACAGCATCTTCATGGTTCATGATTCCAGCAGGGAACTCGAAGGCAATTATAACCTGAAGGATCTCCAGGATATCGCTGAAGAAGATCACTTGGACACTGCCGCGTCCCATCAGATCTTCTCATCCTGCACGACCGTGCCGGTCAGCGAAGTCGGTGTCATGTTCGCTGATGAGACCTATTTCGACCCGGATCAGGCGCTGGACCTTGGCCTTGCCCATTCGATCCAGCCGGCCACATTCGATCGAAGCGCCGATATCCGCTGTCAGATCGAGGCCTCGGACGAGGAGGAACTGGTGGAATGAGCGCTAGCGGGGTCAAAAGCTGATGCTCTATCGCGAGACCGGCGTCTTCCACGGCACCTATGCCGAAGACCAGGCGGTCTTCAAACTGCCGCTCGACCGCTATGCCGTCTGGATCACGGTCGCCGTCGCCCTGTTCGTGATCCCGCTGGTCGCCTCCAACTACGTGCTGACCGATCTTCTGACCCCCTTCCTGATCATGTCGATCGCCGCCCTCGGCCTCAATGTGCTCACCGGCTATTGCGGCCAGCTCTCGCTCGGCACCGGCGCCTTCATGGCGCTCGGCGGTTTCATGACCTACAAGCTGGTCACCGGCTTTCCGACGGCATCTGCGCTGTTCGGCGTCGCCCTTCCCGAGATCAGCATCCTCGGCATCGAGCCTTTCGACATCTGGTTCCTGATCATGCTGGTGGCGACCGGTCTGATCACCGCGGTCGTCGGCCTTCTCTTCGGTCTGCCATCCCTCAAGATCAAGGGCCTCTATCTCGCGATCACCACCCTTGCCGCGCAGTTCTTCCTTCTCTGGCTGTTCATCAAGGTGCCCTGGTTCACCAACTATTCGCCAGCCGGCATTGCCCCGGCCCCACCGCAGACGCTCTTTGGCTTCGACGTCACCGGTGCCGCCTCGCCCGTCGTGAACCGCTATCTGTTTGTCCTGGTCATCACCATTCTCGCTGCGCTCGCGGTCAAGAACCTGGCGCGCTGCAGCTACGGCCGCTCCTGGATGGCGATCCGCGACATGGATATCGCCGCCGAGATCATCGGCATCAGCCCGACCTTCGCCAAGCTCTCGGCCTTTGCCTTCAGCTCCTTCCTGATCGGCATCGCCGGTGCCCTTTGGGCCTTCGTCAAGATCAACTCGGTACAGACCGACGCCTACACCATCCTGCTGTCCTTCCAGGTGCTGTTCATGGTAATCATCGGCGGGCTCGGCACGGTGCTCGGTTCCTTTTTGGGGGCTGCCTTCGTGGTGCTAACCCCGATCCTTTTGAATATCGGCCTGACATCGCTGAACCCGCTTTTCGTTGGCATTGGCCTTGGCGAGATCAGCATCGCGATGATCAAGCATATCGAGTTCATGGTGTTCGGCGCGCTTATCATCTTCTTCCTGATCGTCGAACCCCATGGTTTTGCCAGGCTCTGGCAAATCGCCAAGCAGAAACTCAGGACTTGGCCATTCCCTTATTGACGCTAGGATCTAAGCAACGCCGGGCATCGCTCGGCCGTTCACCAACCGGGAGGCTTGAATGATGAACAAGACAATGATCGGACTAGCCGCTGCGGCGGCCATACTCGCGGGCGGCATGACCGTGCCGGCGGAACTGACCGCGGAGGAGCAGTACTTTCCGCTGCTGAGCTACCGCACCGGCCCCTATGGCGCCAACGGTGCGCAGCTCGCGAATGGCCAGATCGACTTTCTAAAGCTGGTCAATGCCAATGGCGGCGTGAACGGCGTCATGCTCAGCTGGGAAGAGTGCGAGACCGGCTACAAGACCGACGTCGGCGTCGAGTGCTATGAGCGCCTGAAGGGCAATGGCAAGGTCGCTGCCGTGTCGCCTTTCTCCACCGGCATCACCTACGCGCTTCTCGAAAAGGCGGTCGCTGATCAGAACGTGCTGTTCACCATGGGCTATGGCCGCACCTCCGCAGCCGATGGCCGAGTGTTCCCGTGGGTCTTCAATTTCCCCGCCACCTACTGGTCCCAGGCCACCTCGATCATGAAATACATCATCGATCAGGAAGGCGGGGTCGAGAACCTGCAGGGCAAGAAGATCGGCCTCGTGCTGCTCGATCATCCCTATGGCCGCGAGCCGATCCCGACGCTGGAGAAGCTCTCCAAGGACATGGGCTTCGAGTTCCTGCAATACCCGGTGCCGACCAGCTCGATGTCCGACCAGAAGTCGCTCTGGCTCGACATCCGGCGCGCAAAGCCCGACTGGATTATGATGTGGGGCTGGGGCGCCATGAACCCGACTGCGATCAAGGAAGCTTCACTGATCCGTTATCCGATGGATCGTTTCATCGGCAATTGGTGGGCCGCTGCCGAGGTCGACGTGCGCGGTTCCGGTGTACCGGCCGAGGGCTATATCGGTGCCACCTTCCACGACGTTGGCGATGGCGCCAAGGTCTTTGCCGACATCCGTGCGAAGGTCCATGAGGCGGGTAATGGCACCGGTCCGGCCGAAGAGATCGGTGAGGTGCTTTACAATCGTGGTGTCGCCAATGCCGCCTTCATCGTCGAGGCGATGCACACGGCCATGGCCGAGTTCGGCAACAAGGCCCTTTCCGGCGAAGAGATGCGCTGGGGCTTTGAAAATCTGAACATCACCGAGGAGCGTATCGCCGAGCTTGGCCTCACCGGCATCATCCCGCCGACCGAGGTGTCCTGCCTCAATCACGAGGGATCGCCGGCGATCAAGCTGCAGCGCTGGGACGGCGAGAAGTGGGAGATCTTCACTGACTGGATCCCGGCGATGACCGATGTTGTCCGTCCGCTGATCGAAGCTGACGCGGCGCAATATGCCCAGGAGAACGGCATCGAGCCGAAAAGCTGCAGCTAACGCGGCAGGACGGCAGGGCCGTCAGCCGTGACCGATAACGGCGGCAACGAAAGGATGGGGAAAAACGGCGGTGGCACCTCGCCACCGCCTCCCCTCCTGTCGATCAACAATATCGAGGTGGTCTATGACCACGTCATCCTCGCCCTGAAAGGCGTCTCCCTGGAGATCCCGAAGGGCGGGATCGTGGCCCTCCTCGGTGCCAACGGTGCCGGCAAGAGCACCACGCTGAAGGCCGTCTCCAACATCCTGAAGTCCGAACGCGGCGAGGTCACCAAAGGCGGCATCACGCTCGGCGGCGATACCATCCACCATCTCACACCCAACGACCTCGTGAAGCGCGGTGTCGTCCAGGTGATGGAGGGCCGTCATTGCTTTGCCCATCTCACGGTCGAGGAGAACCTCCTGACCGGTGCCTACACGCGTGGCGACGGCGCCTCCGCGATCCAGAGCGACCTGGAGATGGTCTACGGCTACTTCCCGCGCTTGAAGGAACGCCGGCGTTCGATTGCCGGCTACACCTCGGGCGGCGAACAGCAGATGTGTGCGATCGGCCGTGCCTTGATGGCGAGGCCCACGGTCATTCTGCTCGACGAGCCGAGCATGGGTCTCGCACCGCAACTGGTCGAAGAGATCTTCGAGATCGTCGCACAACTCAACCGCGACGAGGGCGTAACCCTGCTTCTCGCCGAACAGAATACGAACATCGCTCTAAATTATGCAAAATACGGCTATATTCTCGAAAATGGCCGGGTTGTGCTTGACGGCGATGCGCAAACGCTGCGAAAGAATGAAGATGTCAAGGAATTCTACCTTGGCGTCAGCACCAGCGGCCGTAAAAGCTTTCGGGACATCAAAAGCTACAAGCGGCGTAAACGCTGGCTATAAGATGGAGGAAATGCCAGCGTGATGGAAAGCCACGCGGCAGGGACCTTGTTGCAGCGCATCGATCTTGCGTTGATTTCGGCCCTGCGCAACGATTGGGATGACGATCCGGCTCTGGCCGACGGTCGCATCCGCGAACCTAAGCGCCTGCTGATCAAAGGCGTGGCCGAACGTGTTCTGCCGCTGGCTCTGGAGCGCGTCCGCCTGGACAGCCCGCATTCCAGCATGGCGCTGGTGATCAACAGCTTCTTTCCCTGGCAAAAGGACATCGATCGTCTGCGGCTGGCCGATCAGCGTGGCTTCGGTGCCATTCAATTCAACGTCCGCTGTCCGACCGGCCTGCGCGGCACGCCGCCGCATCTCGAGCTGATGGCGCTGCGCGACGATCATGTCGTCGGCGCGACCGTCCACGCCATCGATTATCTGAAACGCAAGAAGTCGTCGATTTCCGGGGCCTACGACCGCACGCTCGCGGAGACGCCCGGCATGGAGCTCTGGCGCACGCATCTCGATCATTGGCGTACCGATTCCGTGCGCTACCGGTATGTCGACCTTGCGGCCCTGGCGAAATATGCGACAGCCCTCGGCCGGACTTTCCCTGACCGCCCATCCACTCTAGTGTACCTCTATTGGGAACCTCTGGATGCGGCGTCTTATGACGAATTTCGTCACCACAGATCCGAACTCGCCAGGCTTGCGGCCGCCGTCAAAGGGGCACGGGTCGACATCTCCACGCAGAGTTTCGATGCGCTCTGGCAAAGCTGGCTCGGCGACGGCAGCCCCCACTGGCTTCCCGCCCATGTCGACCGGCTGCGCGCCCGCTACGCCGTCTCACTCGGCGCCGCAAACTGAGGTTTCCGGTCAGTTATTCTCCCGGCTGAGGCGCCTTAGAGTTGTTTCCGCGAGCGCGATGACAAGGTCGGCTGATGCCTGAACGAAAGGGCGTCTTCTACGACAGGCTTGAGGTTCGATCCGCCGTCGATCGGGACCGCTCGATGTTGACGGCGCTTCCCGGATTTCTGCAGCAGGCTATCGAAAATTCGCCCTCGGCCAGAGCGCAATGTGACGGCATCGATCCGAAAGCGATCGACAGCTTCGAGCGCCTCGCCGAGGTACCGGTCTGCCGAAAGGCCGAGCTCATCGATCGGCAGCGGGAGACCCCTCCTTTCGCAGGCTTGAATTGCACGCCGACCGAACGCCTTGCCAAGATCTTCGTTTCGCCGGGACCGATCTTCGAACCGGAGGGCGCCCGCGCCGACTACTGGCGATTTGCCAGGGCCCTGTTCGCCGCGGGCATCCGTACAGGTGATCTCGTCCACAACACGTTCGCCTATCATCTGACCCCGGCCGGCTCCATGGCGGAGAGCGGCGCCCGAGCGCTCGGCTGCCCGGTCATTCCGGCCGGCACCGGCCAGACCGAAAAACAGCTCGAGGTCATCGCACGGCTCAGACCTGTCGCCTATGTCGGCACTCCCTCCTTCTTGAAGATCTTGATGGAACGAGGCAGGGACGACGGCATCGACGTCACGTCGTTCACAAAGGCGCTGGTTTCGGGGGAAGCCTTCCCCCCGGCGCTTGCCGCAGAGCTTCAGAAGACGTTCGGCATCGCCGCCTATCAATGTTATGCCACGGCCGATGTCGGCCTGATCGCTTATGAAAGCAAGGCGCGGGAAGGACTTGTCATCGACGAGGACGTGATCGTCGAGATCGTTCGCCCCGGCACCGGCGATCCCGTCCAGGCGGGTGACGTCGGCGAGGTGGTCGTAACCGTTTTCAACCCTGACTATCCGCTCATTCGCTTCGCTACTGGCGATCTTTCGGCCGTCATGCCTGGCCCCAGCCCCTGCGGACGGACCAATCGCCGCCTCAAGGGCTGGATGGGTCGTGCCGATCAGACCACCAAGATCAAGGGCATGTTCGTCCACCCAAGCCAGGTGGCAAAGATCGTCGCCGGGCATGACGCCGTGAGCAAAGCCAGATTGGTGGTCAACCGACAGGATCATCTCGACGTCATGACCCTGGAATGCGAGGTCGACGAGAGCGATGATGGCTGTCGCGATGCCGTCAGAGCGAGCCTGAAGACGATTACAGGGCTCAGCGGCGACGTCAGACTGGTTGCACCCAACTCCCTTCCCAATGACGGCAAGGTCATCGACGACCGGCGTCCCCAAGAATAATCAGGTCGTCGGCTTATGTTCGAGGCTCACAATCTTGCCTGCGTGCGCGGCGGCCGTTCGGTCTTTTCCGGCATAAGCTTTTCTCTCGAACCGGGCGATGTTCTGTCACTGCAGGGTCCCAATGGCAGCGGCAAGTCGACCCTCATCCGCGTTCTCGCCGGATTTCTCACGCCGGTCCTTGGCGAGATCCGCTGGGACGATATCGATATCCGATCCAGCCTGCCCGAGCACAGGGCAAGACTGCACTATGTCGGTCATTTGGACGGCATCAAATCGCTGTTGAGCGTGAAAGAGAATCTCGCCTTCACTTGCGCGCTCAACGGTGCCGCCAACGGCGCGCTCGACCGGGCATTGGAGGTTTTCGATCTGGAGGGCCTGATTGACACGCCAGGACGATTTCTCTCCTCGGGTCAGCGTCGCCGTCTCAGTCTGGCCAGGCTCGTGGCGGGCGAGCGTCCCATCTGGCTCCTGGATGAACCCGGTGTCGGTCTCGACGCCGCCAGTCGGCAACGCTTGGAGCAGGCCATCGTCGAGCACCGGCAGGCAGGAGGGATCACCGTGGTGGCGACCCATGGCGACGTCGCCGTCAAGCAAGCGGCCGTGCTGGAGCTTTCGGGCTGATGCGTGCCTTCACAGCTATTCTCGGCCGTGATCTTCGCCTCAGCCTTCGCAGCGGCGTCGACAGCGCTCAGCCGCTGATCTTTTTCGTCATCGCCCTCACGCTTTTTCCCCTCGGCGTCGGCCCTTCTCCGGAGATCCTGCAGCGCATCGGCGTCGGGGTGATTTGGGTGCTCGCCCTGCTCGCAGTCATGCTCAGCCTCGATCGCCTGTTTCAAGCCGACGCCGAGGACGGCACGCTGGAACAGCTTGCTCTCGCCGATTTGCCGCTTGAACTCATCGTGCTCGCCAAATGCCTGGCCCATTGGCTCTTGAGCGGATTGATCCTGGTGATCGCTTCCCCCCTTCTCGCCCTCCTCCTCCATCAGTCAACCGAGACCGCAGGTGTTCTAGCCTTCGCACTCCTGCTCGGCACACCCGTGCTCACGCTCATCGGCAGCGTCGGCGCCGCCCTTCTGATCGGCGCCCGCCGCGGCGGTGTGCTCATCGCGCTGCTCGTACTTCCTCTCTACATCCCGATCCTGATCTTTGGTGTCAGCGCAGTGGAAGCGGAGGTCATGGGTCTGGGTGGCAGTGCGCAATTGCTAATCCTGGGTGCAATCCTGCTCGCCGCTCTCGCACTGGCCCCATTCGCCGCAGCCGCCGCTCTGCGTTTGTCCATTGAATGAGTAAAAATACCGTTAACGCTAACGCCGATGCTGCCCCGATTGATCGATCGACCTTCAAACCTGCATAGAAATCGCCTATGTAGCCGCTAAGGAGTTTGCAATGCACAAATATGCCAATCCTTTGCGCTACCAGCGGATTGCTGACGCAATCTTTCCCTGGGCCCTCGCCGGTACGGTCCTTCTAACGATCATCGGGCTCTACTATGCTCTGCTTGCGGCGCCGCCGGACTATCAGCAGGGCGAGGCATATCGCATCATGTTCGTGCATGTCCCGGCCGCCTGGATGGCGTTGATGATCTACGCCATGATGGCGGTTGCCAGCGTCATCGCGATCATCTGGCGCCATCCGCTTGCCGAGATCGCCGCACGTGCCGCCGCGCCGATTGGTGCCGTCTTCACCGCGATCGCACTGATTACCGGCAGTGTTTGGGGTAAGCCCATGTGGGGCACCTACTGGGTCTGGGACGCACGCCTGACGTCCGTTCTCATCCTCTTTTTCCTCTATGTGGGCTACGTCGCTCTTCACGATGCTTTCGATGATCCGGCGCGCGGCGCGCGCGCGGCGGCAATTTTATGTCTGGTAGGTTCGGTTAATTTACCAATAATTAAATTTTCGGTGGAATGGTGGAACACATTACATCAACCAGCGAGCATCATGCGTGTCGACGGTCCCGCCATCCATTCGAGCATGTTGACGCCGCTCTTGGTCATGTGGGGTGCGTATCTCTGTTTCTTCACCGCGATACATATCCTGCGGACCCGGGCGGAGCTGACCGATCGCAAGATCCGCAATCTTCGTCTGTCGGTGGCAGAGCCGGCAGAATAGCGCTTAAACGACCAAACGACGCGCCGACGTCGCTTCGAACGAGGAGATCACGAGTATGGGCATCACCGGTCAGGACAGTCTCGGCGTTCGGGGACATCTCGACGTCGCCGACACGTCTTATGACTATTACTCGTTGGAGGCGGCTGCTAAGCAGCTCGGCGATTTCAGCCGCCTCCCCTACTCGCTGAAGGTGCTTCTCGAAAATCTCCTTCGCTACGAGGATGGCCGTTCGGTCAAAGGCGAGGACATCGAAGCCGCGGTCGCCTGGCTCAAGGATCGGCGATCCGATCAGGAAATTGCCTATCGTCCCGCCCGCGTGCTGATGCAGGACTTCACAGGTGTGCCTGCCGTGGTCGATCTGGCGGCCATGCGTCAGGCCATGGTCGAACTCGGCGGCAATCCTGACAAGATCAATCCGCAATCTCCGGTCGATCTGGTGATCGATCACTCGGTCCAGGTCGACATGTTCGGTCAGGCGGGTGCCTTCGAGCGTAATGTCGAGCTTGAATATGAGCGCAACCGTGAACGCTACAGCTTCCTCCGCTGGGGTGCGGAGGCCTTCGACAATTTCCGAGTCGTGCCGCCTGGAACTGGAATCTGCCACCAGGTCAATCTCGAATATTTATCCCAGGTGGTCTGGACCGGTGCCGAGGGCAACAAGCAGGTCGCCTATCCGGACACGCTGGTCGGTACGGACAGCCATACCACCATGGTCAACGGCCTCGGCGTTCTCGGCTGGGGCGTCGGCGGCATCGAGGCAGAGGCCGCCATGCTCGGCCAGCCCGTCTCGATGCTGATCCCGGAGGTGATTGGCTTCAAGCTGACGGGCGAATTGCCTGAGGGGACCACAGCGACGGATCTCGTCCTCACCGTGACGCAAATGCTGCGCGCCAAGGGGGTGGTCGGCAAGTTCGTTGAGTTCTTCGGGCCAGGCCTCGATCATCTGCCGCTCGCCGATCGTGCAACCATCGGCAATATGGCACCTGAATATGGAGCGACTTGCGGCATTTTCCCGGTCGATGAGCGCACGATCGACTATTTGAAGCTCACCGGCCGCGAACCGGCGCGCATCGCCCTTGTCGAGGCCTATGCCAAAGCGCAGGGCATGTGGCGTGATAGTTCGAGCCCGGATCCGGTCTTCACCGACACCCTGGAGCTGGACATGGCGACAGTGGAACCGAGCCTCGCCGGACCCAAGCGGCCGCAGGATCGAGTCCTGCTGTCCGGCGCCAAGCAGGCGTTCGAGCAGGCGCTTCCCGACCTGCTCGGCAGCAGTGATCCGAATGCCAATGTTGAGCTCGACGGCCTGGATGGAGAACTCACCCACGGCGACGTCGTGATCGCGGCGATCACCAGCTGCACCAACACTTCAAATCCGGGTGTCATGATCGGTGCCGGTCTCCTCGCCAAAAAAGCCCGAGAACGGGGCCTGACACCAAAAACGCATGTCAAAACTTCGCTCGCACCGGGCTCCAAAGTCGTCACCGAGTATCTTGAGAAGACGGGACTCATGGATGACCTCGAGGCGATAGGCTTCGATCTGGTCGGCTATGGCTGCACCACCTGCATCGGCAATTCCGGTCCGCTGCCCGATCCGGTGGCGAAGGCAATCGACGAAGGTAAGCTGGTGGCGACCGCTGTCCTCTCCGGCAACCGGAACTTCGAAGGCCGTGTGCACCCGCAGGTCAAGGCCAACTACCTGGCCTCGCCTCCACTGGTGGTCGCCTATGCCCTCGCCGGCAGCCTGAAGGTCGATCTCACCAAAGACCCGCTGGGAACGGACTCGGACGGCAATCCCGTTTACCTTCGAGACATCTGGCCGACGCCTGCTGAAGTCCAGGAGACCGTGCAAGCCGGGGTCACGAAGGCCATGTTCCGCAAGGCCTATCAGGATGTGTTCAAAGGCGACGAGCGCTGGGCTGAGATCGCCGTTACCGGCGGCCAGGTCTATGATTGGGAGGACGGCAGCACCTATGTCCGCCTTCCGCCTTATTTCCAGGGTATCACCATGGAGCCGGGCGAGGTTGATGATATCATGGGAGCCAAGGCGTTGGCCTTCTTGGGCGACAGCGTCACCACCGATCATATCTCGCCGGCGGGTTCCATCGCCAAGAACGGCCCGACCGCGACCTACTTCATGGAACGTCAGATCAGGCCGCAGGACTTCAACTCCTACGGCTCGAGGCGTGGAAATCATGAAGTGATGATGCGAGGCACCTTCGCCAACATTCGTCTGCGCAATGAGCTGGCCCCCGGGACAGAGGGAGGCTGGACCCGGATGACGCCGGATGGCGGGGACATGTCCATCTTTGAGGCCGCCATGGCGTATCATGAGCAGGGCGTTCCCCTCGTCGTCATCGGCGGCAAGGAATACGGCACGGGATCGTCGCGTGACTGGGCGGCCAAGGGCACCAATCTGCTCGGTGTCAAGGCCGTGATCGCCGAGAGCTTCGAACGCATCCATCGCTCGAACCTGGTCGGCATGGGCGTTCTGCCTCTCGTGTTCAAGGATGGTGTGACGCGAAAGAGCCTGAAACTGGACGGCAGCGAGACCTTTGACATTCAGGGCATAAAGGACGGGATCAAGCCGAGGATGGATGTGGACTTCATCATTACACGGGCCGATGGCAACGAAGAGACGATCCAGCTGCTCTGTCGAATCGATACGCTGGATGAGGTCGACTATTATCGGCATGGCGGCATTCTGCATTACGTCCTTCGGCAGTTGGCGAGAGAGAAAACCGTTCACTAGCTGACCGACCAGGTCCGCCACAGTCCGTGCGATGGCGGCGCGATCTGCTCTTCGTTTGAAAGGCAAAAAAATCGCGAACATCGCGGCATGACCGCTGAAACGGAAAAGGTAGGCCTCTGGCCTGCACTCCGCAGTCTCGTTCCCTATTTGTGGCCCAAGGATTCGAGGGAGCTGCGTGTCCGTGTTGTCCTGGCGGTGGTCCTCCTCATCATCGCTAAGCTGATTAGCGTAGCGATCCCATTCTTTTACAAAGCGGTAATCGACGGGCTGACCGCACCCGAGGCGGGGGCTCTCATCGCCTTACCGCTCGCGGCCCTCCTCGCCTATGGCGGTGCCCGCTTGGGCACGATCCTCTTTGCTCAGCTTCGAGACGCAATTTTCGCCAAAGTAGCCCAGGAAGCAGGCCGCAGGATCTCGCTTTCGGTGTTCAATCACCTGTTCGAGCTTTCTCTCCGCTATCACCTCGGTCGACGCACCGGCGAGCTTTCGCGTGCGATCGATCGCGGCGTACGAGCGATTACGTTCATGCTCAGCATGGTGCTGTTCAACATTCTGCCAACGCTGTTCGAATTCACGCTGGTTATCGCGATCCTGCTGATCAACTACGATTGGCCATTTGCGCTGATCACATTCGTTACCATCGTCGGATATGCTCTGTTCACGATGGTCGCTACCGAATGGCGCACTCGCTTCCGGCGGATAATGAACACCGAAGAAAATGCGGTGAGTGCGAAGGCAGTTGACAGTCTACTCAATTATGAGACCGTCAAGACGTTCACCAATGAAGGACTGGAAGCCCGAGTTTTTGACGAGACCCTTCGTCGATATCGAGACGCAGCCATTAAATCGCAAACCAGTCTTGCAGCCCTCAATTTCGGCCAGGCAGCGATCGTGGCGGTAGGCGTCACCGCGATCATGATCTTTGCTGCGAAGGGTGTGGTCGCTGGTAGCCTTACCGTCGGCGACGTCGTTTTGGTCAATGCTTTTCTTCTCCAACTCTATCAGCCACTTAACTTTTTGGGCTTTGTCTATCGCGAACTCAAGCAGTCGCTTGCTGATCTCGAAACCTTGGCATGGCTGATGGCACAAAAGCCGGAGATCATCGATAAGCCCGACGCCAAGCCGATCGTGCTCGAGGGCGGCGGGGTTCGGTTCGAACAGGTCAGTTTTGGCTATGATCCGAGGCGGCCGATCCTGTCAAATCTCGACTTCACCATTCCGGCGGGACAATCCCTTGCCGTGGTCGGCAGTTCGGGTGCCGGCAAGTCGACCATCGTTCGGCTGATGTTCCGCTTCTACGATGTCGACGAAGGGCGCGTCCTGATCGACGGCCAGGACATCCGCGACGTCACTCAGCAGTCTCTTCGCTCGGTGATCGGGCTCGTGCCACAGGACACCGTGCTGTTCAACGACACGATCCGCAGCAACATCGCCTATGGCGACGCTGGCGCTGATCAAGATGCAATCGAAACGGCTGCCAACGCCGCGCAAATCCACGACTTCGTGCAAAGTCTGCCGGATGGCTATGACACGTTGGTCGGCGAACGTGGGCTCAAGCTCTCCGGCGGCGAAAAGCAACGTGTCGCGATTGCCCGTATGGTCTTGAAAAATCCGCCGATCCTGATCCTGGATGAAGCGACATCCGCCCTCGACAGCCTGACCGAGCAACAGATCCAGGCCGCCCTGCGCTCGCTATCCACCGGCCGAACAACTCTGATTATCGCGCATCGCCTGTCGACCGTCGTGGATGCCGACCAGATTCTGGTCGTCGAGGACGGCCGCGTGATCGAAAGAGGCCGTCATCAGGATCTCCTGAAACATGAGGGCGTCTATGCCGACATGTGGGCAAGGCAGCAAGATTCGATGCGCGACGACGATGTCCTCGTCTGATTTTGTGCTAGCTTGGAAGAAAGCGGAACAGGCGGAGGCATGACATGGGGCTTCTCGGATCGTTGAAATCGCTCTTTGGCGGCGGCGGTGATGGACAGGACGGAAGGGCTGGCGACGCGGTCGACTATAACGGCTTTCAGATCCAGCCGTCTCCGGAGCGGCGTGATGGCGGCTGGAATACCGCCGGAGTGATCAGCAAGACCATCGACGGCGAGGAGAA
>JBCCIN010000003.1:0-39914 GCA_039028235.1 Pseudomonadota bacterium
CTGCCTTGCGCGAGCGTTCGAGGATATGATTAGCGAGGGTCGAGAGGCTATCCAGATCGAACTCCGCCATCATGTCGATCAGCCTGGCAACGCCGGCGTCGTTGGCGCTGACCAGCGACATGAGATCGCCCTGAACTTCGATGGGGGAGCGCGTGTTTACGGCAATGATCGAGAGGAGTTCGGTATTCAGTTCGCCCGCCTTACGGAGGTGCATGTGGGGGATCCAAGTTCCCTCTTCGAACACGGAATTCGCATCCGCCGTGAATCCTCGGCCGCCAACATCGATGACGTGACAGGTGCAGGCAAACAGGCCAACCACGCGCCCATCCAGAAAGGCCGGGGTCACCACCACGAAGTCAAAGAGATGGCCGGTGCCGAGCCAAGGATCATTCGTGACGAAGACATCACCTTCGCGCATGGTGTCGATTGGAAACCGCTCTAAAAAATGGACTACGGCGGTCGCCATTGTATTGACATGCCCGGGTGTGCCGGTGACGGCCTGGGCGAGCATGCGGCCTTCGACGTCGTAGACACCGGCGGAAAGATCACCTGCTTCCCTCGCGACCGAACCGAACGCGGTGTGCAGCAACGCCTGCGCCTGTTGCTCGACCACGGCGATCAACCGGTTCCACATGACCTGCATGCGAATGGCGTCACGCGCATCGCTCATCGCCGCTCCTCCACTTGCCTGTCGAGGACGATGGCATGATTGGCGGCGATCGATGCCTGCCAGCCCGGTGGCACCATGGTCGAGGTCTGGTCTTCGGCAATGATCGCCGGCCCGCGAAGGACGACACCGGGCGATAGCACATCCCTGCGATAGACCGCAAAGGCCAGCCTCTCGCCACGTTCGGGGTCATAAGCCTCGCGCGAGCCGATGGGCTCGATCGTTGACTTGGCGTGGACGCTCTCAAAGGTACGATCCAAGCTGGTCGGCGCCGACAAGGTCAAGGACCAGGCGGTGATCTCCATGCCGACATGGTCCAGCGTGACGCCGTAGACCGCCTTGTAGCGACTTTCGAACGCTGCCTGCATTTGTGTCACGTCCGACAGATCCAGCGGTCGGTCGTCCAAGGGAATGGCGAGCTCGTGGCCCTGGCCTATGTAACGCATGTCGACATGCAATCGGCGCTCGGGCCTGCTGACGCCAAGCCCATCTCCCAGGCCCGGCTCGACCACGGCAGTCGCCTCCGCCGTCATCTCATCGATCAGTCTGTTGGCCGCGTCGGCGTCGAACACGTCCAGTGCCATCCGCCGGGTGCGCACCACTTCGTAAGCAAGGGGTGCGCGCAAAAAGCCGATCGCCGAGCCAACGCCGGCCCCTGCTGGCACGATGACACGGTTCATACCGAGCTTTTGCGCAAGCCTTGCCGCGTGCAACGGAGCACATCCGCCGAATGCAATCATACTGTGCCGGCCAAGAACCTTGCCACGCTCGATCGCGTGTACGCGCGCAGCGTTCGCCATGTTCTCATCGACCACCTCGATCATGCCGGCGGCAGCCCACCGGCCGTCCATGCCAAGTGGCTCACCGACATCGCGCACGACCGCAGCCTCCGCGAGGCCCGGATCGAGCGGCATCCTCCCGCCGGCGAAGCTTTCAGGATCGATCCGGCCGATCAGGAGATTGGCGTCGGTCACGGCAGGCCGCTCGCCGCCTTGCGCGTAACAGGCTGGCCCCGGATCGGCACCGGCACTATCTGGTCCCATAGTGATGCGACCGAGGCGATCGACCCGGCCGATCGAGCCGCCGCCAGCACCAATCTCCACCATGTCGATCACGGGAATGCGCACCGGCAAACCGCTGCCCTTGAGATCCCTATAGACGCGCGCGACTTCGAATCGACGTGACCGGTCGGGTGTGCCACCGGTGATCAGGCAGACCTTGGCCGTGGTGCCGCCCATGTCGAAGGCCATGACCTCGTTTTCACCCATCTGAACGGCGAGATCCGCCGCCAGGATGGCGCCGCCTGCAGGGCCAGATTCGAGGAGACGAATGGGCATGCTCCTCGCCTGCTCCAGCGTGGCAATGCCGCCGCCGGACATCATAATGTAAAGCGGTGCGCCGATCCCAATCTCGTTGAGACTGTCCGACAGCCTTTCCAAATAGCCGGACATCAGCGGGCGCACATAGGCATTGGCGACCGTCGTCGAGAAGCGCTCATATTCGCGGATTTCGGGACAGACTTCCGACGACAGGCACACCGTCACATCCGATAATCGCTCAGCCAGGATCGCTCCTGTGCGCTGCTCGTGTTCGGGATGGGCGTAGGCATGAAGGAAACCGATCGCGACAGCCTCGATGTCGAGCGAGGCAAGCTCGTCGGCAAGACTCCCTACGGTGGTTTCGTCGAGCGGCTTCAGCACTTCGCCATCCGCCGCGATGCGCTCCGGCACCTCGAACCGACGCTCGGCAGGCACCAATGCCGGTGGCCGTTCTTGCAAGAGATCGTAATGCGCGTAGCGCTTCTCGAAGCCCATATCGAGAAGGTCACCCACCCCTTCGGTCGTGAGAAACGCCGTCTTCGCCCCCTTCCGCTCGATCAAAGCGTTGGTCGCAAGGGTCGTGCCGTGGATGATCACGCCGATGTCGCGGGGCGAGAGATCGCATTCGCTGAGAAGCTGCTCGATGCCTTCGATAACGCCACGCTCGGGCGCGTCGACCGTGGTCAGCACCTTGGTGCTTGCTTGGTGCTCACCCGAAGCGATGACGACATCAGTGAACGTGCCGCCAATGTCGGCGGCGAGGCGCGCTTTCACCCGTTTTGCTCCAAGAACGCCCTACCCTTCTTGGCGAAGGCAGCCTTGCCCTTGCCGTCCAGCGGCTCGATGATGGTCTTCGTCGATCGATAAAACATCACCCCGCCGGGGCGAACAAGGAGGAGGCGTCGATGATCACGGAACGGGACTGCCAAGCGCTCGACAAGGCCGACCCGCTTCGAACGATCCGCGATCGCTTTGCCCAATCCGCCGCCGACGCGATCTATCTCGATGCCAACTCGATGGGCGCCATGCCGAAGGACGTGCCGGAGCGCCTCGAACGGCTTTGCCGGGACGGCTGGGTCGAAGCGCGCCGTAGCGGCTGGACCAAGTTCGACTGGCTGGATCTCCCCCACGATATCGGTGCGGCGATCGCGCCCTTCATCGGCGCCGCCCCGAAGGACGTCGTGGTCGCCGACAGCACATCTGTCAATCTCTTCAAGATCCTCGCCTATGCCTGGCAACGACGAAAAAGCGGCAAGATCATTCTCTCAGAGCGCAGCAATTTCCCGACGGACATCTATATCGCCGAGGGCCTTTGCCGATTTCTGGGCGAGCCCAAGCTTCGGCTGATCGACGACAAAGCCGAACTGATGCCCGCTATCACCGACGACATTGCCATCGTCTATCTGTCCCTCGTCGACTATCGCAACAGCGAACGCCGGGACATGGCCGAGATCACCAGGCGCGCGCATGAAGCAGGCGCTCTCGTCGTCTTCGATCTCTCCCACGCCGCCGGCGCCATCCCGGTCGACGTAAGAGGCGCTGATGCCGATTTCGCCGTCGGCTGCGGCTACAAATATCTATCCGGCGGCCCCGGCTCGCCGGCTTACGTCTATGTCCGCCCCGATCACCAGGACGACGCCTGGCCCGCCATCGCCGGCTGGATCGGCCACGCCGACTATTTCGCCTTTGCCGAACACTACGCACCCGGTGCCGGCGTCAACCGCTTCATGACCGGCACGCCGACCGTGGTCGCGAACGAGGTCTTCTCTGGCGCCGCCGCGATCCTTCGGGACGTCCGTCCAGATGACCTCTTCGCCAAGCACCGATCATTGAGCGAACTCACCAAGAATCTGCTCACCCAGGAATGCGCAGCCTTCGGCATCGAGCTGGTGTCACCGACGGCGTACGATCAGCAGGGCGGGCACATCGCCTTTCGTGCCCCTGGCGCGGGCTCGGTGACCGAGGCGCTCTTGGCCGATGGCGTCGTCTCCTCCTTCAGACGGCCCGAGCAGATCCGCTTCGGCCTCGGCCCGCTCTATCTGTCCCATCACGACATGTGGAAGGCGATCAGCCGGCTTCGAAACATCATGGAACACGAGCTTTGGCGCGCGCCCGAATTTCAACATGTCTCCGTCTAGGTCGGCAGGGCCGACGGCCTGGACTTGGGGGCAGAGCATATGACGGAGACGCCTAATGACGTCCGATATTGTCGCAGAAGTCCTGTTGCCGACAGAGGAGCTTCGCGATGATCTGCCGTTTTTCACAGAAATCTTGGGGATGCGGCTGGAAAACATTTTCCCAGCCGACAATCCTTTGGTAGCAAGCTTTTCCGGCCATGGGCTGCGGTTGCGCATTGAAAAAGGGGCCGATGTTCCGCCCGGCAAGATCCGCATTCTTACGGACGATCCCAAGAGCTTTGCCGATGGCGAATCGCGCCTGACCGCCCCCAACGGGACCGAAGTCGTCGTCGTTCCGCTGACGCCGATTGTCGATTTGCCCGCCACACAGCACGAATTCACTGTCCGCCGTCTGAAGGACAATGCACCCTGGATCATCGGGCGGGCCGGGATGCATTATCGTGATCTGATCGAGTCCCGCCTCGGCGGATCGATCATCGCCAGCCATATCCGCATTCCCGATGGCGGCCCCGTGCCCGATATGGTGCACTACCACACCGTCGGGTTCCAGCTCATCTTTTGCTACAGGGGCTGGGTCGATGTTCTCTATGAAGATCAGAGCGATGTGATCCGGCTGCATGCGGGTGATTGCGTGACGCAGCCGCCGGGCATTCGCCATAGGGTCGTCGAGGCCTCGGCAGAGATCGAAGTTATCGAGATCGGCGTGCCTGCCGAGCATGTCACCACCATAGACCATACCTTCACCCTACCGAATGGCGTCGGCGACCCCAATCGCGAATGGGACGGTCAGACCTTCGTCCATCACGTGAAAGAAGAAGCGGCTTGGACGTCGTTTCGCATCCCCGGCTTCACCGCACGAGACACCGGTATCACCAAAGGAACCAAGGGCGTTGCCGGCATTCAGATAGCAGCCTACCAAGGCGGTGAGACACGCCCCGTCAAGCACGATGCCGACATTTACTTCACCTTCGTGATGGAGGGACGCATGACCCTTTCCGCCGAGGGGCAGGAGCCGGCTGCGCTGGAGGCTGGGGATGCGTTCGTCATCCCTCCCGGCATGGTGACCCAGTATCTCGACTGTTCCGAGGATCTGGAGTTGCTCGAGGCCGCGCTGCGCGGCGATTTTGAAACCACCGTCGTCTGAAACGCCCGAAGATTGGCCAGCGTGACCTAGTTGTCCAACGGCCTTTTCGACGCAAGGGAAGCTCGTGTACCGAGCGTAAGGAACCACATCTCACGACGCGATGCCATCAACCAGCCTGCCGGATGCTCGATAAACACCTCATTTGCATGAAGAAGGTTGGGTAACGTCACTTATCATCGGAAACCGAGAGGGAGCGGCGCTCGGCATATCGGATGGCATATCGACACGGTGCAAAACCATGTTCGCGGCACCGTTAGCGAAAAGCACGACATCCGCTACCGTTATGACAAAGAAAAGCTGGCTGCATTGGAGCAGTGGCAAGCACGGTTGCGGGAGATCATTGGCCAGCCTGTCGTTAGCTGATCCGATCACCTCCACGGTTGCGCAATATACCTAGAAAGGTCTCGATGGAGATCATCGTAAGCGCCGGCTTCTTGGCATCCACCATGTGGCGCTGTCAGTTGTTGATGGCTGCGTACGCCGGATGGCCGCCAGTTGGTAGGTTCAAATCGGGGGAACGCAAGCACCGAGAGCATACTTTCCTCAGAACTGCTGTTTGAGTTTCAAGATCAAGCCAAGCTTGCGCGAACGTCATTTACGGCAGCATGTTCAAGGCGTCCTCGAAGAAGGTCTCCCTGCCGAAATTTCCGGACTTTAGAGCCAGAGCCAGCGCCGGCTCGCCATGAGTCTCCGTCCAGGGCACGCCGGGCGCTATCTCGGCGCCAATATGCAGAGCGCGAACCCCAAGGGCCGACACCACGGCACCCGATGTTTCACCGCCGGCGACGATCAATCGCCTGATGCCCTGATCGACCAGCATCTTGGCGATCCGGCCGAGCGCGTTTTCCACCAAGTTACCCGCACACTCCCGACCATAGCGCGCTTGGGTCGCCACGACCTCATCGGGATCAGCCGAGCCGTAGATGAGGATCGGTTCCTCTCCGTCATGGCCGGCCGCCCAGGCGAGCACGTCCTCGATTTCCTGGTCACCGGTAGCGAGCCGATCGACATCAAGCTTGCGATGGGGCCACCGTGCTTTGGCCCGTGCAATCTGAGCGCGAGTCGCTTGGGAACAGCTGCCAGCGAGGATCAGCGCTCTTCCGGCAATGTCCGGTGCTTTTGGCTGTACGGCTTCGGTCAAACGCCCGGCATGACGAAAGTTCTGAGGCAGGCCGAGCGCTATGCCCGAACCGCCGGTGATCAGCGGATGATCGGCGGCGGCGGCGGCGATGGTCTCGAGATCATGATCGGTGATCGCATCGACCACCGCATAGGTGATGCCCTCCTTCTTCAAGATTTCGAATGACTGACAAATCACTTCAGCGCCTGCGGCAACGGTCTCGTGGGGAATCAGGCCGACCTTCCGAAGGCATTGAGCCGCCATCAGCCGTACGAGATTGGAATCGCGCATGGGCGTGAGCGGATGATCCCTCATCGACGAGTCGCTCAAGAGCTGATCGCCAACGAAGAGGTGGCCCTGAAAAACCCGACGGCCAGCCGCCGGGAAGGCAGGACAGATGATGGCGAGATCCGCGCCGATGGCCTCCATGAGAGCGTCGCTGACCGGGCCGATATTGCCGCTCGGCGTGGAATCAAATGTCGAGCAATATTTGAAGACGATCTGACGAACACCTCGTGAGCGAAGCCATGCTAGGGCCTCCAGTGATGAGGTGACGGCATCGGCGACCGGGCTGGTTCTGGACTTGAGCGCGATGACAATGGCGTCGACATCACCAAGATCAAGATCAGAGTCCGGTAAGCCTATCGTCTGAACGGCGCGCATGCCCCGGCCGACCAGCGTATTGGCGAGATCGGTTGCGCCGGTAAAGTCATCGGCAATGGCGCCGAGCAGGACAGCCATGATCTGGTTCTCCCTTATCAGCGCCAGACTCAGATGGCTGTCACCGGATCGTTGACGATCGCGATCAGCTCTTCGGTCAGGGCTTGGGTACCCTGGTCACCGCCGAACTCCATCGGCCGGAGCCGGTTCTGAGCGAAGCCTGAGCTGACGGCGGCTTCGATCAAAGCGGCGGCGTCGGAAGGGGCTTCCAGGCCTGAGCGGTCAGCCAGGTAGTCGAGCATTAAGGCACCACTCAGGATGGCGGCCAGCGGATTGGCCTTGTCCTGGCCCATGATATCGGGCGCGCTGCCATGGGCCGGCTGGAAGAGGCCGTGGGCATCGCCGATCTCGCCGCAGGCCGCCATGCCCATGCCGCCGACCAGGGCAGCCGCCTGATCGCAGAGAATGTCGCCGAACATGTTCTCCATCACCAGGACGTCGAAGTCCCAGGGCCGGCGGATCAGGTCGAGCGCCTGGGCGTCGACATAATTGTAGCCATGCTCGATGTCGCTGAAGCCGGCGGCGCGCTCGTCGAAGATCTTTCGGAAGAACGCCATGGAGTGAAACACGTTCGCCTTGTCGACGCAGGTGACCTTGCCCCGGCCGCCGCGGGCCTTGCGTTTACGTGCGAGCTCGAAGGCGAAGTCATGCAACTTCTCGGTGGTCGGCCGGGTGATGCGCAGGATGTCCTGCACCTCGTCGTCATTGGCGACCGTGTCCCGGCCGTGGGCGGCCGCCGAATAGAAGAGGCCTTCGGTCGATTCGCGGAGGATCACCAGATCGATCTCGGCAGCGCGCGGATCAGCGAGGCGCTTTGGCGAATTCGGATAGGCCTTGGCCGGCCGGACACCCGCATAGAGCTGGAATTTTTCACGCAGCCGCAGATGCGGCGAGATCTCCGTGCCATTGGCATGGCGAACCGCGGGCAGGCCGATCGCGCCGAGCAGAATGGCGTCCGCAGCGCCCGCAGCCTCCTCGGCGCCGGGGGCCATGTCCTCGCCGGTTTCCTGGTAGTAAGCGGCGCCGGCGAGCAGATCATCATAAGCGAGTGAGAAGCCGCCGATACGACTGCGCACCGCCTCGATCACGGCAAGGGTGGCGTCCGTAACATCGACGCCGATGCCATCGCCCCGGATGACGGCGATCTGAAAGCTCGTATTGCTCATCTCTATTCACTCTCCCAGGGCCGCCAGTCCCCGCTGGCTCAAAGGTGGGTCAGTCGCGTACGCTCCAGGACGCCGAGCAGTTCCTTGGCCGCGCGCCGGCGATGGGTGCGAAAGACCGATCGCGTCTCCTCGGCGTCGCCATCAGCGATGCTGCGCAGGATCACCCGGTGCTCTTCGGTCGACTTCACAGGCAGATCGCGCAGGCGAAGCGTCGCCATACGCGCCCGATGGGCCTGATCGAACAGGGTCTGGACGAAACCGGTCATGCGGCCATTGCCGTGGAGATCGAGCAGACGCCGGTGAAAACGGTCATCGGCCGCCGCCCAAGCGTCGAGATCGGCCTTAGCGAGGGCGCGCTCCATATCGTCCGTCGCCTGATGCAGGGGCGCCAGAAGCTCGGCGTCGAACCGTGCCTCGGCGACGCTTGCGGCCGCTTCCGGTTCGAGCGCCGTCAGGATCTCGTAGATCTCACGCATGTCATCGGGTGCAAGCGGCAGCACCCTGACTCCGCGCCTCGGCACCAGGGCGACCAAGCCATCACCTTCGAGCCGGATCAAGGCCTCATGCACTGGGGTGCGGCTCATGCCCAGGCGCTCGGCAATCTCGGGCTCGGGTGCTTGAAAGCCCGGCGGCATGCGGTTTTCCAGAATCTCCTCGCGAAGACGCTCGTAGGCGTCATCGACACGGGTCACCTTCGCTTCTTTGGCCATCAGCAGATGTCCATCACTTTTTCTCTGTGCAGGCAATATAATTCATACATTAAAAGATTCATCAAGATATCACGCAATGCATGCACAAAAAGTGCGCAGACTGGCTCTATCGGCAGGATGATACCTCGCCAGCTGATGAGAGATTTGCATGCTGCGAACGCGTCGTCAAATGTTTTTATGTATGCATTGACGGATACGTTAAAAAATGTTTCACTGGATAAATCAGTTAGAGTCGACCTATCGGGATGGCCAAAAAACGGCTGGAGAAGGGAAAATGAAAAAGACAGTTCTGGCAGCGGCGGCCTTATCATTCGCCGCAACGACGACAGCAAGCGCCGAAACATTGCTGAAAATGCAGACGTCAGCGCAAAGCGGCGCGTTCGAATATAAATATCTGGAGGAAAACTGGGGTCCGCGGCTCGCAGCGATGACCGGCGGCGAGGTCACCGTCGAGTTCTTTCCGGTCAATGCGATCGTCGACCGGAAGGAAACGCCAGAGGCTGTGATGGCCGGCGTTTTGAGCGGCGATATGAACTCGATCGCCTATTTCACCGGCCGCAACCCGGCCTTTGCGATCATGGGTGATTTGATCGCAGGCTACGATTCGCCTGAGCAAATCCAGACATTCTGTCGCCATGGCGGTGGGCGCGATGCCATGCAGGAGCTTTGGGACTCCATGCTGCCAGGTGCGATGCATGTCGTCGGCTGCGGTGCCGTGTCCAAAGAAGCGCTGGTTTCCAAGGTGGAAATCAACGGTGTAGCTGACTTGGAAGGCGTGAAGATCAGATCACCTTCCGGTCTCGCCGCCACCGTGTTCCAGATGGCGGGCGCTGCCCCGGTTTCGATGTCGATCAGCGATGTCTTCACCTCGCTCGAAAAAGGCGTGATCGATGCGGCCGACGCCTCAGCCTACATCAATAACTCCACCAGCGGCTTCCATCAGGTCGCGACGTTCCCGCTTTATCCCGGCATCCATTCGATGGCGATCCGCCAGTTCACGATCAACAAGGGTGTCTGGGACGCGCTGACCGAGGACCAGCAGCTGGTGCTCGAAACCTGGTTCTATGCAGCCTATGACGACCTTCGCCGTCAGCTTGACCTGCAGGACAAGCAGCAAGTGCAGGCCGATACCGCAGGTGGCGAAATCACGGTCGTCAACTGGAATCAGGAGGAACGGGACAAGTTCCGCGCCGTTGCTGCCAAGGCCTGGGAAGAGACGGCAGACAAGTCGCCTGAGGCGCGCAAAGCCCTAGACGCGCATTATGACTTCATGAAGAAAATCGGGCTTCTTCAGTAAGGCTGAGTGGGTAAGAGGGTCGGCAATAACCATGCCGACCCTTTATTTCCAGGCGGGTAAAAACAATGAAGACTTTCGTCGATATCATGGGGAAAATTTCTGTCTTCCTCGGCAAGGCCTGCGGCCCCTTCTACCTCGCCGCCATCGCGCTTTCAGTCTACGAGGTCTTCACCCGGTATGCCCTTGGCGCGCCGACATCATGGACGTCCGAAACCATCATGATGCTGGTCGCCACCGCCTGGCTTTTCTGTGTCGGCGCCGTCACCCAGCAGCGCCGCCACATCACCGTCACCACAATGGAACTCCTGATCGGCGCGGAGTCGTGGAACCGGCTGAAAAAGATCGCCATCGCCATTTCGATGGTCGGTGTTGCGGGGCTCGTCTACATGCTCTGGGGGCCGATGGTGAAGGTTCTCCAGGCACCACAGACCTCGGGCAGCGCCTTTGATCCGCCGTCGCCGACTTACATCAAGACGGCGTTCGTCATCGCCGCCATCCTCTACTTCCTGCAGCTCTTGGCGAACTTCTTCGAACCATCGAAGGAGCCTTCTAAGCCCGCCGAGATGGGAGCTGAGTGATGGGCATTGAACTGATCACACTCTGCATCGTCCTTGCCCTCTTCACACTCATGGCGATCGGGGTGCCGCTTGGCGCCTCAACGCTCTTTATATCGGTTGCCACGGCCTATCTCGCTTATGGCACCAACGGCTTCATCCTGGTGACGTCAGCCGTCACCAAGGTCATGGACAAGCAAGCGCTGATCGCCGTGCCGTTCTTCGTCTTCATGGCGAACATCATGGAGCGATCCGGCGTCGCCAAAGAACTCTTCAACTCGATGGCCATTCTAGGCGGACGAATGCGTGGCGGTGTCGCCGTACAAACCTGCCTGGTCGCTGTTATGCTGGCCGCGATGTCAGGGATCGTCGGCGGTGAGATCGTGCTCCTCGGCCTGATTGCACTCCCGCAGATGTTCCGCCTCGGCTATGACCGCAAGCTCTCGATCGGCGTGCTCTGCGCCTCGGGCTCGCTTGCTACGCTGATCCCGCCAAGCGTGGTGCTGATCGTCTATGGTGCTGAGGCCGGCGTTTCGGTCCGTGACCTGTTCACCGCAGGTATCGGCCCCGGCCTGCTTTTGGCCTCGCTCTACATCATCTATGTGCTGATCCGCGTAAGAATGAACCCTGCAATGGGTCCGATCTACGACGCGCCCGAAGCGCAGATGCCGCTGATCCAGCGTCTTGCCTTCCTGAAGGGTCTCATTCTGCCCTTCCTTCTGATCTTCGGCGTGCTCGGCTCGATCTATGGTGGTATCGCGACCGTCACGGAATCCGCCGCCATCGGTGCCGTCGGCTCGCTGCTCGTGGCCGCGGCGCGCAAGGAGTTGACCATCCAGGGCATCCGAGAAGCGCTTTGGTCAACGATGCTGACCACGGGCTCGATCCTCTGGCTGATCATCGGTGCTGTAAGCCTGGTCGGCATCTACAACCTTCTGGGCGGCACGCGATTCCTCGGCGGCATCCTGACCGGTCTCGAGGTCGCGCCGATCGTGGTGATCATCGTCATGATGCTGATCATCTTCTTCCTCGGCACGTTCCTGGAGTGGATCGCCATCGTGTTCATCACCGTGCCGATCTTCGCGCCTGTCGTCATTCAACTCGGCTACGACCCGGTCTGGTTCGGCATCCTGTTTGCGATGAACATCCAGATCTACATGCTGTCCCCACCCTTCGGGCCCGCCTGTTTCTATCTGAAGAGCGTGGCGCCGAAAGACGTGACGCTGCAGGAAATCTTCCTCGCCGTGCTGCCCTTCATCTGCCTGCAGTTCATCGGCTTGGCACTCGTGATGGCCTTCCCGCAAATCGCCCTTTGGCTGCCAGGCCTGTAGAAGGAACTCGATCATGGATACCAACGACGAAGAACACGAAGTCTATGAGTTTGGCTGGTGGCCGGAGATCGTCGGCGCAGCCGGGGTCGTGCTGCTGATTTGGTTCCTGATCGCCTTCGCCCGAGGATCGATCTAGCCCGAAACGCCATCAGGTCGGCATCGTTCGAAAACCTTCCGAGACGATTAATCGCTAGTTAGGGTTCTTGGACCCAACCCTGCGCTTCTTAGCTCCTTGTTGCTACCCTACGCTTACCTGGAGTCAAAAAGCCGCCGTGTGGGCAGCTATGTGTCTAAACATGTCCGGATAACTTTTGGTTGCGGGGGTGTGCGACGTACTTTGTGCACTCGGCAATCTTCGTTGGGTGAGGTGCCGCTACGTCGAGAGCGGTGCTCCCTGCAGTGGTGTTGAACGGCTGCGGCTATCTCAGCAGTCCGCCAATGCCATCTCTGACCCTGTCGACGGTCCTGGAAATGCCTTCCCGGACGTTGTCCGCAGCGCGGGATCGACCTCCACTGTCGTCGCTGTCCGAATCGGACGTGTCGTTACCAGCGTTGGCTGCCGTGTCCGAGTTGCCTCCTCCACCGTCTTCGCCTGGATCAGAGCGGTCTCCACCTCCACTTTCAGCGGCGCCAGAGTTGCCACCTCCATCGCCATCGCTTGTATCGGAGGTGTCGTCACCAGCACTTGCCGCAGCGTCTGAATTGCCTTCACTGTCGTCATCGCTTGAATCGGAGGCGCCGCTCTCTCGCGACGAGTCTTCATCATCGTTTCCCGACGAGCCGAGGCGGCCGAGAATCCCGCCCACACGGCCGCCGCTAGCGGAATCAAGGCCACCGAGAAGGCCTCCTACAAGGCCGCCGACAACACTACCAAGACCGTTACTCTTCTCGTTCTCGGTGTCGGAATCCAGGTCGTCGGTGGCGGCTACTCCATCAGCATCGCCAGACCCGCCAACGGCGTCGGAGCCATTGGCGTCTCCAGATCCACCGACAGCGTCGGAGTCATTATCGTCATCCTCTCCAGATCCACTGCCGGCGTCGGCGCCATTGCGATCTCCGGAAGCGTCAGTGCCGGAACTATCTTGGTCTTGGTCGACCGATCGGTCGTCCTCCTCTCGCTCGGGCGTCTCCATGACATTCTCGACGGCGAACTGGCTTCTAACCATGAGGGTCGATCTCGCGGGAGACCATTCGCCTTCAAGAATGCCGAAGCTCGCCGCTCGGCCATCGGAGAGTTTCACATTGCCGAATGTCTCGGATGTGGATTCGACAGGCACATCAGCGAGTCTGCCGGTGAAGCTATCGAAGAAGCCGGCAATCGAAAGGCGGGTTCTCAATCCGTTGAAAGGAGCATCCGGCCGAACCTCGAACTGGGTTGGCAGGATCCTGCCATTTCTCCAGAAGCCCTGGACGAAGACCTCGCGTCCGATGAGGTCGGACGAGACGGCGATGCCGTCGATGCCGACACCGTCCACCTGAACCTGATCGTCGCTCACCCGGTAGGGTCCATAGAGATGCGCAAGCGTGCCCGATGGCAAACTGTCGATCCGCGTTGCCACGATCGTACGGTCCACCAGCCGGAAGCCGCTAACCTCGACCATGCGACCCTCATCCAGATCGAGATCGGCGATAGCGCCCTCCGCGAGGACGACGGCCTGATCCAAAACCGTGATCCGCCCCTCATCGAGGCTGGTCGCAGTGATGGGGCCCGAAACCTCATGCCGAACATCGATGACGCGTGACAGTGGCTCGTCGATCGCCCCGATGGCTTGGATTTCGACGACCTGTCCGATGCGCAGATCGTCCGCCGTCGCGTTGGCGCCATCCTCCCGGATCAGAGTATCGGGGCCGATCTCGATATGCTGACCGTTGACGACGACGCTGCCAAAGTCGGTGATGACTCCGACGATTCCGGTCCCGCCGATGCCGCCGCCGACGCCATCGTCGCCGCCTTGAGCAACCTGGCGATCCGTCACGGTCGGCGCGCAGGCGACGGCGACGAGCAAGCAGACGACGAGGCTCAAAGCCGCTGTCAAAGGGCGACCCCGTGAACGTCGCCGCGTCACGCCCGCGCTAACGGCCAGGCCCGCACATCTGAACTCGTTCTTCATCGTCATTGGGATATTGTGACCGGGCGCTTCGACATACTATGTGATGATTCTTGCGCTCTCTGGATTCCAGAAAAACTTGCCGCGCACTCTAGATAACACCCCGCTTAATTGCAATCATGTGATGTAATTTGATGTGAACTTTTGCGTTTCTCTATGAAATAGACAATCAACCAAACCGATCTTTTCTGCGCAATATCTTCTTTTTTTTGGTGTGTTAGGAGCGGCAAGATCACGGTGTGCCTCTTTATGACTTTCGAACAATTGACGATCTCGGCGAGATAAGCTCATCATGATAAGCTGTGGAAAATGCTCCCATTTTGCGAGATTGTTAAGCAGCCAGGCATGTATGGCAGCCTGGCGATGAGTGTCCGATTGGCCGGCGGGGCTCTGTTAAAGCCGTGCGTATCTGGCCTGGCAGAGTTTTCAGAGCCCGCTGTGTCTCATCTGCACGGCGATGAGGCCGACACAGGATCGGCGGATTGCTTCAGACTCACGCGATGACGCTGGCGCGTTGATGCTCAGTCGTCGTCATCCGACGTGTCGTCATCCTCGCTATAGAAGAAGACGCCGAACCGGAACCGCTTGAATTCCACGCCACTTGCCTTGCGATCGGTGTCTTGTCGGCGAAGAGCTTCGCTGTTCAGTTCATTCAGAATCTTGTCGGCCCGGGCGCGTGCAAAGTCGCCCAGCCGTTCGATCGTATCCGGCGATAGGCTATTGTAGTAGACGGCGCGTTCAAGGAACCGCCTGTCCGTGCGGGGCTCGATGATGTTGTGCACGGCGGCTTCCAGATGGTCGCCCACGTTCATTTCGAAGAAATGCATGATTTCGTCATTATCGTCGGTCGGCAGGTAGGCACGGCTGGTGAGAACGACGACGTCCTCCTTGTCGTCCCACTCGACGAAGTTCTGGTTGATCAATTCGTCCAGAATTGTGCGGGGATGAACGTCCTTGCTGCACCGACGCGCCAATTCCTCGAAATTCGGGGATCCTCGATCGGCCGAACGAAATAGTGTCTTGGCTCGACCTTGTTTGTCGACATAGTCCGGATCGCCAAGCCACCGGCCGACAACGGTGGCGCTCAGGGACATGGCAGAGGGCACCGACGACGGCCTGCCGTCGCGCCGGATTCTGCCGACATCCTGCCGATGCACACCTGTCAACAGGCTTACGCGGCTATCGGTCGGTGATTTTCCATCTATACGAAAATCACTTTCGGCGACATTGACAAAAACTCTCTTGAGGACCGCCGCTACGGCAGAAAATCGAACGCCCCTAGCAATCAAAAGGCGAACGAAAGGTCGAGCGATCCGCTCGAAAGCAAGAAGAGTTCTGTCTCCCAAGGTCATCCAGCAAAGCCATTGTTCATTTCTTTTACTCTATACCATCATCTAGTCTTCAGAGGAATTTCGCTTTGGAATGAGCAACGTTGAATGACCTTCTGTTACGTCGGGCTCCTCCAAAACGAACAAAGAACCAAGCGGTTTGCAGCGTGGCTAATTTCACTGGGCACGGGAGCCAACCAAACTCGGCTGGCGACAAAGGAAACGATGTCTCGCAAACACTCCGCCTTACCCTGCCTGTCTGGGAATCTACGTCAACAGTCTTGTACAATCGGCGCAATCAAACACAGTACTGAAACGCCAATTTCTACCAAAAATTTCATTTTCCCAATCATTAAAATATCAAAAATCGATATTCGCTTTTTAGGCAGCGTATCAAACGTGCCCTCAGCCAACAAATACCATGACAAGCTGCAGATAACCGAAAATGCGCAAGATGTCATTTTTTTTGAACTGCCATAAATTGGGATTAACCCTTGGAATTATCGTTATCACATACAGCTGTCTATTGATTTGGAAAATTTTTCCATTTTCAAATCTGCGGTTATGTGTAACAAAGCGATTGTCCTCGAAACACAACGTGGTGGTGCGGAGCTTTCAACCTCTTGGCAAAGAAAAGGGGGGCGATGCCACAAAACGTTAAAACCAAGTCGGTGGAGATAGCCTATGGTCAGCATTGCCTTGGTTGGCATGGCCTGTCGCTTTCCTGGCGGCATTGAAACGATCGACGGTCTTTGGAGCGCCCTTGAGAATCGGCTGAACACGGCCACCGAGGTTCCGGAAGACCGCTGGAGCTCTGACTACTACTTTTCCCAAGATGAGCGCGCGCCCGCCAAGGCGTACGTCCGGCGCGCCAACTTCCTGGCTCATGACGTCCGGACGATGGACGCGGCTTTCTTCGATCTGCCGCCGCGCGTCGCTGAGAATCTCGATCCGCAGCAGAGGTTGATGCTGGAGGTGGTCTGGGAGGCGTTCGAGAATGCCGGTCTCAGCCTGCCCGAGCACGCCGGTCACGATGTCGGCGTCTATGTCGGCGGGTTCATGCTCGACCACATGATCACCCTCATGGACACCACCAACCGGACGCAGATCAACGCGAATACCGCCGCCGGCATGATGATGACGATGCTGTCGAATCGCATCTCGCACGCCTTCGATCTACGCGGTCCGAGCCTGTCGATCGACACCGCCTGCTCTTCCTCGCTCACCGCCTTCAACTATGGGTGCCAGGATATCTGGCGCGGCGCATGCGACATGGCCCTGGTCGGCGGCGTGAATGTCATGACCCGTCACCAATATCCGATCGGCATGTGCAAGGGGCAGTTTCTGGCGCGCGATGGCGAGTGTAAGTCCTTCGACGAGCGCGGCGACGGCTATGGCCGCGGCGAGGGAGCTGGCGCCGTCCTCCTGAAGCGGCTGGACAAGGCGATCGAGGACGGCGATCCGATCCTTGCGACCGTCCTTGCGACCGGGGTCAACTCGGACGGGCGCACGCCTGGAATCTCCATGCCGAGCGGTGATGCCCAGCAGCAGCTGATCGAGGATGTCTGTCGGGACTATGATATCGATCCCACCACGATCGACTATGTCGAGTGCCACGGCACAGGCACGGCGGTCGGCGATCCGACCGAGGCAGGTTCCGTCGGCCGGGTGTTCGGTTCAGGCCGAAGCGGCGACGATCGTTTGGTGATCGGCTCGATCAAGAGCAATATCGGCCATACCGAGGCGACGGCAGGTATCGCTGGCGTGATCAAGGCGGTGCTGACGCTGCAAAAAAGGAAGGCGCCGCCGCTTGCCAATCTAAAGACCCCTAATCCCAACATTCCGTTCGATCAGCTCGGCCTTCGCCTGTCGGATGACATGATCCCACTTGGCAAGGACGACGAACCGCTTCGCGCCGCCGTCAATTCCTTCGGCTACGGCGGCACCAACGCCCATGCCATTCTGGAAACGGCGCCCATCGTGACGTCTCGGGAGCAGGCGACGGCGCCGAGACCCGATCTCGGCTTCCCACGCATGCTCCCGATTTCGGCACGTTCCGATAAAGCCGTGGCCGCGCTCGCCGGACGCTATGCCGATCAAATCGAAAGCGAAGCGGACACGCTCGACGACATTCTGTATTCGGCCTCTTTCCGCAGGGCGCATCTCTCTCACCGCGCGGTGATTCTCGGCGATGACGCCGAAGCGCTGGCCGACGGGTTGCGAAAGCTTGCCTCTGGCGAGATGGAGCAAAGCGTCGCGACCGGCCAAGCACCTTTCGCCGGCAAGGATCAGGCCGTCTTCGTCTATACCGGCATGGGTCCGCAATGGTGGGCCATGGGCCAAGAGCTTTACCGCGACGACCGGATCTTTCGCGGGACGCTGGACGAGGCGGATGCGCTGTTCAAAAAGATCGCCGGCTTCTCCATCCTCGAAGAAATGCTGAAGGATGAGGGGTCGTCCGAGATCACCAAGACCGAGTATGCGCAGCCCGGCAACTTCATGGTGCAACTGGGTGTCACGGCACTCCTCAGGGAAGCCGGAGTCGACGCCGGCGCCATCATCGGCCACAGCGTCGGCGAAGTGGCCTCCGCCCATGCCGCGGGTGCGCTGACCCTGAAAGACGCGCTGACCGTCAGCTATAATCGAAGCCGGACGCAGGCCAAGACGGCGGGCACCGGCAGCATGCTTGCGGTCGGCCTGAGCGAGCAGAAGCTCCGCCCTTATCTCGAGGGGATGGAGGACAAGATCGATCTCGCTGCGGTCAACGGCCCGGGTACGCTGACGCTTTCCGGCGATACGGTATGCATCCGCCGCCTGGCGGACGCATTGACCGAGGCGGACATCTTCAACCGTGAACTCCGCGTCGAGGTGCCCTATCACAGCTACCTCATGGACAGCATCACCGACGAGCTGATCTCGGCCCTCGCCGACATCGAGCCGTCCTTGCCATCGACGCTTCTCTATTCGACGGTCACCGGCGAGGCGGTCGATGACATCGCTTATGACGGTCCCTATTGGGCAGCCAATGTGCGTGAGCCTGTCGCCTTCATGAAAGCGATCAATGGCCTTTTGGACGAGGGCTTCACCACCTTCGTCCAGATCGGCCCGCATCCGGTGCTGTCGTCAGCGCTTCGCGAATGCGCGCGCAGCAAGAGCAAGGATGTGCGCCTCGTCGAAACGCTTCGCCGCGGGGACTCCGAGACGCCACGCATACACAAGGCCGTCGCTCACCTTCATGCAAGCGGCGTTGTCCTGGACTGGTCGAGACACAACCCGCCGGGGCGCTTTGTGCCTCTACCGAACTATGCCTGGCAGCGCGACCTCCACTGGCTGGAAACCGAACGCAGCATCGCCGAGCGGAATGGCATGGTTCCGCGCCCCTTCCTAGGCATCCGTGACAGCTCGGCAGCGCAGATCTGGCGAAACGACGTCGACTACGACGCTGCGGCCTTCCTGACCGACCATATCGTGACCGGCGTGCCGGTCATGCCGGCGGCCGGTTATCTGGAGACCCTCTTCGAACTCGGCGAGGAGGTGCTGGAGGACGGTGCTGGCGTCGAGCTTCGAGACGTCGCGATCTCGTCGCCGCTCGCGATCACGCCTGGTCGCGGTGCTGAGATCGTGACCAGCTATGATTCGGCGATCCGGCGCGCGACGATCCGAAGCGCTGACACCGGCTCCGCAGGCGACGGGCAGCTGCATATGTCGGCGGACGTTCTGCCGATGTCCGGCTCGTTTTCCGAGCGGCATGATCTCCAGGCGCTCGCCCAGACCTTCGGTGCGAAAGTCGATCTGCCGGGCTTCTACACCAGCCTCGCGGACGTTGGGCTGCAATACGGTCCGGCTTTCCAGGCCGTCCAGGAGCTGCGGTTCAACCATCAAACCCGCGAGGCGCTGGCCAAAATCCAGATCGAGCCGGCGTACAGAGGTCTGCTCGAGCGCTATCGCGTCCACCCGTCTCTGCAAGACGGCTGTTTTCAGATCCTGATGGGCATTCTTCCCGACAAGTCGACCTTATACCTGCCGACCGGCTTTCGATCGATCCGCATTGCGCCCGGACGCTCGCCGGAGACCATCTGGTGCCATGCCCGGCTCGTCAATCAGACCTCGAAAACGATCGAATGCGATCTGACGCTGATGGACGAGACCGGCGAGGTCTATGGCATGGTGCGCGGCATGCAGGCGACCGCCGGCGCCGGCGGGAATCAGAAACGCACGGACAAATGGGGGGACGAGGTCAGGCTGCAGGTCCTGAACTATGAATGGAGGCCTGCGGGGACCCTGGCCGAACCGAAACGCGTTGGCCCCTGGCTGGTCTTTTCCGACACCAAGCGTGAGGTCGGCGCGCAGGTCGCCGAACGGCTTGCGATGCTGGGCGCCATACCCCAGCGGATCGTTACCATCGGCGACCGCTACGAGTCTGATGGCAATCGGGTCATGATCCGCCCCGGCCATCTCGACGACATACGCAAAGTCATCGCCGAAGCGGGGCCGCTCGATGGCGTGTTCTTCGGCCACGGTCTGGACGCCGGCGAAGGTCGCGGCGATCCGACCGGCGAACTGGCGATCGAGACCTTGGCTGCCGCGCTCAAGGTTCTGGCGGAACGCGAGGTTGACGAACGCCCGAGAGTCTATGTTGCGACAAGGCTGGCCTTCACCACCGACAACGCGGCAACGCCTGTGGTGCCTGCCCAGACGGCGATCAACGGCTTTACCCGCGTCGCGCATAACGAGCTCGAGGGCATGAAGGTGTCCTCGATTGATCTGCCGGCGCGCATCGACGACGCCATCACCGAGGCGGTGGCATTGGAGGCCGTCTGTGACGCGGAAGAGGACGAGGTCGCCCTTCGCGGTCGCAGGCGGTTGACGAGCATCGTCGCCCAAACCAACGCGCTCTCGACGCCGTCCAGCGTCGATCGTCGGATCACTGACGGTGCGCCGGTGTTGATCCGGGCCGCCAAAGATCCAGCCACCGAGGGCATGGTGGATCTTATCGAAAGCACACCGCCGGCGCTTGGCGAGTACGACATCGATCTTCGCGTCGAGGCGATGTCCCTGCCGAGCAGGCTCTTGCTGGACCCCAGCAGCGACACCCTTGATCAGCCGTTCGTCGCTGTGGTCGGCACCGTCACCTCGGTCGGCGATGCCGTCGGGGATATCGAAACAGGCATGCGGGTTTATGGTTTCGCGCCGGCTGAAATCGCGACCGGCCTGCGCGGGCCGCGGGCGGCGTTCCATGTGGCGCCGCTTGATGACGAGGTCGATGTTCAGGGGGCGCTCAATGCGCTTGCTCGGGATGTGTTTGCGGAATATGCCGCATTGGTCGCCGACATCGACGAGGGTGATACCGCCCTCGTCCTGGCAAGTGACCCGCAGTCCGCCGCTGTCGGTGAGGCGCTTGCGCGGCGCGGCATGCGGATCGCGTTGATCGACACCGAGGATCGACCGCTTACGCCAGAAGGCGTGAATATGGCCGCCAAAGCCGTTACTGACGGCAGAAGCTTCGATGCGATCGTCGCACCGGTCCAGCGCTGGCATGCAGCGCTCGATTTCGATGGTCTTCGCCAGGGCGGGACACTGATCGACTGCGGCGCCGACGCTGCACTCTTCGCGCTGCCATCCAGGGTCTCGCAAATCGTCCGCACCGATCTTTCCGTGGCGTCGGGAAGACGGCGACGGCTGAAGGCCGCCCTCGCATCGATCGCCGAGCGGCTGAAGCAGGGTGACATCGAGACGTCCTCGACCGATCCATTGAGCTTCTCGATCCCCTTAAGCAGCCTTGTCGAGCGCAAGCTGGATACACCGCCCCCGGATCTTGCGGTGAACCTGCTCATGGATCTGGAAAATCGTACATTCCCGGTGCTTACGGAGCGATCGCTTACCTTCGATCCCGAAGCCAGCTACCTGGTTACCGGCGGTCTCGGCGGCTTTGGTCAGAAGACCGCGCGATGGTTGGTGGACAAGGGTGCGCGGCATCTGGTGCTTGCCAGCCGCTCCGGCGCCAATACGCCTGAGAAGCAGGCCTTCGTCGCTGAGCTTGGCGCGTTGAACGTCGCGGTCGAGACACCCATGGTCGACCTTGCTGACCGCGGCGCCGTCTTCGATCTGATCGACCGTCTCAAGGCGGACATGCCGCCGCTCAAGGGCGTGTTCCATTCCGCGGCGGTGTTCGAAGACAAGAGCGTCGTCGAGCTCGATCTTCCCTCGTTCCGACGGGTCATGCGCGCCAAGGCCAGCAGCGCGCTGGCGCTTCATGAGGCGACCGGGGATCTGCCGCTCGATCACTTCGTCTTCTACTCGTCGATCGCCAACGCCGTCGGCAATTCCCGGCAGCCGGCCTACGCAGCGGCGAACGGGTTCCTGGACGGGTTGGCCTGGCAGCGACGCGCCAACGGCAGGCCAGGCATCTCGATCAATTGGGGGGCGATCGCCGATGCCGGTTTTGTTCTGGAGAACGAGGAGACCGAGCAGTTCCTTCGCTATGTCGGCATCCGCGGTCTGTCCTCCTCCGAAGCGCTCGGCCACCTCGAGTCGGCGATCACGAAAGAGGTGACCCAGGTTGGTGTCATGCTGATGACCAACTGGGCGGATTGGGCTCGATACGAGACCATCGGCTCTCAGTCCTTGCGCTTCACCAATGTGATCGCTGCTGATCTCGAAGCGAGCAGCGGCAGCTCCGAGGTGCGTGAGCAGCTCATCGCCGATCTCGCCGAAATCCCAGGCGACGAGCGCCTGGACGTTCTGGCAGGGCTGATCACGCAGGTCATCGCCAACGAGCTGCGCACCGATCCGGCCAATGTCTCGATCGATCGGCCCATCAACGAACTTGGGGTCGACAGCCTCATGGCGACCGAGATTCAACTTCTACTGGAGAAGGATCTGGCCATCCGAATATCGGTCATGGACATGCTGGGCGACGCCTCAATCCGGTCGATCGCCGATCGCTCCCTCGCCGAGTTTGGCTTCGAAGAGCTTCAAGCGGCGGAGTGACATGGCAACAAATTTGGAAAGGCTGAAGGCCCGTTTTATCAAACAGGGTCAGGAGGAAAGTGCGGACCGGACGTCCCGGCGCAAGATCAAGCTCAAGCCCGAACACTATGAAATCTCGAAGTTCCCAGAGCATCGCGAATATGAAACGATGCTCTGGTACTACGAACAGAACGACTTCGAGTTCAACATTTTCCGCGAGCATCTCGGCGTGTCCGGCGCCTATGTCGATATCGACGGCCGGCGGATGGTCAACTTCTCGTCCTACAACTACCTCGATCTCGCCGGCGATCAGCGGGTCCACGACGCGGCCAAGAAGGCGATCGACGATTTCGGCGTCTCCACCGGCTCCGGGCGCGCCATCACCGGCGAGGTGTCGCTGCACGGCGAGTTCGAGCGAGAGCTCTGCGAGGTCACCGGCGCCGAGGATGCGGTGGTGTCGGTCGGCGGCTACTCCACCAACGCCTTTACGGTTGGGTATCTCTGCCGCGCGCAGGACCTGATCGTCTATGACGAGCTGATCCACAACAGCGCCCTTTCCGGCTGCAAGATGAGCGGAGCGAAGCGGCTCGTCTTCCCCCATAACGACTATGACGCGCTCGACCTCCTGCTCGCCGAGCACCGTGAATATTACGAGCGCGCCATCGTCCTGGTGGAGGGCGTCTACTCGATGGATGGCGACATCCCGGACATCCCCAGGATCGTCGAGATCAAGAATAGGCATAAAGCACTGCTGATGGTCGATGAAGCCCATTCCATGGGCGTGATCGGGCCAAACGGTCTCGGTGTGCTCGATCACTTCTCGGAACTGGACGCGAAGGACATCGACATCCTGTTCGGATCGATGAGCAAGTCCTTTGCCACCTGCGGCGGCTATGTCGCCGGGCCAAAGCCGCTGATCAGGATCCTGAAGCAATATGCGCCCGGCGTTCTCCTCTATGGCGCAGCGCCGACGCCGGCGAACACCGCAGCCGGCCTGGAAACGCTCCGCATCATGCGCGCCGAGCCCGAACGCGCGCAAAACCTCCGGGCCAACGCCGCCTATTTCATCGAGAAGGCCAACGCCACCGGTTTTGACACCGGGCCGAGCGAGGGCAGCGCCGTCGTGCCAGTGATGATCGGCTCCTCCGAGCAGTCACTCTGGCTCTCGGTGAAGCTGTTCGAGGACAATATCTGCGTCTTTCCGATGATCTTTCCGATCGTGCCGCGCGACAAGGCGCGTCTCCGCTTCTTCATCAATGCTGCGCACACCAAGGACGATGTCGACCGCACGATCGATCGCATGACGGCGCTGCGTGACAAGATGCCAGCCGACAGGGGGCTTTTTTGAAACAGATACGATACAGCCGTTTCGGCCCGCCTTCGCGGGTTGCCGAATGCGTGGACGTGCCGGAACCGGGCGAGCCCAGTGCTTGGGAGGTCGCGGTGGACGTCGCCGCCACCTGCATCAATCCCTCCGACATCTCCATGCTGCGCGGTCAGTACGGGACGCTACCGTCCCGCTTTCCGGCCACGCTCGGTCTCGAGGCATCAGGTGTCGTCACCGCCTGCGGCGCTTCGGTCAGCGGCTTCGAGCCCGGCGACAAGGTGATCGTGGTCGCCAACGACAACTGGGTGCAGCGTCGCAACGTCGCCGCGACCGTGCTGTTCAAGGCGCCTGACGACATGGACCTTCCCCAGCTTGCGATGGTCAAGGTCAATTCGCTTTGCGCCCATATCATGTTGGAGCGGATCACCGAGCTGGAGCCTGGCGACTTCATCATCCAGTCAGCGCCGCTGTCGGCGGTCGGGCGCATGGTTATCGGCTTCGCCAAGGCGCGCGGCGTCAAAACCATCAACATCGTCCGTCGCGACGAGGCCATCGCCGAGGTCAAGGCGCTCGGCGGCGATGTGACCTTTCTGGACGGCGAGGATCTGGCGCCGCGGGTTCTGGAAGCCGTGGCCGGCGGCTCGGTGCGCCTGGCGCTCGATGCGGTCGCCGGCGATCTCTCGGTCAGGCTTGCCGACTGTCTGGACGAAGGCGGGATCGTCCTGAACTACGGCATGCTGTCGGGCCAGCCCTGCCAGCTTCGACCGGATCAGACGATCTTCAAGAACATTCGCCTGCAAGGCTTCTGGCTCTCCAAGCTGCTCTTCAGAATGACCCAAAGCGACCGCACGGCCGCGATCAGCGAAACGCTCGAGATCATGCGCCGGCACGGCTTGGAAAACGGCGTCGCCAGGACGTTTCCACTGCGTGACATCGCCACCGCCCTGGATTTCGCCGAAAGCGCCGAGCGGCGAGGCAAGGTCATGCTCTATCCGAATGGTGAGCCAGGCGTGTGAGCAGCACTCACATCATCGCGGCCGACGAACCCGAACGAAAGCCGCCCGATGTCATCGTCGCTACGCCTTTCTCAGGCTCACTTCGCGTTGATGGTGATGGCCAGCGACGAGCCGTCAAAGGCAAAGGTGATCGCGTCGTAGTCAGGCGGACCAAAACGGCCCCGGGCATCGTTCGAAAAGCCGTAGGGCTCCTTGGGCACGCCGACGAAATTGGTGTCCAGAACCTCGTCGTCGTCGACGTCGTGGAAGAGAGCCACCCCATAGTCGCCAGGCGCGAGACCTTTAACGTTCCAAACGACATCGAGATCACCGCCAACCGGCAGCCTCTCGCGCTGAAGGGCTTCATCGTCGCCGGCTTCAAAGGCTTCGGCTCCATCGTAGAGCGAGATCATCACATGGCCGGAAGGTTCGGAAAGACCTGCCACCCGAACCGTCAGGGCCTCGGCCGCCAACCCCTTTGGAACGGAGCCCAAAACCAGGCCCATCGTGATCAGACCGGCGGTGAGAGGTCCCATGTTGCATCGTGACCGAAGGGCGCTGCATGGGATGATGGTCGTCATCGAGACGCCTCCGCGGGAAGATGTCATGCGTATGGACATAGGTCGCCGGGCACGGGCAATCAACCAACCCGCCGCGACGATCCACCGCCTCAGGACGTCGATCGCCGTCTCCTCTTCCAAAGGTCCCCGGCAAACGGGTCGCCTTGTCGAGGAGCAATGATGGACAGGGCATTGAGCGGACCCCAATCAGGCCTGATCGAGCGGCTTGCGGCCTGGGTCGTGGACAACCCGATCAAGGCCATGCTGCTGCCGGCCCTGCTGGCCATCATCATGGCCCTGGGCATGGCGCTTTTGATTTTCAGAAGCGATCATCTGATTTTTTTCTCGGACTCCAATGAAGATCTGATCGCTTTCGAGGCGTTCGAAGCGACCTACACCAAGAGTAACAGTCTGATCTTCTTGGTGACGGCCAAGGGCGGCGACGTGTTCACGCCGGAGCACTTAAAGGCGCTGCTCGATCTTACCGACAAAGCCTGGGAACTCCCGTCCGTCCGCCGCGTCGATTCGGTGGTCAATTTCCAGAATGCGGCCGCCGACGGCGATGACATCGTCATCGATCATCTGCTGCGCGCGGGTGATCCGACCGGCGCTGCGGCGATCGAGCGGATCAGGCAGGAGGCGCTCTCCGAGGCGGCTCTGGTCAACCGCCTGATCTCGCCCGATGGCGACGTCACCGGCGTCGCCGTCAACTTCAATATCTCCGCCGATCAGAAGGACAGGCTGATCCCGGAGATCAACAAGGCCGCGCGGGCGATCATCGCCGAGATCGCCCAAGAGAACCCGGAGCTTGAATTCCGCCTCAGCGGTTCGGCAGCGCTCGACTACGCCTTCGTCGAGGCGATCCTGCGCGACGCGGCAATGCTCGTACCGGTTATGGTGGTGGTGATCCTGGTGGTCATCACGCTCATCCTCGGGTCCATCTGGGCGACACTGATCGGCGCTGCCGTGGTCGGGCTCTCGATCGCTGCCGCGATGGGGCTGGGCGGGTTTCTCAGGATACCGCTGTCACCACCGAGCGCCAGCGCGCCAAGCGTCATCGTCACGATCGCCACGGCCGACTGCATCCACATGACCTGGGCGATCCTTCGAAAGCTCAACGAGAACCTGCCGAAGAAGCAGGCGATCTTCCGCGCGATCCTGATCACCTGGCGACCCATTACCTTCACCAGTCTCACCACGGCCATCGGTTTCTTCTCGCTGAACTTCGCCGAGTCACCGCCCTTTCAGCATCTCGGCACCCTCGCGGGTTTCGGCGCGCTTATCGCTATGGTGCTCTCGCTGACGCTCATGCCGGCAGCGCTCTATTTCCTGCCGATCAAGCCGCGCGACGGTTCCAGGGTGCTCGGCCGGATGTGCTTCGGGCTTGGCACCTTCGTGATCCGCCATCGCCTGGTGGTGCTTATCTGCGGCGGTGCCGTCGCGCTTGGCATCGGCGCCATGGCCTTCACCAACGACCTGAACGACCGCTACGTCAACTATTTCGACGAGAGCTTCCAGTTCCGTCGCGACACCGACTATATGGACCAGCACCTGACCGGCTTCGATACGATCGAATATTCCCTGGTCCAGGGTGAGGACACCGGCATCGCGGATCCGGACTATCTCCGCGAAGTTCAGGCCTTCTCGGACTGGTTCGAAGAGCAGCCCGAGGTCATCCACGTCAATTCGATCGTCGACGTGATGAAGACCATGAACCGCGTGCTGCATGGCGATGAGCCGGACCAGTATCAGATCCCGGAAGCGCGCAACAACGCCGCCCAATATCTCATGCTCTATGAGATGTCGCTGCCCACCGGCATCGATCTCAAGAACCAGATCACCGTCGACAAATCGGCAAGTCGCATGACGGTGACCATGCGGGAGATCAAGACGGAGCAGATGCTCGACCTGGTCGAGCGCGCCGAGATTTGGGCCGAGGACAATCTCGAGATCGTCGCCGTGCCTGAAGCGACCGGTGCGAGCGTGCTGTTCTCGCATATCGGCATGCGCAATATCACGAGCATGCTGTTGGGCACGGCGATCGCCCTTGTCGGCGTCAGCGCGCTCATGTTCGTCCTGTTCCGATCGGCCTCGGCGGGCATTGCCGCCACCTGCACCAATCTCCTGCCCGCGCTGGTGGCCATCGGCTTTTGGGGCATCTTCGTCGGCGAGGTCGGCCTTGCGGTTTCGGTGATCGCCGCGATGACGCTCGGGATCGTCGTCGACGACACCATCCACTTCATCGACAAATATCTGCATGCGCGGCGCGAGCTGGACATGGGCCCCGACCAGGCCGTACTGGACGCTTTCGGTGCTGCTGGCCCGGCGATGATCACGACAACCCTGGCGCTCTGCGCCGGCTTCCTCTGTCTTTGGTTCTCCGGGTTCCAGATCAACTCCTGGATCGGTCTGATGGCCGCCATCACCATCTTCGTCGCCCTGGTCATCGACCTGCTGCTGCTCCCCGCCATTCTCGTGACTATCGGAAGGAAAGTCGGATGAGGCTTCGCCTTTTCAAGCTTGGCGTTCTGCTCATGCTCGCAGGCGCACAACCGTCACTCGCGGAAACGCCCGAGGAGAAAGGGCTTCGAATCGCCATCGAGGCCGAGACCCTGGACGCCGGCTTTCGCGACTATGTGGTCGAAGGCTCCATGACCCTCGAAAGCCAGGGCGCTCACCAAGCCAACCGCGAGTTCACGCTGTCATCACTTGAAGTCGTCGACGATGGCGACAAGCGGCTTATCGTTATTTCACACCCGCCGGATGTGAGAGGGACAGTTTCGCTCACCTACACCCATGGGCTTGAGCCTGATGATCAATGGCTCTACTTGCCAGCACTTCGTCGGACCAAGCGCTTAAGTTCGAGAGACAAGACTGGATCGTTCATCGGCAGCGAATTCACCTTTGAAGATTTGGGCAGCTACGAATTAAAGAAGTACACCTATAAATGGCTGAGAGACGAAGAGATTGATGGTCACGATTGTTATGTCAGGGAAGACACGCCGGCCTATGCCTATTCAGGTTATGCACGCTTGGTGAGCTGGGTCGACAAAGAGAACCTGCGATCGAGAAAGATCGTCTACTACGATCTTCAGGACCGGCCGCTCAAAGAACTCCGCTTCTACGACTTCCAGCAATATGCAGGGCGGCACTGGCGACCGGACCGGGTGGTCATGAGCAATCTGCAAAACGGCAACGTGTCGACCATCGAGTGGACGAACTATCGATTCGGCACCGGCATCTCTGAGCGCGACTTTGCTCCCACCCGGCTGGAACGAGTTTCACGATGACATCACTCAAGCTCACCGTCCTCCAGCTCCTGGCCACCATCATCGTCTCGTTGCCAGGTTTTGCGGCATGGGCGCAGAACGGCAGTCAGGGCATTGAGCTCAACGCCTATGGTGGTCTCTACGATGTTTTCGGCTATAGCCAGCTCACGATCGAGATCAATCGCCTGCCGTCCAAACCAGGCTTTCGGAGTTCCGTTGGCTACTACCTCGCTGCAAAATCGGGACGGCCGATCAATGGCAAGGTGATCTGGAGCGATGTCGTCGTGGGCGTGCCAACCACGATCAACCTGGATCTTCGGCGCTTCAGCGCGGCTGAGCGGCTAGGCTTCTTTTTGATTCCGGATGGGGCGGAGAAGAATGCCAAGCTTCAGGATCTTTCCCCGGTCACCTTCGCGCTCGACAATGGCAAATGGACGGCCAGTCTGAACGACGAGCCGCTCGAAGGCGAGGGCGAGCCCGCTCACTTCACCGACCCGCGCCTCAACGCCGGCGGACAGCGCCAGGCGCTGATCAATATCGACAACGACACCATCGGCTGGAAGGAGAACACCGACGTCGAAGCGCCGACCTATGAGACGGCGCAGATGTCGCTGAACGTCATTGGGCAGAAAGGCGGAATCTTGACCGTTGCCACACCGGCCCCAGCACCCGATGTCAGCTTCCAACCCTCCGAAGGCGAAGCCCTGCCCGCAGAGACTCCCGTCGCAAGGCCAGAAAGCCGGGAACCCGACGCCTCCGAGCCCGCACCACCCCCGGCGCAGATGCGAGCGGCGAAGGCGGCCGCCAGCACGGCCAGCGGCTTGTTCTTCTACGATATCAAGGACGCGCTCAGTCTCACGGTTGACCTCAAAGCCATCTCCACCAAAGGAGAGTTCAAAAGCAGCTTAGGGTATTATCTGACCGATGAAACCGGCCGTCCCTATCGCGGCCGCGTGATCTGGGCGGATGTGACCGAAGCCGATAGCGAGACCTTCACCGTCAGCCGAAATGCGCTCGGCATCGCGGAAGGCTTCGGCTTTTTCATCATTCCAAATGGCGCTTTTCTCAATCCGGAGCTCACCGATAGCGTCGCCGTCGGCGTCGCTGAATATGACGGCGAGTGGACCATCGTGCGCAACGGCGTTTCTTTAAATGGTGCCAGCTTGCCGGCCTTCCTCGCGGAGCCACAATGGAATGCCGATGGCGTCGACCATGTGGCGGACAGCGACGCCGACGGCAATATGAACTGGGAGGACGAGTTTCGCGGCGGCAATCGAAGCTATGACGACATCAATATCGACGTCTTGGTTTCCGTGGACTACGGCAATAACGACATCTCAGACGACGTCCTGATCGTTCAGCCGCTGCCGGTCCCGTTCGAGGTCGGTGTTCCCACTGAGACGGAAACGGCTGAGGCCGCCCCGACCGAGACCGCCCCGACTGAGACCGAAGCGATACCATCCGAGACGGCGCTGCTGACGGAGAGCGAGGACGTGACGGCAGAAACGCCGGAAGAAGCGGCACCTCCAGCAGAGACAGAGCCCACCCCCGCGGCTCCCACGGGACCGCCCGCCGAGCCGGCTCAAGAGGTCGCCTCCGAACCGGAACCAGAGCCCTTCTGGGGCCGGCCGATCGTCTCCGGCTTTGCCGAGGCCGAAGTCGCTTACTTCCCAAGCGACCCGCTCTTTGATCGTCAGTCCGACGACCATCTCCAGCAGTCCGTGGCAGGCTCGATTGAATATGTGCAGGACGCCGGTTCGCGCGGCGAGGTGCTGCTCGAGCTCTTCGGGCGCTACGACCAAATCGATAGCCTGCGCTCTTTCGGCGATATCCAGCGGGCGCATGTGGCCTATTTAGGCGACCTTCTGACCTTGCGCGCCGGCGTCTTGAACGAGACCTGGGGCGTTCTCGAACTCGAGAACATCGTGGACATCGTCAATCAGCGAAATATCGCCGAGGACTTCAGGGCGGACGCCAAGCTCGGTCAGCCCGGCATCAAGCTCGGCCTACCGATTTTCGGCTTTGGTCAAGCGGATGTCTACTATCTCCCTTACCCGAGAAAGCGCCCCTTTGTCGGCGAAGATGGCCGCTTTCAGTTCGTGCTGCCGGTCGACGACGACGACGCCTTCTATGAGACGGCCGCGGACGACGACCGCGAACGCTGGGCCGAACAATGGGCAGCGCGCGCCCAGTTCTTTTTGGGGGACTTCGAGGCCGCCATCTCGCATTTCTATGGAACGTCGCGCGATCCCGTGTTCGACTTCGTGCTCGATGGCGCGACGCCGGTCGCTCTGTCGCCGGACTACGATCAGATCAATCAGAGCGGCGTCGAGCTCAGAGCGATCGCGCTCGGCAACATAGTGAAAGCTGAAGCGTTCAGGCGGACCGACAAAGACACGCTTGCGGAAACCGACAGCATCTATGGTGCCGCCGCCGGCATCGAACGCGAGTTCGTCAGACTTTTTGGCAGCGATCTCGCACTCACGCTGTTCGGTGAGTACTACTTCGATAACAGGTCGCGCACCCGCGATGAGGTTGCTCCCGTTTCGCTGGACAACGACGTGTTCGTCGGCGGCCGCCTGGCGTTCAACGATACTGCGGACACGCAGGCACTGTTGACCAGCACCGTCGACATCGACACCCAGGCGACGATCCTCGCCTTGGAGCTGCAACGCCGCTTCGGCACCCAGCTCCAGGTCACGCTCAAGGGCGAAACGTTCATCGACGTGGCCGACGATCCCGGCCTCACCGCCTTCCAGGAAGACCATCGGATCTTGCTTCGAGCCCGATACTACTACTGAGGAAGGTGGGTGCTGAACATCGAACTATGGCAGAGGTTCGACACCTCAGTGCAGGCCGCCCCTCGTTCCCGGGTTATCTGTCGCTGACGACCCGTGCGGAAACTGCAATATGTGCAACGGTTCGGAAAGGAACATTCCGAGCAACGATTGCATCGGAACGGCTGCCCAGGACTTGGGTGCACTCACGATCAATGAGCGATAGCGCCTTGACTTGAATGGAGAAGCGGTCGTCTCTCATAGGAGCATCGACAGACGGATTGTGATGGCCTTTGGGAGACGATTGGCGGTCTGATGTCGTTCCTTGGTGTCAACCGAAGGATGCTCTTGGCAGCCGAGCGATGTGGCTAAGTGAGAGGCACTGTGCCCCAGTGTGCCCCGTTCACGAACTCGTTGATTCTGAAGGAGATCGATGGATGCGTAAGATATTGAAAAGATTGGCTCCCCGGGTAGGACTCGAACCTACGACCCAGCGGTTAACAGCCGCTTGCTCTACCAACTGAGCTACCGAGGAACATCGCAACGATGGTGCTATAGCAGATGGCCGCCTTTGAAAACAAGTCTGGATCGCCATCCGAAACAGAAATCTCGAACGCCACTCGGCGGTCTTCATCGCGAGATTGTCGTCATTATCCCATCTGGAGGCCGGGGGCGGAATCGAACCGCCGATAGAGGATTTGCAGTCCCCTGCATTACCACTTTGCTACCCGGCCCTTTTTGGTCACGGAACGCAACCTATCCGGGCCTAGCAGGATGGTCAACGTCCCGCGAATGAGATCACTTCGCTTCGTTGGAAGCGGCATGATTGCCCCGGCTGATCGAACTGTCTATAGTCCGTCCGGTTTTTAAATCAGCGGTTTCCGAAGCGATACGCTATCGGAAAATCGGCGTCGTGAAGAGTGCAGCGATGGACACTGCTCGAGCCCGGACCAACATGATCGACAACCAGCTTCGTACCAACCGGATCGACGACTCGCGCGTGCTCGAGGCGATGGGCTCGGTGCCGCGTGAGCTGTTCCTGCCGAAAACGTTCCACGGCGTTGCCTATGCCGACGAGGACCTGATCCTTCCGAACGGCGAGTTTCTGTTGGAGCCTCTGGTCTTCGCAAGGCTGCTGCAGGCGGCGGCGATCGGTGGAGACGACGTGGTCCTTGTGGTCGGCTGCGACACCGGCTATGCGGCGGCCGTCATCTCGAAACTTGCCGCCACGGTAATTTTCGTCCAACAGAGTGACGATGTCGCCGCACGTATTCAGCCTGTCCTGGACGAGATGGAAGCGGACAATGTCGTGACCTCGGTGCATGCCGATCCCGCAAGCGGGGATCCGAGCCAAGCGCCCTTCGATGCCGTTGTCGTCATCGGCGCGGTCGGTCGCGTTCCCGAAGCGCTGATCGATCAGCTCAATGACGATGGCCGCCTCGTCGCGGTCGAAGGGGGCGGCCGCGTCGGCAGGGGCGTGGTGGTAACCAAGATCCACGGTGTCGCGGCGCGACGCGAGTTGTTCGACGCCTCTGTCCCGGCGCTCAGACATATCGAGAGCCCAGTGGAATTCGCCTTTTGAGCGGCGCAGTGGCCGACGGGAAAGTCCGGCGCCTTGACTGCCAAAAGCCGGCAAAATTTCCAGCGCTTTTTTCCATTCTCGGTTGCAATAAAGAGGCTTCTCAACCATCTGGCGTCTTCCTGCCAAGTCTTGTAGAAAGCGGCAACAGAGGTGCGATGCGCAGCGCCGAAGCGGCGTTGACCGAAACGTGATCGCATCTGCTGTACTGTCCTCGATCCGCTGGAGATCGCTGTGATCAGCGCACCCCATCGACCAGTTGCCGCTCCAACCTCACCCTTCGCCGCTCTCGGCCTTTGCCTCAGCCTCGCATGGTCGGCGCCGACAGCGGCGCAGAGCCTGGAAGACGCGCTCGCGTCGGCCTATGTAAGCAATCCCGAGATCGAAGCGCAGCGCGCGGCCCTTCGCGCCACCGACGAATTGGTCGCGCAGGCGCTTAGCGGCTGGCGGCCGACGCTTCAGATCGTTTCCAGTGCCAACCTCTCCGATATCGAGAGCGCCAGCGGCGAGGGAACGGTCGAATCGACGTCGAATTCGCTGACCGTCGATCAAAACATCTATGAGGGCGGCGCCACGGTCGCCAATACCCGCCGCGCCGAGCGCCTGGTGCGGGTCGAGCGAGCGCGCCTCGCCGCCGTCGAGCAGGATGTGCTGCTGCGCGCGGCCACAGCCTACACCACCCTGCTCAATGATCTCGCGGTGCTGGAACTCGCCGTTCAGAACGAGAACAGGCTGAGACGTCAGCTTCGCGCGACCCGCGACCGCTTCGAGGTCGGCGAGGTAACGCGCACCGATGTCGCCCAGGCCGATGCGCGGGTCGCCGGTGCCATTTCAGAGCGTGTTCGAGCTGCCGGCGCAATCGAGGCATCGCGCGCTGCCTTCAGAAATGTGATCAATCTGGAGCCGGAAAGCCTGATTCCGCCGGATCCTTTGAAGAATTTACCAGCAAATGAGGCCGAGGCTCAGAACCAGGCAGAATCGTTGAATCCCAGCATTTTGGCCGCACAATTTAATCTTGCAGCGGCAAAAGAGGATGTCGATGTTGCCGAAAGTGCCCTCTATCCACGTCTTTCCGTCAATGGCGAATTGAACTATACCGATGAGCCCAGTCTATCCGTGCCGTGGCAGCGGGTCGCATCAGTCGGTGCAACACTTGCGGTTCCGCTCTACCAAGGTGGGGGAGAATATGCGCAGATACGGCAGAGCAAACAGACGGTTCAGCAGCGTCAAGCTGACCTCGATGCCGTCTATCGATCGGTCCGCGAAGAGGTGACTGCCGCATGGCAGGCATTGATCACCGCGCGTGCCAGCATCGAATCGATTACGGAACAGGTGCGCGCCGCAGAAATTGCGCTGGATGGTTCGCGCCAGGAAGCATTGGTTGGCCAGCGCACAACCTTGGATGTTCTGGATCAGGAGAATGATCTGTTTCAGGCCGAGGTGGATTTGGTCAGCGCCCAACGAGATGAAATCGTCGCCAGCTACAGACTTAAGGCGGCCGTAGGTGCGCTCAACGCAGATGATATCAATCTGCCCGTGAAGGCTTATGACGTCGAAGCTAACTATGAGGATGTCCGCAGTCGGTGGTTTGGTTTGGGAAACAATCTGAGCGACAAGCACCAGGATTGAGTGTCTACCTCCCGGGCCAGGATGGGCCTGAGAACCGCCCCACTTGGCACCGGGACAAGACCCCCAGGGGGAGAACAGTGTGAATACACAACCGAAAGACCAAGAGCCGTCGATGGAGGAGATTCTGTCGTCGATACGACGGATCATCGCGGACGAGGAGAACGATGAGACGCGATCGGACGACGGTGGACCAGCGTCGCCCGAGGTAGAAGCGGACGCACTGGACACGTTGGAAGTGCTTGATGACGATGATGATGACGACGGCGGCGACGTCCTTGAACTGACGTCGGTCGTCGAGGAAGGGCGTTCAGCCAAGCAGCCCTTGGTCGTCGAAGAGCCGGAGCCCATTATCGACGAGCCCGAAGACGAGCCTTCGTTGTCATCTCTGGAACTCGTCGACGATTCCACCGACGATGACGAGATCGAAATTTCCGATCTGGACGATTTGTCGGAAGTCGACGATATCCCCGAAGAGGAGATCGTCGAAGCCCTCGAACCCCTTCCGGAAATCGAGGATGCACCATCGCCCATCGGCGATGAGGATGACAACACGATTGACTTTGAAGAGACGCATGTCACTCAGGAGGACGAACTAGCCGTGAGCACGAAAAAGGCCGAAACCGAAACCCTTCTTTCCACAGGCACCGCCAGCACCACCACCGGTGCTTTCGCTAAGCTGTCCAAGGCCTTCCGCCCGACACCGGTGGAAGAGTCGGTCGCCGATGGCGCGGGCCGCACCGTCGAGCAGTTCATTGAAGACATGGCCCGGCCCATGTTGAAGGAATGGCTTGACGAGAATATGCCGGCGATCGTCGAGCGGCTGGTGCAGAAAGAGATCCAGAAGATCGCGCGCCGCGCCGAACTTCTCTAGACGATCGACGTCAGCACGCCTCTCTAAAGGGAGCCTGCGGCCAGGGTCTCCTGAACCGATGGCCGCACGATCTTACCTGAAGAAGGCGCCAATGACGACAGACCGCCGACGTCGCTTTGTGGCGGCGTCGAACAGGTTGGTTTGAGCCGCACATTTTCATGCTGTCCGCTTGCCCGATCGATCGATTTCCCTTATAGGCCAGTGTCGGCGCGTGTCCGCGCCGCTATTCTCATTTTTGACGATCGGGGTGGTTCAGCAATGCTGGACAAGACATATCAGCCTTCCGAGGTGGAGCCGAGGCACGACCGGCTCTGGGAAGAACACGGGCATTTTAAGGCCGATCCGGACCCGAACCGGGTCCCCTATTGCATCATGATGCCGCCGCCCAACGTCACCGGCAGCCTGCATATGGGCCACGCGCTCACCTTCACCATCCAGGACACGCTGATCCGCTTTCATCGGATGCTCGGCAAGTCCGTGCTCTGGCAGCCAGGGTCGGATCATGCAGGCATTGCGACCCAGGTGGTGGTCGAGCGCCAAATCGAGCCGAAAACCCGCCACGATCTCGGTCGCACCGAGTTCGTGCGCAAGGTCTGGGAGTGGAAGGCGCAATCCGGCGGCATGATCAGCCAGCAACTTCACCGCCTCGGTGCTTCGCCGGACTGGTCGCGTGAGCGGTTCACCATGGATGAAGGCCTGTCGGCGGCGGTGAGGAAGGTGTTCGTTCAGCTCTACAGTGAAGGCCTCATCTATAAAGACAAGCGCCTTGTCAACTGGGACTGCCAGCTACAGAGCGCCATTTCCGATCTCGAGGTCGAGCAAAAGGACGTCGACGGCCATCTCTGGTATATCCGCTATCCACTGAAGGAGGACCCGAGCCGCCATGTCATCGTGGCGACCACCCGGCCCGAGACCATGCTCGGCGACAGCGGCGTCGCCGTGCATCCCGAAGACGAACGCTACACCAACATCGTCGGCAAGCACGCCGTGTTGCCGCTGGTGGGCCGGGACCTGCCGATCGTCGCTGATGAATACTCTGACCCGGAGAAGGGCTCCGGTGCCGTCAAGATGACGCCCGCTCATGACTTCAACGACTTCGAGGTCGGCCGGCGCCATGATCTCGAACTCATCAATATCCTCGACGTTCATGGCCGGTTGAACGACCAGGTGCCCGAAGCCTATCGCGGTATGGACCGCTTCGAGGCGCGCAAGAAGATCGTTGCCGATCTGGAAGCACAGGGCCTGGTCGAAAAAATCGAGCCGATCCGCCACGCCGTGCCGTTCAGCGAGCGCTCCGGCACCGAGGTCGAGCCGTTTCTCTCGGACCAGTGGTATGCGGATGCCAAGACGCTGGCGAAAGAGGCGATCAAGGCGGTCGAGGATGGCCGCACGCGCTTCGTGCCGAAGCCTTACGAAAACATCTATTTCGAGTGGATGCGTAACATCCAGCCCTGGTGCATCTCGCGCCAGCTCTGGTGGGGTCACCAGATCCCTGCCTGGTACGGCCCGGACGGCGAGACCTTCGTCGCCGAAGACGCGGCCGCGGCCGCAAAGCTTGCGGAGGCTCACTACGGGAAGAGCGTCGAACTTGTCCAGGACGAGGACGTGCTCGACACCTGGTTCTCCTCCGGTCTCTGGCCGTTTTCGACCCTCGGCTGGCCGGAAAAGACGCCGGAACTCGACCGCTACTACGCCACCGACGTGCTGGTGACCGGATTCGACATTATCTTTTTCTGGGTCGCGCGCATGATGATGCTCGGCCTCAAATTCATGGGCGACGTGCCGTTCAAGGATGTCTACATCCATGGCCTGGTGCGCGACGAGCGCGGCCAGAAGATGTCGAAGTCCAAAGGTAATGTCATCGATCCGCTTGATTTGATCGAAAAATACGGCGCTGACGCCCTTCGCTTCACCATCCTCGCCAGCACCGGCCCCGGCCGCGACATCAAATTCGGTGCGAGCCGGGTCGAGGGCTATCGGAATTTCGCGACCAAGCTGTGGAACGCTGCGCGCTTTACCGAGATGAACGGCTGCGAGTTCGACGCGAACTTCGATCCAAGGACTTGCGAGAGCATTGTCAATCGCTGGATCGTCAGCAAGCTCAGCCAGGCGAGCCGGAAAACACGGGAAGCGTTCGAGCAGTACCGGTTCAACGAGGCGGCGAGCACGCTTTACCAGTTTACCTGGAACGAGTTCTGCGACTGGTATGTCGAACTCGCCAAGCCCGTGCTCCAAGGCGACGACGGGCCGGAGAAGACCGAGACGCAGAAAACCGCAGCCTGGGTGCTGGCCAAGATGCTGCATCTTCTGCATCCGGCAACACCTTTCGTCACCGAGGAGCTCTGGGAGCGACGCTTCGGCTCGCCGGACGGTCCCCTCATCGTCGCGGAATGGCCGGAGCTCGACGACACGCTTTTGGACGATGCGGCCGAGGCCGAGATCGACTGGCTGGTGCGCACGATCGGCGCGATCCGTACCGCACGGAACGAGGTTGGCGTGCCGGCCGGCGCCAAGATTTCGCTCTCCGTGCACGGCGCGTCGCAGGACACCAAAACACGCCTTGCCCGCCATGCCGCCGCCATGCAGCGTCTCGCCCGCCTCGCCGGGGCCGAGCCAAGCGACGAGGCGATCGCCAAGGGATCGCTGCAGGTTGTGGTCGACGAGGCCACCTATGCTCTACCGCTTGCCGACGTCATCGATCTCGACCAGGAACGCCAGCGGCTGAAAAAGGAACTGACCAAGGTCGAGGCCGATCTCGCCAAGATCGAGAAGAAGCTGACCAACCCGCAATTCCTCGATCGCGCGCCCACCGACGTGGTGGAAGAGCAGCGCGAGCGTCGAGCGGAGCTGGAGCGCAGCCGGGAGAAGCTCGAAGCCGCACTCGCCCGAATCGCCGCCTGACGGCGATGGCAAGACCATGGCGGAATGGCGCGGCCATGGTTCCTATGAGAGATTGACATGCCGGATTGCTTGATTGACAGCCAGGGCGAAACGCCCTGCCTTCCCATTCACACGGTTGCCGCCGCGGGTTTTGCCGGCTGGCTCGACGCTCAGCCCGATCGGACCAAGGCATGGCTGGACAGCACCGGCTTCGAAGCGAAGGCGGGACGATCGGCCCTCCTCCCTGGCGACGATGGCAGGCTTGTGGGTGCGGTCACCATCCCGAGCGATCCTAAGAGCCTTTGGGACTATGCGCGGCTGCAAAAGACGCTGCCGAAGGGCGACTGGCGGCTTGCATCGGATCTTGATGACCATGTCCGTCTGCAGGCGACGCTTGGCTGGGCGCTCGCCGGCTATCGCTTCGATCGCTACAAGAAAAACGAGTCGGAGACAGGCCGCCTGGTCACCGGCGGCGATGCTGTCGCCAACGAGGCGCGCGCGCTGGCCGACGCGATCTATCTCGGCCGCGATCTGATCAACACGCCCGCCAACGACATGGGCCCCGCCGAACTCGAAGGTGCGAGCCGCACCGTGGCCGAACGGTTCGGCGCCAAGGTCGAGACCATCGAGGGCGAAGCGCTCCTCAAGGAGAACTTCCCGGCCGTGCACGCCGTCGGCCGTGCGAGCGACAGGGTCCCCCGCGTCATCGATCTCACCTGGGGGGACGCCAAGGCTCCCAAGCTGACCCTGGTGGGCAAAGGGGTGTGTTTCGATACAGGCGGCCTCGACCTCAAGCCGGCTTCCGCCATGGCGATCATGAAAAAGGACATGGGCGGTGCTGCGACCACGCTTGCGACCGCACAAGCCGTCATGGCACTGGGCCTTCCCGTGCGCCTTCGCCTGCTGATCGGAGCCGTCGAGAACAGTGTTGCCGGCAACGCGTTTCGGCCGGGCGACATCATCGAGACGAGAAAAGGGCTTTCCGTCGAGATCGGCAACACCGATGCCGAAGGCCGCCTGGTCCTGGCCGATCTTCTGGCGCTCGCCGACGGTGAGAAGCCAGATTTGATGATCGACTGCGCAACACTGACCGGCGCCGCACGCGTTGCGCTTGGCGCCGACCTCCCTGCCCTCTTCACCCCGGACGATCGGCTGGCAACCGACTTGCTTGACGCTGGCGCCGAGGTGGAAGATCCCCTTTGGCGCCTGCCGCTGCACAAGCCCTATCGCGAGATCATCGACAGCCCGGTTGCCGACATCAACAATGCCGGTACAGGCGGTATGGCAGGTTCGATCACGGCAGCGCTCTTCCTCAAGGACTTCGTGACCGAGACCACCGGCTGGGCGCATCTCGACATGTATGGCTGGACACCCGCCGCCAAGCCGGGCCGGCCGAAAGGCGGCGAGGCGACGGCGCTACGTGCGCTGATCGCCTTGATCAAGCGCCGTTTCCCGC
>JBCCIN010000004.1:0-38313 GCA_039028235.1 Pseudomonadota bacterium
CATCCGTGAGGAAGCACGGCTCGGCAAGTCACCGATTGCAGCGGTCGATACCGGCTACCGTGAAGCCATGCGCACGATCATCGATGCCAACGTCACTACGCTGATCGCCGCCGTGCTTCTTTACGCCTTTGGGTCCGGCCCAATTCGCGGTTTCGCCGTGACGCTTGGCTGCGGCATCGTCACCTCGATGTTCACCGCGATCATGCTGACCCGCTTTCTGATCAGTACCTGGCTGCGGCGCTCGCGCCCTGCCGCCCTTCCGGTCTGAGGACTAGATCCATGATGAGCTTTCGCCTGGTTCCCGATCAGACCAAGGTACCGTTTCTCAGCTTTCGTAAGATCGCGCTGGCCATCTCCGGCCTGCTGGCGCTGATGAGTGTCGTGCTCTTGCCGACCAAAGGACTGAATTTCGGCATCGACTTCAAAGGCGGGACGATGATCGAAGTGCGCATGCCCGGCGAGGAAGCCGATATCGGCGCCATGCGCTCGGCCCTCGGTGATCTCGGTCTCGGCGAGGTCGCTCTTCAAACGTTCGGCACGCCTGTCGATGTGCTGATCCGGGTCGAAGAGCAGGAGGACGATCAGGCCAACCAGGCAGCGGTCAACGCCGTCAAGCAAGCGTTGAGCGAGGCGTTCGGCGATGAGATCGATTATCGTCGTGTCGAGACCGTCGGTGCCAAGGTGAGCGACGAGCTTTACTTGGCCAGTGCGGAGGCGGTGGCGTTCGCCCTTTTGGCCATTCTCGCCTATATCTGGTTCCGCTTCGAATGGCAGTTTGCGGTCGGATCGATCGTCGCACTTGTGCACGACGTCCTTCTGACGCTCGGCATCTTCTCGCTGCTTGGCCTCGAATTCAATCTGGCCACCGTCGCGGCCCTCTTGACCATCGTCGGCTACTCCCTGAACGATACCGTCGTCGTCTACGACCGCGTTCGGGAAAATCTTCGAAAATACAAGAAGATGCTCCTGCCGGACCTGCTCGATCGTTCCCTGAACGATACGTTGGCGCGAACCTTGATGACCTCGGTGACCACACTGCTCGCCCTGGGGGCGCTCTACGTGTTCGGCGGTCCCGTCATCCGCGACTTCACCTTTGCCCTGATCTGGGGCGTGCTGATCGGTACTTATTCATCGATCTTCATCGCATCGCCGATCCTGCTGTTCTTGAACCTTCGCCCCGAATCGGTGGCGCTGCCGTCGGCAGCCGAGAACGCCCGGCCTTAATCGCCGCGCACAGCATGGAGCTCAAACGCCAGGCCCCGGCCGGCAGCCTGCAGATCGTCGAAAGCTACGGCGAGGGCGGCTTCAAAGTGTCGGGCCAGCGCTATCAGGCCTCGATCCTGGTCCTCCCGGACCGGACGGTCGCCTGGCCGGTCGATGACATCGCCGATCTGTCCCTTCCCAGCCTGCAGCCCATCATGGACGCCGAGCCCGCGGTCGAGCTTCTGATCATCGGGTCAGGTGGGAGCTTCTGCCTGCCGCCGCTCACCTGCCGCGAGGTGCTGCGCTCCAAGGGCATCGGGGTCGAGGCGATGGATACAGGCGCCGCCTGCCGGACCTACAATGTGCTAGCCGGCGAGGGCAGGCGGGTCGCGGCGGCGCTAATCGCGCTTTGACGCAGGCTCGGCCGGCTCGGTCTCAAAAAACATTGGCGATCGATCGGGTCAGGCCTGCAACCAGCTGCGGGGCGGCGTCTTCGAAGTCGAGATTGGCCTGGTTGGCGACGCTCATCACGCGCGTGCGGTAGCGCTTCCAGCTGCTGGTGCTGTCGGCGCGGACGATGCGCGAGCCGCTCGATCCCTGGCCGAGATCCTGCTCGAAGCTTTCGGTGACGATCTCGCCGTCGGTCGCCCGCTCCGACACCTGGATATCGGTGATCGCCGAATAGGCGACGTCCTTCACGAAGGCACCGGCCGCCGACTCGACCGCAGCACCGATAAGCCCGCCGCCGATGATGCTGCCGGTGTCCTTGGTCGCAGCACGCGTGCCGACCGCACCGACCGCAGCGCCGAACAGGGCACCACCGAAGCCGCTGGCAAAGGCGTCCTCGGCGGCGGTCACCGAGCTCTTGCCGGCCTGCAGCACGTTGGCTTGCAGCATGTAATGGGCGCGCTCCGGGTTGTCGACGAGCTGATAACCGCGGTCCCGGAGCTGTGATTTGACGCCATTTTCGATGTCGAAGTCCTCACGGTCCGAGGTGTTCTTCACCTCAACGAACACGGTGCGTCGCGCCGGCGGCAGGGGTTCGAGGAAGATCGAATCGGACATGCGCGTCTGCACGTCCAGCTCGCGCTTGCTGATCGCTGTGGTGGTCGCGGCGCAGGCGGAGAGGGTAAGGCAGGTCAGGAGCGTGAGAGCGCTCCGAAATGAACGAACGGTCATGCGGCAAACTCCTTGTGCATCGATCGAACGGCCGTCCGATGCGTGGGGTCATGCCGACTGCAGTCGTTTCCGGACAAAAGAAAGAGGAGTGGACATCGAGGTCCACCCCTCCTCCCTCTTGTCTTGTTGCTTGCCGCCCCCGTGCCTTGGGGACGAGGTGACTTACGCGATCGCCTTCTGCAGCTCCGCCTCGACTTCCTCCCAGTTCACCATGTGGTTCAGGAAGGCCGAGAGATATTCCGGGCGACGATTTTCGTAGTCCACGTAGTAAGCGTGCTCCCAGACATCAATACCGAGAATCGGGATCATGCCTGCGGTGAGCGGATTGTCGGCGTTCGAGGTCTTGGTCACCTTGAGTGTGTCACCGTCGAGCGCGAGCCAGGCCCAGCCGGAACCGAACTGGGTGACGCCGGCGGTTTTGAACTTCTCTTTGAAGCTCTCGAAATTGCCGAAGGCGTCGTCGATGCGCTTGGCGAGCTCGCCGCCGGGGGCGCCGCCACCGCCCTTCTTCATGATCCGCCAGAACAGCTGGTGGTTCCAGTGCTGGCCGGCATTGTTGAAGATGCCTTGCTTGGCAGGGTCCTTGGCGGACGCTTCGACGATCTCCTCGAGTGATGCATCCTTCAGATCCGTGTCCTCGATCAGATTGTTGAGGTTGGTCACGTAGGTCTGATGATGCTTGTCGTGATGCAGGTGGAGCGTGGTCGACGACATGTAGGGCTCGAGGGCGTCGTAACTGTATGGGAGGTCGGGCAACTCGAAGGCCATGGTTGGTTTGCCTTTCAGAAATGTGATCCCAGAGGCGCGATAATACGGTAGATAATCGATCATTCCGAGAAAGCAAAGCCCAGCGGAGAGGTGGGCGGCAATCTGTCGGCTTGGTTCCCGGAAACTCGGTGGCATTGTTAGAAAAGCCGTTTTTCAGTTGCCTTCTGAATTGACGAGACTTGGCGGTGACTGTCCTGTTGGCCTAACGACCACCATCGGGATTGTGACGCCGCGTGACGCCATCTTGTGGCATCATCCCCTCGCCTGGAACCCGGCGTTGCTGTTGGAACGATGAGATCGGATCGATGAGCGCGAAGACGGCTATCCAAAAGCCAGAACGGTCCTCATGGCTGATGAAGGGGCGGGACCTTCTGCTCGGGCCGCCCTTGCCTGAACGGCTTCCCGAGCGGGTGGGACGCACCATCCAGGTCGAGCAGGAGCAGAGCGAGATCCTGGTCAGCGTGATCCAGCTGATCGCGATCGCGACCTTTGCCATCCTCTACAACCTCACGCCCAAGGGTTTCGGCGCTGATGTGCCCTTCGAGCCGGTGCCGGTCACGCTGGCGGTCTATGGGGCGTTTACCCTGATACGCCTCACGCTGGCATTGAAGCGCAGCTTGCCCCGGTGGTTTATCGCCATCTCGATCGTGGTCGACGTTGCCGTGCTGCTGATCACGATCTGGAGTTTCCATCTTCAGTATGACGCGCCGCCGGCACTCTATCTCAAAGCGCCGACCCTGATGTACGTCTTCATCTTGATCGCGCTTAGAACACTTCGTTTCGAGCCGGCCATGGTGATCCTCACCGGCATCGCCGCGTCAGCCGGCTGGATTCTGGCGGTGATCTATGCGGTCCTGCACGAGCAGGCCTGCGATACCATGCAGCTCCTGGAGGCGATGGCCACCGGCAAGGCCTGCAACATCACCCGCATGTTCTCGGACTACACCAGCTCCTATCAGATCCTCCTCGGCGCCGAGGTCGACAAAATCGTCTCGATGATGATGGTGACCCTTATCCTGGCGATCGCGCTGGTCAGAGCGAGAAAGCTGCTGATCCGCGCAGCTACGGAGCATCAGGCGGCTGCGGACTTGTCGCGTTTCTTCGCGCCGGAGATCGCTGGGCGCATCCGCGACACGGGCTCGGAAATCAAGCCGGGTGATGCGGAGATGCGGGATGCCGCGATCATGATGACGGACCTTCGCGGCTTCACGCCGCTCACCGAGAAACTGCCGCCCAGGGAGGTGATGGCGCTGCTCTCCGCCTATCAAAGCCGTGTCGTCGCCGCGATATCGGCCGAGGGCGGGAGTGTCGACAAGTTCATGGGTGACGGCATCCTCGCAAGCTTCGGTGCCGCCGTGACCAGCAGCGAACCGGCAGCGGAGGCGATGCGCGCTGCGGACAGGATCGCGGAAAGCTGTAAAGCCTGGCAGGCCGAACGCCGGGCCGCGGGACTCGATGCCCCCTCCGTCGGCTTTGCCATTACGACGGGCCGTGTCATGTTCGGTGCGATCGGCGATACCAGCCGGCTCGAATATACGGTCATCGGCGATCCCGTGAATGTCGCAGCAAAGCTCGAGAAGCATACCAAGACGGAGGGCGTTCCCGCGCTTTGCACGGCCGATGCCTATGACCAGGCGCTGCAGCAGGGTTATCGGCCGCCGATCGATCGCGAACGGCGCACCCAGCGTATGGTCGAGGGGGTGGCGGTGCCGGTGGACCTGGTCGTTCTGGGCTGAGGTCTGCACCGCGTGACGCCAATGACGATCGATGACCTGTCGCCTCTTGCCCAAGAGCTCAGAGCCGCCAATAGCGACTACTATCTGTCGACCCTGTTCGCGCCGCCGGCGGTGCGCCCTGCGCTGGTCGCTCTCTATGCGTTCGACGGCGAACTGGCGCGCATCCGCAACGTCGTGCGCGAGCCCATGGCCGGCCTGATCCGTCTGCAATGGTGGGAGGACGTGATCGATGGCTTTGACGGCGGCGGGACCATCGCTCATCCCGTGGTCGAGGGCTTGAAGCGGGCCGTTCTCGACCATGCGCTGGACGCTGTCTGTCTCAAGCGCGCCATCGAAGGGCGCCGCAGGCCGTTCGAGATGGATGTCTCGCCAGATCAGGGAGCGTTCGAGCGTTATTTGCTGGATGTGGGCGGCAATATCGCCATCGGGGCCGCAAAGCTCCTCGGCGCGGATAAGCAACAGACGGTCGATTGCGCCGCGCGAGCCGGGCAGGTCAGGGCTGTCTGGGAACAGCTTTCCGCCTTCGGGACTGCGGCTGCGGATCGCGAACCCTGGCTGCCGTCCGCTTGGCTCGAAGAAAGTAGTGATACGGGCGCGATGGCTGCGCGCACGCGCCTCGCCGCTTGGGGCCTCGCTGAGCTTGGCAGGCTTCGGCGCGAGTCGCCCTCGACCCCGCGCCCGTTTCTGGCGGCCTTCTTTCCGGGGACGCTTGCCGGCATGCGGTTGCGCAATCCGACTGGTGGAAGCTCGGTGTCGACCTTGCCGACAGCCGTGCCGAGGCTGATCTGGTGCTGGCTCCGCCGCCGGTTTTGAGCTGCTGCCAGGCCGTTTCGGCGCGGTGGACGCGGATGACAGCATCAGGGGCACTGCCTATAGTCCTTGATCGACGTCAATTCCCACCGAAGGACCGCCGATGCCCTCGTCGATCGACTGTCAGGAGCTCCTGGCACGCCTCGTGGCGTTCGATACGACCAGCCGAAACTCCAATCTCGACCTGATCGCCTTCATCCGGGATTTTCTTGACGGTCATGGGATCGAATCGGTGCTGATCGCCAATGACGATGGCACCAAAGCCAATCTGTTCGCGTCGATCGGGCCGATCGATCGTCCAGGCATCGTGTTTTCCGGTCACACCGACGTCGTCCCGGTGGACGGCCAGGACTGGTCTTGCGACCCCTTCGCGCTGACGGTGCGCGACGATCTGCTGTACGGCCGTGGCACCACCGATATGAAGGGCTTCGTCGCTGCCGCCCTTGCCCTGGTGCCGGATCTCGTCAGTCGGCGCCTTGAGCGCCCGGTGCATCTCGCTTTCACCTATGACGAGGAGGTCGGCTGCAAGGGGGTGCCAAGCCTCCTCGATCACATGACCGCGCATCTGCCGGTGCTGCCTTCGGCCTGCATCGTTGGCGAACCGACCGGCATGCAGGTCGGCAACGGCCATAAGGGCAAGGCAGGCTATCGCTGCACGGTCACTGGACGGGCCAGCCATTCGGCGCTCAATCACCTTGGCGTCAACGCTGTCGAGGTGGCGGCGGAGATCGTCGCCAAGCTTCGCCGGATGAACCTCGATTTTCGGGCGAACGGCCCGTTCATCGACGGCTATGAGCCACCGCACTGTACGGTCAGCACCGGCGTGATGCAGGGCGGAACGGCTCTCAATATCGTGCCATCTTCCTGCAGCTTCGAGTTCGAGTTCAGGCTGATGCCGGGGCAGGATGCCGAGCGCCTGTTCGCCGAGGTGCATGAATTCTCGATGAAGGAGCTCCTGCCTGCCATGAAGGCTGTCGCCGACGAGGCGGCCATTGAATGGCATGAGCTAATGAGCTATCCAGCCCTTGGCAGCGACGGCGATGCGCCGATTGAGCGCCTCGCCTGTTCACTCACCGACACGGTGGTGCCGGCGAAGCTCTCCTTTGGAACCGAAGCCGGGCATTTTGCGAAAAGGGGCGTGCCGTCCATCGTGTGCGGGCCGGGCCATATGATCGTCGCCCATAAACCGGATGAGTATGTGGACATCCAACAGTTGAGCGCTTGTTCGGCATTTTTGAATGATGTCGTCGATGAGATCAGCATTGCCTGAGATGGATTCGAGAGGGCCGACCCGCATGATGCGACGTCGATGAACGCTGTTCCGTCGATCGAAATACAGACGCCGGATCTGTCACCCTATCGTGAGAGTTCGTCGGGCATTCCCTATGTCGTGACGCTGGATAGCGGCAAGGCCGGGCCGCATGCTGTCATATCGGCGCTGGTTCACGGCAATGAGCTGTCGGGTGCCTGGGCCCTGATCACCTTGCTGCAGCAGGGAATCAAGCCGAAACGCGGGCGTCTCTCGTTGGCCTTCGTGAATATGCAGGCGTTCCATCACTTCGATCCCAGGCAACCGAAGGCGTCCCGCTATCTCGACCAGGACTTCAATCGGCTTTGGGATGTTCACCGGCTCGACAGCATGGAGCGCTCGCGTGAGCTCGATCGCGCGCGCGAGCTTCGGCCGTTGATCGAGAGTGCCGACTGGCTGCTCGACCTGCACTCCATGCAGCATGAGGCGGAGCCGATGCTCCTTGCCGGTGTCACGGCAAAGGGGCTGGGACTGGCGCGCGCCATGGGCTATCCGCGCCTGATCGTGGTCGATGCGGGCCATCGCAATGGTGCCCGCATGCGCGATTTCGGGGTTTTTGCCGATCCCACCCGCCCGGAAACGGCAATGCTGGTGGAATGCGGGCAGCACTGGGCGCGTTCCAGCATCGATATCGCGATTACCAGCTGCCGCCAGTTTCTGGCAGCGATCGATCTTGTTGAGCCGGCCGCGCTCGATCGCCTGGGACGCACACCCAAGCCCGCACCGCAGCAGGTGATCGAGGTCACCGACGCGATGACCGTGAAATCGGGACCTTTCCGCTTTTTACGGACCGTCCGGGGCATCGATGTGATTCCGAAAGCGGGCACCGTGATCGCCCATGATGGCGATCGGCCAGTGATGACGCCTTATGACAACTGCGTGCTGATCATGCCCTCGAAGCGGCTGACCCGCGGCCTCACCGCTGTGCGGCTGGGACGCTTTGTCGACGACTAGGCCACCAGCGATGGCGGGGAAGGATCATCCGATGGTGACCATTCGAAGGGGACGTCCCGAAGACGCTGCAGCGCTCGCCCGCATGATCAGCGCCTTTAATGCGGAGGAAGGCAGCCCCGGCCGTCTCGGCGAAAACATGGTCACCGATCTCTGCTTCAAGGAGGGCGCGCGCTACCTCGCGATGGTCGCCGAAGAGGGCGCCGGTCTCGTCGGCTATGCGCTAATTATGGACTTCTTCGATACCGAGCCCTGCGCCTGGTGTTCCTATATGCAGGATCTGTATGTCATTCCGGACTGGCGGAGCCAGGGTGTTGGCGAGCGGCTGATCGCTGCTGCTGCCCGTTACACCCTGGAGGAAGGCCGGCATGAACTCGCCTGGCATGTGCGCGACCATAACAGCCGGGGCCGTGCCTTTTACGCCCGGATCGGGGCTGTCGAGCAGACGCCTATTCCAGTCACACTGTCCGGTGAGGCGCTGAAGAGGGCGGCTGACGGCGCCGTCTAGCGGGTCGTCCCGGTGGTCCTTTGATCGATTTCGATCAGCCGCCGGTCAGGGCCGAGCAGGCTATCGACCAGACCGGAAAAGACGGACCCTATGGTTCGAACACGCTGCTCCCGGGCGATGGCGACGATCTCCATCACGAGGTTCGTGCTCTCGATCTCGCCAGTGGATCCACCAAACGCGGCCTGCTGCAGGCGCTCGATCCGGTCAGCCGCCGTCGGGCCAAGCTTTTGGCCGAGTTGCTCCAGCGTCATCGATCGCTCATTGGGAAAGATGGAGCCGGCCCAGATCTGCAGTGCTCGAACCGCGTTGACCGGATCTGGGTCCGTCATCAATGCCTGTCGCAACAGACGATCCTCCCGCCGGACGGCGCGCCTCGTCCTCGACAGCCAGACTATCATTGCGGCGAGAATGGCGAGGCCACCGATGAGGACGATGGCGATACCTTGCCTGCTGGCGCTGCGCGCTTCCGCTGCCTCCGCCATGACGCCGGCGACCAGTGCGTCGATGTCCCGCGGCAGCGGTTCGATGCGGACGGCGGGTGCAGCGCTTCGTCGTTCGATCTCGGTGCTGGTATTCCACCAGACCACGCGGACCGGGCTCAGATTGATTGGCTGGTCGACGTCGACGCGCAGGTCGAACGTCCGTTTGATCTTGCCGATCACGCCGGAGGGTGTGATCTCCGTGCTGCGTTCGGTGCGGCCGGGGAGGATGGTGAGCCCGCTGGATCGCCCCTGGCTCAGCTCCGGCAGATGCTCGCCGGTGACACCGGCGACGGTGACCGAGATCGAGCGGGTCACGTGGTCGCCGACGCGAATGTCGTCCAGGGGACGCGACCAGCCCTCGTCGATCTCGACGTCGCGCGCGACCAGCCACCAGTCCTCGCTGAAGGCCGGCGGCGGCGGCCTGACGTTCAACGTCGTCCCTTCACTGCGCAGCGCAAACGGCCTTTTCTCGTCTCGACTGATCCCGATCGTTCCGCTGATCCGGACCGGCGGGATGACGAGATCACCGCTCCGCTTGGGGAAAAGGGCGCGGCTTGTCTCGTAGATGTACCCTTCGCCGCCATAGGTCTCGAACTTGCGATTTCGCGGCTTCCGCAGAGTGATCATCTCAGCCCCCTGCACGGGCGGAAGGTCGAGCACGATCTCTTCGAAGGGATGCGGGGCGATCACGCGGACGACCTGGACGATTTCTTCCTGTAGGTAGGGCTTAGGCGGCGTGATGCGCACCGTGAGTGTCGGCTCCTCGGGCACGCTATCGCCGCTGTCCTGAGCGGCAGTGTTCTTGGCGGCGATCGCAGCCAGGTTCAGCGCGATCACCAGGGTGATGGCACGACGTAGGCCTTGCCGCCCCTTCATCGTGCGGCCCTTTGCTTGCGAAGCGCCATATTGAGGCGCGCCTTCAGGACGACGGCGGGGTCGTCTTGGATGCGGCGAAGGATGATCTCATCCGCCATGGTCTCCTCGCGGGCGCGATCGATCATGCCGCCGAGCACGTCGACGTCCTCAGGAGCATCGCCGTCGGCGGAAAGATTGTCGGCATTCTCCCTTTCGCTGCCGGACATGGTGACGGCCGAACTGTCCGATTCCTCGCCTTCGCTGTCGCTGCCGCCGGCCCCTTCGCTCGCGATCTGCGACTCAGGCGCTGCCGTCTCGCCGACCTCGGCGTCGGCATCCCCCTCGCGGTCGCCGGGGTCGCCCTCGGGCGGGACCTCTTCAGCGCTGCCCTCTCCGCCTTCGGCCTGATCGCTGTTCGCGGTTTCCGGCTCGCCCTGCTCCTGGCTGTCCCGGAGGCCGTCTTCCCAATTGCCGGCGTTTTCCGTCTGACGGCTCGCCTCCTCGAGCTCCTGCGCGCGCTGCAGGGCCTGGCGCACCAGCTCAAGATTGAAACGCGCATCCTCGTGAGCGGGCCGCCGTTCGAGGACGGCTTCGTAGGCAGTGATGGCCCCGCGGTAGAGGCCGAGCTGGGCATAGGCATTGCCCATATTGTAGAGGCCGGTGACGCTGTCATCGGTGACGAAGGCCCCGACCGATCGGTGATAGCGGCCAGCCCGGTAATGGGCGACACCCTGCCAGATCGGCGTCTCGAAGACGTGGGCGGCCTTCTCGGCGGCGCCATTTTCCAAGAGCTGCCGCGCGACCGCGTGCCGGGTGAGCGGTGCCTCGACCGTCGCAAGCCAGCGCCCGAGGAGGAGAGCGATGGCAAGCGCGCCGAGAAAGACGCCGGCCACTCTGACCGGCCGTGAGGCAAGATGGTGCAGGATCCGATCGAGCATCATGTCGGCCGTCTGCGGAAGAAGAGCCAGAGCCAGAGCAGCATCGAGAGGGCGATCAGCCAGGGCGTCATGTCCTGGCGCTCGCGGACGGAAATGGCTTTGGCCGCAGCCTCTTGTCGGCGCTCCTCAAAGTCGAGGTGGATGGCAGGTGCTTCCCGATCGGTCGCCAGCCGTGCCTCCAGCCTGCCGGCGAGGTCTTGCCACGCCGCGTCGGCCTGATCGGGCAGGATCAGCCAGAGCCCCTGGTCGACGTCCTGCTCAGGCTTGATGAAGCGCCCGACTGGCGGCGGCTCGCCCCCGGTGAAGACGGTGATCTGCCGTGCCTGGATGCCGGCGCGATCGAGAAGGGCGACGGCGCGCTCGATTCCGAGCATGAGCGAGCGTCCTTCGATCGGCATGACATCGCTGGTCAGCACCTGGAGATAGCGGTCGAGATGGGTGCCGTCGCGGGTGAGCGGCACCACGTCGAATGCGTGCTCGGTGACCGCGACGACGGCGGTCGGAACGTCCTCGGCGCTGTCGATCAGATAGCGGGCGGCAGCGATGCGATCTCCAGCGATCGCCGGCATGCCGAGATCGATGACCACGACGCGCGCCTCGAGATTGCGAAGCTGCGGTATGTCGATCTGGCCGAGGCTGATGGTTGCGAGTGCCGCGCTCAGGAGTCCCCAGAGGCCGAAGAGTGCGATGGTGTGCCCTGTCTTACGGATCTGGCGAACGCTCCTGGCGTGGAAGGCTTTCAGCTCGTTCTGAATGGCGCGATGCCAGGCGCCGGGCAGCTCGACATGCTGGCGTCCGACCATCATGACCGCGACGGCGAGCAGGGGGGCGAGGAGCCAGAGGGGGTAGCCGATGCTTGGCATGTCAGGTCCTGGGCATGTCAGATGAGCCCCCGGCGGCGATCGATCAAGGTCAGCGCAAGCAGCATTGCTAGTGCCAGGACAAGCAGCTCGCGCACCCAGTCCCGCTCGGCGTAGCGCCCGCCGGCTGTGGCCTCGGTCGGTTCGAGCAGATCGAGCTCGGCATAGACGGCCCGGAGCGCATCCGTGCTGCGCGCGAGGAAGTGCCGGCCGCCCGTTATCTCCGCCACCTCCTTCAGGCCGGCATATTCATCGCCGGCGGTCTCGGAAGCATAGCCCTGCATGGCGACCCGACCGAAGCCGATGGTGTGGACGGTGACGCTGTGGCTCCTGGCGAAATCGGCAGCGGACTTCGGGCCGAGATCGCCGGCATTGCTGTCGCCATCGCTCAGCAGGATCAGGACGCGGCTGGATGCCGGCTGCTTCTCCAGGGTTCGGATAGCGAGCCCGATGGCATTACCGATCGCGGTCTTGCGCCCGGGCATGCCGATGGTGACCTCGTCGAGAAAGCCCTCGACCGCCTGCACGTCATAGGTCAGCGGCGCCACGAGATAGGTCTCCTCGCCGAAGACGATCAGTCCGACGCGATCGCCCTCGCGTCCGCGAATGAAGGCACCCGCCAACGCCTTGATGGCGGTGAAGCGGTCGACGCGGCGGCCATCCAGCTCGACATCGCGCGCCTCCATGCTGGCGGAGAGGTCGAGCGCCAGCAAGAGGTCCCGGCCGCTCGCTTCCTGAAGCGGGTCGCCCTTGGTTACCGGGGCAGCGAGCGCCAGGACCAACGCGAGCCAGCCAGTGCCAGCGATGGCAAACGGCCAGCGCCTCGACAGGTTCGAGGCCGACCCATCGCTCCGCCATCCCCTGAGAAAAGCGGCGAGACGTTCAGGCAGGATGAGCGCTGACAACGGTGAGGCGGCCGGCAGGAGATACCAGGCGAGGAGGGGGAGAGGCAGCAACAGCAGCGCCCAGGGCCGGATCAGCTCCATCGTGCCCCCGTTCCGAGCTGAGGCAGATGCCGTCGAACATGGTCAACCGTGGTTTTGAGCTGGTCCGTGGCGGACGGGCTTCCGTCGCCTTCAAGCCTGCCGCCAAAGGGAAAGACGGTGACGCCGCGTCCTGGCCCATCGGAAAAAACATCGGTCTTGAAGAGCTGATCGAGCTTCTTGAGCCAGGCGTCGTCCACCAGGCCTGCAACGTCCTGCTTGCCGTGCAAGGTCACGGCGATCCGTCGAAGGAGGATGGCGAGCGCTGTCCAGGCTTCGCGAACGCGGCCCTGATCCGCATTGTCCTCGATGGTATCGAGATGGCTGATAATCTCGCGGCGCCAGGTCGAGCGCCGGCGCCAGGCGAACCAGATGGCGATCAGGGCGAGCATGACCACCACGAGTGCCGGCCACAGAACGAAGCCGACGCCGGTGGCGCCCGCCACCTGATCCGGCAGGTGAATGTCGCGGAGGTCGCGCAGGATTTCCTCAGGCGTCACCTGAAGTAGCCCTCTTCGATCGCCTGAGCATCCGCGATCAGTATCTGCCGCATGCCGAGATCCCTCAGACGCGCTGTGATGGCGCGTCGCTGACGGTTGGCCTCCTCGATATAGAGATTCGCTTCGCGCCTCCGAATAGCAACCGTGGCGAGCCCGCCGTCCTCGCTGCTGCGAAGGGGATAGAGGCCGGGCGGCGGTGGTGCCGTCATCAGAATGTCCTCGATCACAACGGCGCTTTGCTCGCCCCTGGCACCACTTTCCCGAAGGCGCTGGTCGATGCCATCCCCAAGCGTACTGAAGTCGCTGATGATCACCGCTTCAACATCGCCGGACATGCAGGACGGCAAGGCGTCCAGACGGTCGGTGAGGGTGGGCGATGGCTTTTCCGCATCGTCGACGGCGCGGGCATAGGCGTCGACGATGCGGGCAAGGCATTGCAGGCGGGCGCGGCGGCCCCGACGCGGTGGGACGACGTCAACGGTGTCTTCGTTTGTGATCAACAGCAGGCCAAGGGGCTGATGGTTCTTCGATGTCGACCAGGCGATCCGCGCCGCGGCCAGGCAGGCGGTCTTCGCCATGAGCTGCCGGCTCGATCCGAACATCATCGACGGCCTGAGGTCGATGACCAGGATGATCGACTGCTGCACGTCATGGCGAAACTGCTTGACCTGCGGGCGGCCGATTCGGGCGGTGGCGAACCAGTCCATGTGACGGATATCGTCGCCCCACTGGTACGGTCCGATATTGTCGAGTTCGAGGCCGCTGCCGCGCCGTCGGCTTGATAGATCGCCAAAGCGAAAACCGTCGGCCGGACGATTCCGCCCAAAGCCCGCCCGCCGATCGCGTAGCGCGATCAACTCGTCCAGGTGAAGCTCGATGGTCGGTGAACCCGGCATCGCCGTTGGATCTGCCCCGTCGCGCTGGACTGGGTGGTTCAGCAGCCGTCTCGGGTCAAACCGCGACCACATGGTCAAGAAGCGCCTCCACCAATTCGCGATCGACCACCCCTTCGGCTTCCGCCCGATAAGTGAGGCCGAGCCGATGGGCGAGCGTGTCGACGGCCAGCGCCTGCACGTCTTCCGGGAGAACGTGGTCGCGGCGTTTCAACCATGCGCGCGCCTGGCTGAGCCTTGCCAGCGCAAGCGTGCCGCGCGGGCTGACGGCATGGGCGATCTGGCTGGTGAACTGATCGAGATCGGCGGCATGGCCTCTGCTGGCACCGACCAGGCGAACGATGTAGTCCTTCACCGGATCCGACAGATGCACGTCGAGAACATCACGTCTTGCTGCATGCAAGTCGTCGGTGGCGATTTTCGAGATGCTGTCGCTCGGCGGCAGATGGCCGGCGCCGCCGCGGTGCTCGTTCTGGACAAGGTCGAGGATGGTGCGCTCGGTATCGGTGTCGGGATAGTCGATCACGACGCGCATCAAAAAGCGGTCGAGCTGCGCCGTCGGCAGCTCATAGGTGCCCTCCTCCTCGATCGGGTTTTGTGTGGCGATCACGAAAAATGGGTTGCCGAGTGATCGAGTTTCGCCGCCGACGGTGATCTGACGCTCCTCCATAGCCTCTAGGAGGGCGGACTGCACTTTGGCGGGCGCCCGGTTGATCTCGTCCGCCAGGATCACGTTGTGGAAGAGGGGGCCGGCGTGAAAGTCGAAGCGGTGCTCGTGGGCGTCATACACCGTGGTGCCGGTGAGGTCGGCTGGCAGCAGGTCGGGCGTGAACTGAATGCGCTGGAAGCTGGCGTCGATTGACGTCGCGAGCAGATAGGCCGCCCTGGTTTTCGCAAGCCCCGGAGGCCCTTCGAGCAGGACATGCCCATCGGCCAGGAGAGCGGTCAGCAGGCGCTCGATGAGGGATGATCGGCCGAGCACCAGATCCTGCAGCTGGCTGGCAAGGCCATCAAAGGTCTCGCGCAAGACGTCCGTCATTCCCTCCCCACATGCTTTGGCCAAGGCCCATAGCATCCCAGCGATCAGCATGTCGCACCGTCTTCGGCGGTGTGATGTCGCCTTCAGTCTAAGGAGATTCCTTCGTTATTCGCAAGGGACGGACGGGCTTCATTCGCAAGGGACGGACGGGCTTCGGTCCTTTTGATTAACGATCACGGCGCGAAGATGGGCGGATGGCGGTCGTGCCAGGGGGCTGCGCGCTCCAGCTGTCCGGCAAGCTGGAAGAGGGTGGCTTCGTCCCCATAGGCGCCGACGAACTGAACGCCGATCGGAAGATTGTCGCTGTTCCAATGGAGTGGCACGCTCATCGCCGGCTGTCCGGTCACGTTGAACTGATAGGTGAAGGAGGCAAAGCGCCAGAGCCGGTCGGTGTAGTCGTCGAGATCCTCGCTCATCATGTCGAGATGGCCGAGCGGAACCGGCGGCTGGGCGAGGGTGGGGGTTAGAAGGAGGTCGTAATCCTCTAAAAACCTGGCGATGTCGCGGCTGATCGCGTGAAGACCATTCAGGAGCTGCACATAGTCGATCGCCGACAGGCTCTTGGCCCTCTCCATCATCGCCCAGGTGACACGCTCGAACTTGTCGGGATCGAGCTCCCGGCCGAGGGCCGTAGCGCGCTGTCCGATGTTGGACGAGGCGCCGACCGCGAACAGCGTGTTGTAATCCCGGTCGAGCTTTTCGGCATCGAAGGTCGGGCTCGCCGGCTCGACGATGTGGCCGAGATCCTCGCAAAGCGCACCCGCCTGCTCGGCGGCAGCGACGCAATCCGGATGAACCGGCAGACCGCTGAAGGCCGCGGTCGCAATGGCGATCTTGAGCTTTTTCGGCGCCTGTTCGACCAGGTTGAGAAAGGGTATGGCCTGCGGCGGCGCCATATAGGGGTCCCCGGTGGCCGGACCGGTCGTGGCATCCAAGGCGGCGGCACTGTCGCGGACGCTCTGCGAGACGACATGCTCGACCGAGCAGCCGGCGAGGCTTTCCCCGAGATAAGGCGCCATGGTGTTGCGGGCGCGGGTCGTCTTCAGGCCGAACAGACCGCAGCATGAAGCGGGAATGCGGATCGACCCTCCGCCGTCGCTGGCATGGGCGAGCGGCACCAGGCCGGCCGCGACCGCCGCCGCCGAACCGCCGCTCGAACCGCCGGGCGTTTTACTGGTGTCCCAAGGATTTCGGGTCGGGCCGAACAGGACGGGCTCGGTCGAAGCGTTGAGGCCGAACTCCGGCGTGTTGGTGCGACCGAGTGGGATGAGGCCGGCGGCCTTGTAGCGCTGCACCAAGACGCTGTCCGTCGGCGGACAGTCGTCCTTGAAGAAGCGTGATCCACCGGAAAATGGCACGCCAGCGAGCGCGCCGCCGAGGTCTTTCAGGAGAAAGGGGACGCCAGCGAATGGTCCGGCAGGCGGTTGGTGCTTGGCGGCCTCCCTCGCCTGATCGTAGACCTTCGTCACGACAGCATTCAGGGAGGGATTATGCGCCTCAATGCGGGCGATAGCGGCGTCGACGAGTTCTGTAGCCGATACCTCGCCAGCGCGCACTCGCTCTGCCAGAGCGAGCCCGTCTTCCGGCTTCTTCGTCATGCCCCTCTCCCATCCACCAGGCGTTTTTCCGGCTGGTCACCGCCTTTGGGATGATCGCAGAGGTAAAGTCCGGGGTAAATGGTGCTCGCGCTTGGCGAACCTTCAGGAGTCCCCGACCAGCGGATCGATGATCTCGGCAAACTCGTCGATGGTGCGATTGCCGGCGTGGGTCTCGCCATTGATCACGAAGGTCGGCGTCGACTGCACCCGATGCTCGTTCTGACCAACGAGCCGGGACTGCAGCACGCCGTCGACCATGCTTTCGTCGGCGAAGCAGGCGTCCATTTCGCTGTCGCTAAGGCCGCCGAGCTTGCCAAGCTGCTTCAGAGCCCCGCGCGTATCGCCGGCGGACGCCCAGCTTGCCTGGGTCTGGAAGAGCACGTCGAGAAAGCCGACATAGCGATCCGGCCCGGCGCAGTGGGCGAGGACGGCCGCATCGACCGCCGGCTCGTTCAGCGGGAAATCCCGAAAGATCATGCGCACCTTGCCGGTCTCGACATAGCGCTCCTTCAAGTCGGGAAGGACCTCATTGTGGAAAGCGGCGCAGTGGGGACAGGTGAGAGACGAATATTCGATGATGGTCACCGGCGCGTCCGCGTCACCGATGGCGCGTTCCTCGATTTCGGCCGCAGAACTCTCGCCGAGCACCAGCGGAAGGGAGATCACCACCCAGAGGCCCAGGACCGCAATCAGACTGCCCGTCAGCCGCACCAGAACTTTCTTCACACTCTTTCTCCCGCCATCCGACCCCAAGGCCTCCATATCGACGCCGCCCTAGATAAGGCCAGCGCGAGAAACCGGCAAGTCTCAGCATCCTAGATGGAGCATGGTTAATGCTTCATGAACGTCTCGTATCAATGATGTTCATGGCTCATCTCGCTAAAATCTAACGATTAGGGCGGGGTAAAGGTTCATGCTTTTTTTGCTAAAGCGTCAGGTTGAACCCTGATCGTTGCTCCTCGCTCCTTGGGCGTTCGCCGAGCTGGCTGCCGAGGGCATAGGCCTGGCGGGCGGCAGCGTAGTCCTGGGCGGAGGGATTGATGGCGGCATTGGCGGCGGCGGCCATGCGCCCGGCCTTACGTTTCGCGTCGATCGGATCGCCGCTCAGCGTCGTCGCTTCGATTCCGACAGAGCCGCCGACGGCATATTGCCGGCCATCAGGGCCGCGCTGGTAGACATAGTTGATCGGCCCGGCGAGATCGCCGGCCACGGCGGCATGGGCCTTTTCCTCCTGGCGGACCTGCTGATCGCGCTGCTGCAGGCGCGTGACGTCGGCCCTTTCGCCGGGCGTGAGCTCCGTCAAAGACCTGGCCGCAGCCGGACGGTCGATGGCAGCACCAGGCGGCCCCGAACCTCCTGAAAGATCCAGGCGATCGACTGGATTGGAAGAAGAACCCGTCGGCCCGGCGTTGGGCGATCCGGTTCGACCACCGCCGCTGCCTTCCTTGATGGTCAGGGCGACCAGCTGCCGGCCGTTTTCGGCCTCGCCCAGTGGCTGGCGAGCGACCACCACGCCAGACCGCCCCTGGATGGGAAGAGCGCTCACGGAACCGATCGCGGGTAGCATGATCTCCGGCCTTAGCAGAGGAAAACGCCTCAATGCTAACGCCTTCGGGTTAATGGCTCGTTAACAAATCTGTCGGCGAAGGGCGATTGGAGGAGATGCATCGATTGCACCTTCCGGCAGACGCTCTAAGATGAACACAAGAATGAACCGGCAGGGAGTTTTTTGTCATGGCGTTGGGACGAAGCGTTCTTGCGGCATTTCTCGGTGCGGCGTTTGTCGTCGGTGCCGCGGATGCCAAGACATTCCGTTATTCCACCACGGGCGACATCCTCGGGTTGGATCCTCATCAGAACAATGAGGGACCGACCAACACGATGAAATCAAACATCTTTGGCCGGCTGATCCACCGCTTGCCCGACCTGTCACTCGAGCCTGACCTCGCTACCGAGTGGGAACGCGTGGACGACACGACATGGCGGTTCAAGCTTCGGGAAGGTGTCACCTTCCACAATGGCAATCCCTTCAATGCCGACGACGTCGTCTACTCCTACAAGCGTCAGATTCAGGAAACCTCGGATATGGGGTTTGCCTTGTCGTCGGTCGAATCAGTCAACAAGATCGACGACCTGACGGTCGAAATCGTGACGAAGGGGCCTGACCCGATTCTCCTCCTCAACATGCCGAATTTCTATATCGTCGATGAGGAATACATGGAGGAGAACGACGCCTTCGAAGTGATCCAGGAGGCGGGCCAGATCAATTTTGCCCAGACCAACCCCAACGGCACCGGGCCTTTCAAAGCGGTCGAATGGGTTCAGGACAACAAGGTCGTGCTGGAGCCGTTCGAGGGCTGGTGGAACCAGGAGAACCGTACGGACAATATCACGCGCGCCGAGTTCATCCCGATCGGCAATGACGCGACACGAGTAGCAGCACTGCTTTCCGGTGAGATCGACCTGATCTACCCCGTACCACTGCAGGACGTCGATCGATTGAATGGCGATGCCAATATCGAGGTACTGCAAGGGCCGGAGCTTCGTACCATCTTCCTGGGCTTCGATCAGCACCGCGACGAGTTGATGGACATGCCGGATTCGGGCAAGAACCCGTTCAGGGATGTGAAGGTCAGAAAGGCATTTGCCCATGCGATCGACACGGCGGCGATCCAGCGCGTGGTGATGCGTGGCGCCTCGACGCCGACCGGTCTGATGGTGGCCCCCGGCATCAACGGCTTCCAAGAGGACATGAATACGCCTTATGCCTATGACCCCGAGCAGGCGAAGGCGCTACTGGCCGAAGCCGGTTATGGCGATGGCTTCTCCGTCACACTCGACTGCCCGAACGATCGCTATGTGAATGACGAAGCGATCTGCACGGCCGTTATTCCCATGCTGCAGCGCGTCGGCATCGACGTTAGCCTGAATGCACAGACCAAGTCGCTGCATTTCAACAAGATCGGTGAAGCTGAGGACAACAACACCAGCTTCTTCATGCTCGGCTGGACTCCGGGATCGTTCGACAGCCTGAACCCTCTGCAAAACCTCATGACCGTTGACGGCGACGGTCAGGGCTCGTGGAACAGCGGACGCTATAGCAATGCCGAAATCGAAGAGCTGACGGATCAGATCGCGGTCACGGTCGACGAAGATGAGCGCAACGAACTGATCAGACGCGCCTTCCAGATCCATCAGGATGACGTCGGCCACATCCCGCTGCATCAGCAAGCGCTGGCGTGGGGCATCCGCAGCGACACAATGGAAAGTGTGATCCAGCGGCCGTTCAATGATGTGGACCTCCGCACGGTGATCATGAAGTAGGTAAGGACCGGAGCCCGGGAGCCGAGAACCTGCGCTCCCGGGCAACGTCCACCCCTATGCTGGTGACATCAGCGTGATTGCCTTCATCATCCAGCGTCTCACCCAGGCCGTGCTGGTGATGCTGGTGGTGGCGCTGATTTCGTTTTCGCTGTTTCAATTCGTCGGCGATCCCGTCAACAACATGGTCGGCGTGGACTCCACGATCGAGCAGCGCGAGGCCCTTCGTGAGCGACTTGGCCTCAACGATCCGATTCCGGTTCAGTTCGCGACCTGGGTCGGCAATGCGGTACAAGGAGAGTTCGGCAAGTCCTATCGCATGGGCAAGCCGGTCGCCGACCTCATCGCCGAGCGTCTGCCGGCAACACTGGAATTGGTGGCGCTCTCCGCAGTGATAGCGCTGATCGTCGGCATCCCCATGGGGGTCTATACCGGGCTTCATCGGGAGAGCTGGCTCTCGAAGTTCTTTCTCGCCGCCTCCCTGATCGGCATCTCGATCCCGACTTTTCTGATCGGCATTCTCCTGATTCTGATCTTCGGTGTCTGGCTCGGCTGGCTGCCAACCTTCGGGCGTCAAGGGCTGGTCGATATCGGCCTTTGGCAGACCAGCTTTTTGACACTCAAAGGCTGGAGCCACATTATCATGCCGGCGATCACGCTGGCGCTCTTCCAGCTTACCCTGATTATGCGCCTGGTGCGTGCCGAGATGCTGGAAGTTTTGCGCACCGACTACATCAAGTTCGCCCGTGCTCGCGGCCTCACCAACCGCGCCGTGCACTTCGGCCATGCGCTCAAGAACACCCTCGTCCCGGTGATCACCATCACCGGCCTGCAGATCGGCTCGCTGCTCGCCTTTTCGATTATCACCGAGACCGTGTTTCAGTGGCCTGGCATGGGGCTGCTGATCATCCAGGCGATCTCCTTCGTCGATATTCCGATCATGTCGTCCTACCTGGTACTGATCGCGCTCTTTTTCGTGGTGATCAATCTGATCGTCGATCTTCTCTATTACACTGTCGATCCGCGCCTGCGCATCGAGCGAATGTCGTCAGGCGGTGTCTGATGCAGAACATCGAGACCCGAGCGCAGCCTCTCCACCACCCCAATCGCCTCGTCGACGCGGTCCGCCGGTTCCTCGACGGCGACGTCTTTCACAGCTTCAAGCGCTCGCCGGTCACGATCGTCGCCTTCGTGGTCACCGTGGTGATGTTTCTGGCGGCGATCTTTGCGCCTTGGATCACACCGCACGACACAAGCAACATCGCCAGCCTGGATCTGATGAACGCTTTTCGTCCGCCGGCCTGGACCGATGGTGGCGATCCCACATTCCTGCTGGGTACCGACGATCAGGGACGGGACGTGCTCTCCGCGATCATCTTCGGCCTGCGCATCTCACTCTATGTCGGCTTTGCCGCGGTCATCCTCGCCGCGGTGTTTGGCACGCTGCTCGGGCTGCTCTCGGGCTATGTCGGCGGCACGCTGGACAGCATCATCATGCGGATCGCCGACATCCAGCTTACCTTCCCGGCGATCCTGATCGCTCTCCTGTTCGACGGCATTGTCCGATCAATGCTTTCGGCGTCGGTTCACAAGGACGCTAAAATGACCGTCCTGGTGCTGGCGATCGCCGCGTCCCAATGGGTGAACTTCGCGCGCACCGTGCGCGGCTCGACCATGGTCGAGAAGAACAAGGAATATGTGCAGGCGGCGCGCGTGATCGGCGTGCATCCGCTCTTGATCATGCTGCGCCATGTGCTTCCGAACGTCACCGGGCCGGTGCTGGTGATCGCGACCCTCAGTCTGGCGATCGCCATCCTGACAGAGGCGACGCTGTCCTTTCTCGGTGTCGGCGTTCCGGTGACCCAGCCGTCCCTGGGCACGCTGATCCGCATCGGCAACGATTTTCTGTTCTCGGGCGAGTGGTGGATGACGATCTTTCCCGGCATCGCTCTCGTGGTGCTGGTGCTCGCGGTCAATCTCCTGGGCGACTGGCTGCGCGACGCCCTGAACCCGAAGCTGCGATAGGCCGATGGCGCTTCTCGAGGTCGAACATCTCCGGATCGAGTTCCCGACACGCCGCGGCACGCTGATCGCGGTCGACGATATTTCCTTCTCCATCGAAGAAGGCGAGGTGCTCGGCGTGGTCGGGGAGAGCGGCGCCGGCAAATCGCTGACCGGTGCCGCGATCATCGGGCTTCTGGAGCCGCCCGGCCGGATCGCCGATGGTATCATCCGACTGAACGGCCGGCGGATCGACAACCTCGCTTATGAGGAGATGCGCCAGATCAGAGGCCGTGCCATCGGCGCGATTTTTCAGGACCCCCTCACCAGCCTGAACCCGCTCTACACCGTCGGCCGCCAACTGGTCGAGACCGTCCAAACACACTCGGATATGTCAGCCGGTGCGGCTCGCACCCGGGCCATTGAATTGCTGGGTGAGGTCGGCATTCCCGCACCTGACCGCCGGGTCGACGGCTATCCCCATGAGTTCTCCGGCGGCATGCGCCAGCGCGTGGTGATCGCGCTCGCTCTCGCCGCCCATCCGCGCCTGATCGTCGCCGATGAGCCGACCACCGCCCTCGACGTCTCGATCCAGGCGCAGATCATCGCGCTGTTGAAACGTCTCTGCCGGGATCACGGGACCGCCGTCATGCTGATCACCCACGATATGGGTGTGATCGCCGAAACCGCCGACCGCGTCGCCGTGATGTATGCCGGCCGCATCGCCGAGATCGGTCCCGTGCGGGATGTGGTCAAGCATCCGAGCCATCCCTACACTGAAGGCCTGATGGGCTCGATCCCGGTCATTGGCCACCGGCTGGAGCGCCTGACCCAGATCGACGGCGCCATGCCGCGCCTGACCGAAATTCCCCAAGGCTGCGCCTTCAACCCGCGCTGCCCCAAAGCCGTCGACCGTTGCCACGTCGAGCGCCCAGAACTCACCCCTACCGGCCCCACCAACGCCGCCTGCTGGGTTGCTGCCAGCAACCCGGTTGACGTCGACCTCGACACGCCACGAAGCGTGGGTGAGTCAGCATGACGGGTTCGGTCGCCACCCAGCGTGACGAGGTCCAAGTTCCGCTTGTCAGCGCTGCTGACCTGGGGAAGGGGTTTGATATTTCGCCACCGCTGCTCAACCGGGTGATCGAGCGTCAGGGACGGGTGGTGCTGAAGGCGGTGGACGGGGTGAGCTTTTCGATACCCAGGGGCACGACTTTCAGCCTGGTGGGCGAGAGCGGCTGCGGCAAGTCGACGGTGGCGCGCCTTCTGGTCGGGCTTTATGCGCCGTCGGCTGGACAAATCCTGTTCGATGGCATTGACATGGCCGCGCCCAGAAGCCGTGCCGAGGACAAGGCCCTGCGCGCGCGTATGCAGATGATCTTCCAAGACCCCTATGCCAGCCTCAATCCGCGCTGGCGCGTTCGTGACATCATCGCGGAGCCGATCCGCGCCTTTGGTCTCGCCGGCGACCGTGGTCTGGACGATCGGGTGGGCGAGCTGCTGCGGCAGGTCGGCTTGAGCCCGGTGGACGGCGAAAAATTTCCCCATGAGTTCTCCGGCGGTCAACGCCAGCGCATTTCGATCGCCCGGGCACTCGCCGGAGAGCCGGAATTCCTGGTATGCGACGAGCCGACCTCGGCGCTCGACGTCTCGGTGCAGGCGCAGATCCTGAACCTGATGAAGGATCTGCAGCGCCGTCTCGGGCTCACCTATCTGTTCATCAGCCACAATCTCGCCGTGGTCGACCATGTGTCCGACCGGATTGGTGTGATGTATCTGGGGAGGCTTTGCGAAGTCGCCGAGAAGGATCGGATGTTCCAGGCGCCGCGACACCCCTATACAAGGCTGCTACTCGATACCATTCCCGATCTCGACATGACCCGCCGCGATCGCACGCCCGTTGCCGGCGAAGTGCCCAATCCCATCAACCCGCCATCTGGCTGTGCCTTCCATCCGCGTTGTCCATTGACCAATGATCGCTGCAAACAGGAGCGCCCGGAACTGAAGCCCGATCCCGTCGACGGCACCCTCGTCGCCTGCCACGCCGCCGAGGAAGGGAGGCTGCCTTCAGCATGAACTTGACCTCGACACGTGATGAAGCCCTGGAGCGAGCTCGGGCTCATTTTGACAGCGGCGACTTTCAGGCTGATCTGGCGAGGCGAGTAGCGATTCCGACGGAGAGTCAGGAGCCCAGCCAACGTCAGGAGCTCTACCGATATCTGTTGTCGGAAATCGGCCCGTGGCTCCGGCGCTACGACTTCCAGATCGAGCTGTTCGAGAACGCCGATCCCCAGGGTGGGCCTTTTCTTCTGGCCACCCGGTATGAGAACGACAGCGCGCCGACACTATTGACCTACGGCCACGGTGACGTGGTGCGCGGCATTCCCGAGCAATGGCGGGACGGACTCGATCCATGGGCGATCATATCAGAGGGCGATCGCTGGTATGGGCGCGGCACGGCGGACAATAAGGGCCAGCACAGCATCGTCATGGCGGCACTGGCCCAGGTGATCGAGACACGCGGCAGGCTGGGCTTCAACGCCAAAATCCTGATCGAGATGGGCGAGGAAATCGGTTCGCCCGGCCTTCGCACATTCTGCGCGGATCACCGGGAAAAGCTCGCGGCTGATCTGTTCCTCGCATCAGACGGGCCTCGGAAATCGATGGACATCGCCGACGTCTCCCTCGGCAATCGCGGCGGCATCGCCTTCGATCTCCTGGTAAACCTGCGCGAAGGCAGTCGCCACTCCGGCCATTATGGCGGCTTGATCGAGGATCCCGGCATCACGCTTGCCCATGCGCTCGCCACGATCACGGACAAGCGCGGCAAAATTCTGGTTGATGGCTGGTTGCCAAAGGCTGTCCCGGAAAGCGTCACTCAAGCACTGCGTTCGCTGAAAGTCGACGCCGGTGATGCAGCGCTAGTCGGCCCGGATGATTGGGGCGAGCCTGGCCTGACGGCTGCCGAAAAGGTGCTCGGCTGGACCGGTTTTATCATTCTCGCTTTCATCACTGGAAGGCCAGAAAATCCGGTGAATGGCGTGCAGCCCGATGCGCGCGCGCGCTGTCAGATCCGTTTCACGTCGGATGTCGAGGAGGCGGATCTTCTTCCTGCGCTTCGCCGCCATCTGGACAAGGAAGGCTTTCCCCAAGTCAAGATCAAGCAAGCCGGCCACGCGACCTTTCCCGCCTGGCGAACCGATCCGGCCAGTCCCTGGGTCGGTTGGACGCTTCGGTCGATGGAGGACACGCTCGGCTATCGCCCGAACCTGATACCTAACTCCTCGGGCGGCCTGCCGAGTGCGATCTTCGCCAACGCGCTGAGCGTTCCGGTCATCTGGATTCCGCACTCCTATGGCGGCTGCCGTCAGCATGGCCCGGACGAGCATCTCCTGGCGCCGGCGACGCGCGAGGCGCTCCAGATCATGACCGGGATTTTCTGGGACATCGGCGATCCTTCCCGTCAGATCAAGCCGTAGCCAACCGGCTCATTGCCGGCGATTCAGCAGGCGAGCAAAGCTCAGCGCCAGGATGAGGAGGCCGACGGCCGAGATCATATAGGCGGGGGCGAAGCCGTGGCTGTCGACCAGAACGCCGCCCGCTGTGATGCCCGCGGCCTGGCCTAGGAACAGGGCGTTGGCGAAGGTCGAGACGGCGAGGCCGCGTGCTTCCGGGGCCATCTGGGTGGCATTGGTCTGCAGGGTGTTGTGCAGCATGTAGAGGCCAAGGCCCATCAGGAACTGGCTGATCGGGATAGCTGCCAGCGGGACCAGCGGCATGCAGACGAGGCCGACAGCAATCGAAGTTCCGCCCAGCATGGCAAGACCGCGCTCGCCGAGCTTCCGCACGAGGTGACGAACGCTGAGCGCATAGACGATCCCGCCGAGTCCGAAGACGCCCAGGATCAGACCGACCGTGCCGTAGTCGAGAACGAAGCGCTGATGCAGGTCGGCGCCGATGAAGGTGAAGCTGCCATAGAAGAAGAAGGCCTCTATGAAGACGACCAGGATCACGATGCGTGCCCAGGGGCGCTTGAACAGATCGACATAGCCGCGGATCAGTGCGCCCACGCTGATTGAGACAGTGAGCTTGGGTGGAGGCAGGCGGCTTTTGCCGAGCTCCCTTAAGAGAAGAGCGCCAACGATCAAAAAAACAGCGCCGAGCATCGGGAAAACGGCGCGCCAGCCGAAGTGTTCGCCGATCACCCCGCCCAGGACCTGGCCCAGAATAGCGCCGATGATGGTTCCGGACAGCATGCGTGCGAGCATGGTCTGGCGGTCTTCGTAGGCGACGTGGTCCCCGACGAACGCCATGCCGAGCGGTACGATCGCCGCGATGGTAGCGCCGCCGATGAAGCGGATCAGTCCGAGCGTGGAGAGCGAGTTGGAAAAGCCCGCCGCCCCAATGGTGAAGGCGGAGATCACGGCCATCCAGGCGATCAGGCGAAGCTTGCCGATGCGGTCGCCGAGGGGGCCGTAGACGAACTGACCGATCGCGTAGGAAATGGTCAAGGCCGAGCTGACGATGGCGGCATCGCCTGCGGTGACGTCGAACTCGGCGGCGACCTGCGGGATCAGCGGATCGGCAACACGCATGGTCGCTACGGTGGCGAAGGCGGCGACGCCGAGCAGAACGACCGCCCGTCCGATGGCTGGCGTTGGCGAGCCGCCGGTGGCCAGGCCTTGCTTACCTGTCACTGCTGCTCGCTCGATCCTTCGCCTCCGAGATTGGCCGGATCGAAAACGTCTCCGAAGCTACCGCGGCCCGGATTATCGGTGGGCGCCTGGCTCTCCGATCCCGGCGCCTGCTCAGGCGAGTCGCCGGCGGGCACGTCGCCCCCGAGATTGCCGGGGTTGAAGACATCGCCAAAGGAGCCGCGTCCCGGATTCTCTGCCGGTGCCTGACTCTCTGGCCCAGGAGCCTGCTCAGGTGAGTCTGCGGGGGGCACGCTGCCCTCGGCGGGCGCGTCGCCCCCGAGGTTGCCGGGATTGAAGACGTCGCCGAAGGAGCCGCGGCCGGGGTTGGTCGAGTCTGGCAATGCCGGTGTTTCGGGCTGGGCAGGGGTGCTCGGCGCGAAGATATCAGGGCCGCGCATCTGCTCCTGCAGGCGCTGTTCCTGGCGGCGCTGCAGCATCTGCTCGCGACGCTGTTCCGCTTCCTGACGTTTGATCTCGCGGACCTCGGCCTTGCAGGCAGCGGGATCGTGAACTTGTGAGAACCAGAGGGTGCCGATGAAGCTGAGGCCCACCAGCACCAGCACGATCGCCGCCGGATTATCCCGCAGGAAGCCGGGCAGCTTCAGGCTCGACTTGACGGAGCCTACGGGCGCGCCGTGGGCTAGGGCGAGAGCCTCGCGGCGCTTGTAGGCTTCGTGCAGGAGTGCGCCGAGGACTGTCAGGCCGACGATGATCACGGCGAGTGCCGAGATCGACGGGTTGATGCCGTATCGGACCTTTTGCGCGAGCTCGATGGTCAGCGTCGGATAGGTGCCGAAGGTGAAGGTGGTGGTGTTGTAGTTTTCGAACGATGCCAGGAAGGCGATGACTGCGGCGGAGCCGAAGGCAGGTTTTAGGAAGGGGAGAAGGATTTTTCTGAAGGCCTGGGCATGGGTGGCGCCGAGATCGAGGGCGGCCTCCATCTGGCCCTGATCAAAGCGCTGCAGGCGGGCGATGAACACCAGCATGCAGTAGGAGGCGATGAAGGTCGTCTGACCAAGAACCGTCAAAAAAATACCGTTTCGGAGAAAACCGTCATCGGGAAGGCCGAGCATGGTGTTGAGGCGGCCCCAGAACACCAGGGTCGAAATGCCGAGCACGACGCCTGGGATCAGGATCGGGGCAATGACGACGGTATAGTAGGTGGCGCGGAGTTTTGGCCAGATCTGGGTCAGGACAAGAGCACCAGCCAGACCTAAGAGAAGTGACAGAAGAACGGTGCCGGCGCCGACGATGGCGCTGTTCTTGATGCTCGAGACGATACGCTTGTCATTATAGAGCGTGTTGAACCACTCGAAGGTGAAGCATTCGAAGGGGGCGGCACGCGGAAAGCCTGGCGAGTTGAAGGCCGTCACGCCCATGATGAGAAGCGGGCCGAGGAGATACCCGAAGAAGATCACGAGGTATGCGACGAGCGCAAACTTGAGAAACGGCGATGTGCTGCGTCCGGCGGCGCTCATTTGCCGATCTCGCCCATCTTGACCCTAAAGGCGCGCATCATCGCCAGCACCAGGATAATGCAAGTGACAAGGAGGACGACCGCATAGGCCGAGCCACGCGCCCAATTTTGGCCGGTGTTGAACCACTGATAGATGATCTGGGTGAACCAGAGGCTGGAGGGGCCGCCTAGGATCTGGGGGGCTGCAAGGGCACCTGCCGTCAGCATGAACACCATGGTGCACCCGGACACGATGCCCGGCTTGGCAAATGGGATGACCACGCGCCAGTGAATACGCCACCATGGCGAGCCGAGATCGCGCGCCGCTTCGATTTGATTGTGATCCAGGCTCTCGATGGCATTATAGATCGGGAAGATCATCAGGAGGATGTAGGCGTAGCCGAGGCCGGCATAGAGCGCGAAGTTCTCGCGGATGAAGTCATAGGGCTGGTCGATCAGGCCCAAACTCAAGAGGGCCGTATTGATGACGCCGGATGTCCCGAAGATGATTCTGAACGCGAACGCGCGAAGGATTTCGTTGACCCAATAGGGAATGATCAGGAGGAGGACGAAGATCCGGGCCGAGCCGCCTGTGTTGGATTGGCCGAGATAATAGGCGAGCGGGTAGCAGAGAATCAGATCGAAGATGGTGATAAAAATTGCGACGATGATCGTCTTCACGAAGACCGAAAGATCGATCTGATTGAAGGGTATGTCGGTCTGATAGCCGAAGACTTCCAGGCGATCCGGGTTGCCGGGATTGCCGAACAGCATGTGCTGATAGTTGGAGAGATTATAGACGTCCCGCTCTGAGCCCTGGAGGGCCGGCGGCAGGTTGTGGCGAAACGAAATGTCCAGCATGGCGAGCTGGGGAAGGATGATCAGCACCAGGATCCAAAAGCCGACGCCCAGGATCAGATAGGAACCGAGAAGGGGCCCGTTTCGCTCGAAAAAGGCGCTCATTGCTCTGAGGCCATTTGGCCCTTCGGCAGAACAAGGGCCTGGTCGGGATCGTAGGTCAGCGTGATGGTGCTACCTTCCGCCGACTGCCTGGACTGGCCCTGATTGACCAGCGACATCTTCATTTCCTTGCCGCCATCGCCTTCGAGGAAGACGTTGTAGGCTTGGCCTTCGAACTCCTCATGCAGAATGCGCGCATTGACGTGATGATCGCTGTGCTCGCCCTCGCCGCCGATGAAGAATGCTTCGGGACGGATGAACAGCATTGCATCGTCGCCGACGCTGAGGCCACTCTTTGCACTGCTGGCGATGCGGGCGCGGAGCTCACCACTTCGATTGGTCGCCATGATGGCATGGCCGTCGCTGATGGCCTTCACCTTGCCGCGAAAGACGTTGTTCTCACCAACGAACGAGGCGACGAACGGCGTCGACGGATCGTCATAGATGGTCTTGCCGTCGGCCACCTGGTCGATCACGCCCTCACGCATGACCGCGACATGGTCGGACATGGTAAGCGCTTCGCCCTGGTCGTGGGTGATGTAGATAAAGGTGATGCCGACCTGCTGCTGAATGGCGCGAAGCTCGGTGCGCATATGCTGGCGGAGCTTGAGGTCGAGGGCAGACAGCGGCTCATCGAGAAGGAGCACATCCGGCTCGGCGCAAAGGGCACGGGCGATGGCAACGCGCTGACGCTGGCCGCCGGAAAGCTCGGACACGAGTTTCTCGCCTTGGCCCTTGAGCGCGATCAGCTCCAAAAGCTCGTCCGCCCGCCGTCGGCGGTCGGCGGTACTGGCGCCCTTGACCTCGAGTGCGAACGCGATGTTCTCCCAGACCTTCATCAGTGGAAAAAGGGCGAGATTCTGGAAGATCAGCGCGGTTGGACGTTTGTTTGGGCCGATGCCGGCCATGTCATTGCCGCCGATCAGGACGCGGCCTTCGCTCGGCGCTAGAAAACCCGAGACGGAGCGGAGAATGGTTGTCTTGCCACAGCCGGACGGGCCGAGAAAGCTGAAGAACTCACCGCCTTCGATGCTGACGTTGGCGTCTCGGACGGCCACGAAATCGCCAAATCTGATCCAGAGATTATCGAGCTCTACGCCGACGCCGCGTGTCATGGTCACTCTCGGTTCGGGCCGTTTTCGGCCTCGGTTGAACGCGCTCAGGTGAGCATCTTAACGCGAAATTTCGCGCCAAGGCGATGGGAAAAAACGCTCAATCGGGTTCCCAGCGTCTTTGACGCATGCACATCCATCCGATGGCGTCTTTCCCATCTTTTCCTTTCCTTAATCCAGCTGTGTCGGGATGGGGATCTTGTCCATGCGATCCTGGGAGTCCGTCCGCCCGCAGGAGAAACTGGGGCGAGGCTCGGACTCCCAGGATCGCATGGACCAGCAGGATCTTGGTTTTCGCAGGATTTGGTAAAGAAAGTATGAAGGGTGGGCGGATCGAAACCGGCGGATCAGTTCGCAAAGGCCGAGATCACCGCATTCTCAAGCGCGAATAGACGGTTCGGCCATCCTCCGGCTTTCGCAGACAGACGCAGGCCTGGACCCCGGACTCGAGCAAGTCCAGGGTCCAGGCCCAGCCCGGTTAGGCGTTGACGAACTTATTGCGGTACTCGGTGCGTACCTCGGCGTACCAGGGCGCTTCCGCAGGCCAGGGGTTGAGATTTTTCAGGCTTTCGCCGGGATAGGCATCGGCGAAGTTGGCCTTGTAGGTATCACCGGCATGCTGGTCGGCGCCGAGAACCGGCGAGTTATAGCCGTGCTCGTCGATCGCCTTGCCGGCGGGCTCGGCCTTGTAGGCGAACTCGACGAAGGCATAGATCTGGTCCATGTTCTCGGCACCCACCGGGATCGAGATACCATCGACCCAGGCCATGGAGCCTTCGACCGGCGCCTGGTACATGACTGGATCGCCGGCACTCTTGAGAGCGAGCGGCGGGCCGTCCCAGGTCTGGCCGACGATTACGCCCTCATTCAAGAGCGCGTTCTTCTGGGTGTCGGCGTCATTCCAGAGGATCTTGACGTTGCCCTTCCTCTCGATGCACCAGGCGGTGACTTTCTCCCAGATCGGGCGCATGGCGTCTTCGGACTCATAAGCCTTCCACATGGAGCCAGGCTCGAGTTCGCCGATGGTCTCCATATAGAGGCCGGCACCGAGCATCATGGAATGCGGGCGGCCCATGGTCTTGCCCGCGTTCTCTTCCTTCCAGACATCGCCATAGGAGGGCGCATCGCCTTCCGGCGTCCATAGGTCAGTGCGCCAGCCGATGCCTTCCGTGCCCCAGATGTGGGGCAGCCAGTGCGAGCCCTTGCCCTCGAAATCCCAACCGGTCGGGCCGATATCGGCCATGGCGGGATTGACCAGATCGATGGGCACGCGGTTCATGTCGACCGGCTGCAGGAGGCCGAGCGGCTGCCACTGCAGATTGCGATTGTTGGTCGGCGACACGATGTCGAAGCCCTGGCCGTTGGTGGCCTTCATCTTGTTGATGATCTCTTCGTTCGAGCCGATGCCGGTATAGTTGACCGTGATCCCGGTTTCGGCGGTGAACGCCTCGATGAAGGCGGGCGGCAGGTAGTCCGACCACATCAGGATATTGACCTCGCCCGAGGAGGAGAGGGCATTCTTGACATAGGCGGGGGCGGCCAGAACGCCCAGGCCGGCCGCAGCCGCACCCTTGTTGAAGGATCGCCGGCTGACGCCGACCTGTGTTTTCTTTGACATCTCATACGCTCCCAATGTGTCAGCCGGGCCGTACCCCGACCCGGGCAGCCTCTTCTTACGTCATGCCGATGACAGGTCGACGTCATTTTGCGTTTGAGCGTCACATCCTGTCCGATGGCGATCACCTTGGCAGAGGACGGGCCGAGCGGCAATATTCAGGAACATTGGGGTTTCGCAGCAGGATAAGCCTTTTGACGCTGGTCCTAAGCTGCTAAACCAGCGCCATCAAGAAGGAGTAGAGCTGATGAGTTTCGTCGTCTGGCATGATGGTCGCTGGTATGATGACGAACAGCCGAAGCTGCTGGGACCGCTGGATCATGGCATGGGCATGGCCAGCGTGGTGTTCGATGGCGCGCGGGGGTTCGACGGGTTGGCGCCTGATCTCGACCAGCACTGTTCGCGCGTGATCGACTCAGCCAGAAAAATGCTGCTCACGCCGTCGAAGTCAGCAGAAGAGGTCGAAGCGCTTTGCCGCGAGGCGCTGCAGCGCCTGCCCGAGGGCGCGGTGACCTATATCCGTCCGATGTTTTACGGGATGGACGGGTTCGTCCTGCCGGTCAGCGAGTCGACCGAGTTCACACTCGTCGTGTTCGAGCTTCCCTGGCCGAAATCCGATGGCATGCGCTGCTGCTTTTCCAGCTACCGCCGGCCGGCGCGCGACATGGCGCCGACCGATGCCAAGGCGGCCTGCGGCTATCCGAACCTGCAGCGCGCCCTTCGAGAAGCGAACAACCGCGGCTTCGACAACGGCATCACCATGGATCCGTCCGGCAATGTCGCGGAGCTTTGCACCGCCAATCTCTGGATCGCCAAGGATGGCGTCGCCCTGACACCCGCCGCCAACGGCACGTTTCTCTCCGGCATCACCAGGCAGCGGGTGGCCGATTTGCTGCGTGAGGATGGTATCGAGGTCATCGAGACGACTTTGACGCGTCAGGACATGCTCGATGCGGACGAGGTGTTCAGCACCGGGAATTACGGCAAGGTCATTCCGATCACCGCGGTCGAGGACAAGGATTTCGCCGTAGGCCCGATCTGCAAGCGCGCACGCGATCTCTACTTCGATTTCTCGCGGAGCCAGTCGGCCAACTGATCCGCCGTCGGCGATCTTGCGTATCATATGATGTGATGGGTGAGCAGGGAGATCGCAGGCCCATGGCACCATCGCTCCCATTCATCCCCCCGGCGGGTGGGAGGGTCTGGCAAAGACGATCTCGAAGGAACAGGCGACGAACCTGACCTGGCCGATCAAGCAGCCCGTTTCGATGCGGGCTGCTTTCCTTTTTTCCAAGGCATCTCCGGCTCTTTGACGCGCAGCTTCGTGGATCGTCTCAACCGCTCTAGCAGCGGCCTGGACCGTCTGTTAGCCTCTCCCCGAAATGGCACATGCCGTCGTTCCGGAGTGTTCGGCGAGCCGGTTGTCCAGGCCAGGTCAGGGAGTAGGTAGCAATGCGTGTGGTGATGACGGGGGCTGCCGGCGGTGTCGGCACGATGATCCGGCCCTACCTGCGAAAGCTCGCGAGCGAGCTCATACTGAGCGATCGACAGGAGATTGGCGACGTCGTCGACAATGAGCGGTCATGGAGCGCTGATCTCACCGATCTCGACGCCATGGAACGCCTGCTCGAGGGCGCTGACGGTCTCGTTCATCTTGGCGGTCAGTCCATCGAGGGTGACTGGCAGGCCGTGCTCGATGCCAATATCATTGGTCTCTACAACACCTATGAAGCGGCGCGGCGCCAGGGTTGCAAGCGCATCATCTTCGCCACCACGAATCATGTGGTCGGGTATTATCGGCGCCAGCACACGATCGATCACACCGCCATGCCGAGGCCGGATTCGCGCTACGGCGCCAGCAAAGCCTTCGGCGAGGCGTTCGGGCGTCTCTATGCCGACAAGCACGGGCTTCGTATTCTCAACATCCGCATCGGCAATGTCGGCGAGAAACCGCTTGATGTGCGCCGGCTCGCCATCTGGATCAGCCCGCGCGATCTCAGCCAGCTGATCGGCATCGGTCTGACCCATCCGGAACTGCACTACGAGGTGGTCTACGGTGGATCGAAAAATGTCCGCAGCTGGTGGGACAACAGCAATGCCTACAGGCTGGGCTATCAGCCGCAGGACGAGGCGGAGGCCTTCGCCGGGATCGCCCATGAGGCGTCGAGTGCCCATCCGGACGACCCGATCACCGCGCAGTTTCAGGGCGGCACATTCTGCGCCGATGAGTTCGACGGTGACGTCTCCAGGATCGATTGAGCACGGCCGCGCGCGATGACCGAGGTGACCACATTGTTCGAGGAGGCCGAGATCGGCGCGCGCGTCGAGGCACTTGCCGGCGAGATCGTTCGGCAGATCGGCCCCGAGCTTACGGTAATCGGGGTGCTCAAGGGTGCCTTCGTCTTCATGGCCGATCTCGTGCGTTCGCTCGATCGTGCGGGGGCGGCGCCCCGGATCGAGCTGATGCGGCTTTCCAGCTACGGCCGCGGTATGACCACCTCGGGCGAGGTCAAGCTGATCGGCAATACGCCTGATGACTTCGAAGGCAGGCCGGTGCTCCTGGTCGACGACATCGTCGACACCGGCCTCTCCATGCAGTATGGCCGTGACCTTCTCGCCGGCCGCAATGCCGAGAAGGTCTGGACCTGCGCGCTGCTCGACAAGCCGTCCCGGCGCAAGGTTGCGATCAAGGCGGACTTCGTCGGCTTCGCCATTGAGGATGTGTTCGTCGTCGGCTATGGCATCGACTATGCCGAGCGCTTTCGTCACCTTCCCTATATCGGGCAGGTCGATTCCACGGACTGACTGCGCAGAAAGTGCTTTTCAGTTGAAAAAAATTCACTATTAGTAACCAGGAGTTATATCTGATCTCTTGGAGTTTTTGATCATGCTGCGAATCCCAACGACGCTTGCGGCGGCCTTGCTGACGGTCGCCGCTTTCGGCGAGGCCGGCGCTCACGAGGCCGCCTCGGATGACGGGCGTCTGTGCAATCCGGTTCACGACCGTGGCGCATCGGCGCTTATGGCCAAGAACGGTCGCTTCGTCACCCATGGCGGCACCTTCGACTGCCCGCAGCCGGAACCGGTGATTGAGGCTAAGGCACCGGCACCAGCGCCCGCGCCGGCACCTGAGCCCGTTGTCATTGCCTCGATCTCAGGCGATGTCGCCTTCGACCTCAACAAGGCGACGCTGAAGCCCGAGTTCTATCCGGAACTCAATCAAATCATCTCGACCTTGAACGAGAGTCCCGAGACCAAGTTCGAGATCGTGGGACATGCCGACAGCACCGGAGAGGCCGACTACAATCAGGGTCTGTCCGAGCGCCGCGCCGCGGCGGTGGCGGACTATTTCTCGCGTAACGGGATCATGCCCGATCGCTTCACGACCTCCGGCCGCGGCGAGATGGATCCGGTCGCGTCGAACAAGACACGCGATGGCCGTGCCAAGAACCGGCGTGTCGACATTCAGAGCTGATCGGTGTCCAGCGCGGACATCGTTTCAGATATAGGGGCTGCTCTGGAAAGGGCGGCCCCTTTCTGCTGACAGGGGATCAGCGCTGTCGCCGTTCGAGGACGATGCCGCGTTCGATCAGCGCGTCGATCTCATCGTCCGCAAGTCCCACCTCCGCCAGGACGTCGCGGGCATGCTCCCCGAAACGGGGCGGTCGTCTCTTGATGCTGCCCGGTGTGCGCGAGAATTTGATCGGCAGGCCCCAGCCGCGATAACCGTCAAAATCGTACGACATCTCTCTGTGCCGGGCATGCTCGCTGTTCCAGACTTCGGCGACATCGCGCACCGGGCCTGCAGGCACGCCCTTGGCGAGCAGCCGCGTGCAAAGCGCTTCGCCGTCCTCCTCCGCGAGGAGCGGTAGCAAGGCTTCCGTCAGTGCCTCACGGTTGGTGACACGATCGCCATTGGTGGCAAAACGCGGGTCGTCGACAAGACCCGGTGCCTTCAACTCGGCGCAGAGACGGGTGAATGTCCGGTTGTTGCCCACGGCCAGAAAAATATCGACGGTCGCCGTCGGATATTTGTCATAAGGCGAGATGTTCGGATGGGCATTGCCGGTGAGACCGGGCGTTTTGCCGGCCAGCAGATAATTCGGGATGTGCGGATGCATCAACGCGATGCCGGCATCATGCAGGGTCATGTCGATGAACTGCCCCTGGCCTGAGCGTTGGCGCTCGACCACCGCCATCAAAACGGCGATCGCCGCGAAGAGTCCAGTGCCGATATCCACCAGCGGAATGCCGATGCGGGTGCGCCCGGTGTTGTCGCTGCCGTCGGCCGGCATGCCGTTGATCGAGAACATGCCGCACATCGCCTGGATGACAGCATCATAGCCCGGCAGACCGCCCATCGGTCCGTCCGCGCCGAACCCGCTGATGCGGCAATGGATCAGGCGGGGATTGCGTTTCGAGAGGACATCATCGTAGCCCAGACCCCAGCGCTCCATCGTGCCGGGTTTGTAATTCTCGATCAGAATATCGGCATCGTCGAGCAGCCGCAGCAGGAGGTCACGGCCCTCGGCCTCGGACAGATCAAGCCCGAGCGCGCGCTTATTGCGGTTGACGCCGATGAAGTAGGACGCGTCGCGCCCATCATCGAACGGAGGACCCCAATCTCTGACCTCATCACCCTGCGGCGGCTCGATCTTGATGACCTCGGCACCGTAATCGCCGAGAATCTGCGTGCAGTAGGGACCGCCGAGAACGCGTGTCAGGTCGATCACCTTGAGCCCGCCAAGTGCCGAAATCGCCCCGTCGATCATGCTTTTGCCTCCAGCCGGCCGGAGCGAAGGCCTCACCACCAGGGTCGATCGAGCCGCTCCAGCACCTCCATGGCGTGACGGTAGCCGCATTCGATACAGTAATCCAACGTCTTCCAGGCGCGAAGCTCGATCTGCTCGACCGGTGGCGTGAACAGAAGATCTGCCTGATCGCGACAGGCGCGGGCATAGACCTCGCTGCTGACGGTGGCTGAGCGCACCAGCAGACTGCCGATGCCGGGTGCGCCGGTTCTCAAGCGCAATAGAGCACGCCAGCGCGGATAGTGACTGTAGTCGGGAATGTTGCAGACCAGGGCTTCGACCTGCCCGACATCGACGCCGATCACGGGTCCGCGGCCAAAGCTCTGCATGATGTCGGTCGGCAGATTGTTCATCACGGCGCCATCGACCAGGACCTGCCCCTGCTCGATCATCGGCGGCAGGATGCCGGGAATGGACACGCTGGCGCGCAGCGCCCGCCAGAGCTCGCCGTCCTGATGCAGCTCGATGTCGCCTTTGGTGAGATTGGAGGACACGCAGAAAAAGGGATGCCAGGTTTGCTGGAAGGTCAGATCGCCGAAAAAGCGCTTGAGGCGGCGGGTCACCTTGTCGCCGCGGGTGAGGGCGACGAAGGGGAGCGTGTAGTCGTTGACCGGATTGCTGTCGACGAACGCCTCCTTGATGTTGGCGTAGAGCTCGTCGGTCGACCAGCCGAGGGCGACGCCGCCTGCGATGATCGAGCCGATGCTGGCGCCGCCCACGAGGTCGATCGGCATGCCGGCTTCCTTGAGCGCCTTGATCACGCCGATATGGCTGTAGCCGCGTGCACCGCCGCCGGCGAGGACCAGGCCGTTGGCCTTGCCGGTGATCAACCTTGCCAGACGATCGATCTCGGAATCAGCCTCACCTCTCAAGTTGATCTGCAGATCCGCCGGCAGTTGCAGCACGCTGGGTTTCGGGATAGCGGGCGTCGCGGCGTGGGCGGGATGAATGACCACAAGATCATGCGGCCTCGGCTCCTCCCGGCGCTTGATCAGCTCGTTGACCACGCGCGACGGCAGATAGGTGGTCGGCCGCGCCAGGGCAAAGACGTAGTCCGCCTGGCGATGGCAGCGCCTGGCCCAGGCGGGATCGAGCATGCGGCCCCGATCGTAGAGCTGCGCACAGTAGAGAAGGCGTGTGTGGACGGTCTCAAGCTCGTGCAGGCGATCTTCGGTGATCTCGATGGCATCGGCGCCGAGCACCTTGGTCGGTAGAAGATCGTCGGTCGGCGGATCGAGAGCATCGAGACGCTCGGCAAGGCGTTGGCCCAGTTGTTCGCTTGAGAGCTCGGGATCGAGGGAAATCAGGGCGATGGTGCCTGCCTGGCGGCTGAGCGCTGCCGGGCCCTGCATGCGCATCTGACGCTCGGCGAGCATCCGCAGGAGCTGGCTGGAGGTGTGGGGGTGGCGGTCGATCAACCTCTGAAAAGCGACCTGGTCGAGGCCGAAAAGTGTGGAGTCGCGAAGGGCCGTTACCGTCGCGGATCGGGGCTCGCCGGACATCAGTGCGAGCTCGCCAACCGTCTCGCCGGCGTGGATATACCCGATGCGCCTCGGTTCCCCGCGATTGTCGTTGACCGTCAGCGAAAGCATGCCACTCACGAGGACGAACAGGGCATCACCGCTGGCGCCCTGATGAAACAGCGTCTCACCTGCGGGCAGGCTGAACCAGGTCAGTTCCTCGGTGAGTTCGTTCAGGGTCTTCCGGCTGAGATCGCGAAAGAGCGGC
>JBCCIN010000005.1:0-38231 GCA_039028235.1 Pseudomonadota bacterium
AGCGGGCAGGCAGTTGCCCGCGCCATGGGCGCGACGCCGATCAGCAATCGGGAAATGGGGCTCTGCACGAAGCCCGAGGACTGCCCTGAATGGGGCTATGTCTGGACCGAGAGTGACGACGAGGCACCGTTGTTCCTTTATGTCATGGAGGAGGCCAGGGTGCAGACCGAGGGCGAGCAGCTTGGCGAGGTCGGCGGTCGTCTCGTTGCCGAAGTTATCATTGGGCTGCTACGTGCTGATCCCGGCTCGATCCTGAATCAGAATTTCGTCTCACCACTCACCGGAACGTCGAGCTACACCATGGCCGACATGATCCATCACGCCGGCTACCACGACAAATAGCAGGTTTCCCGCGTCCAGCGAATGATCCCGGATTTTTCACGAGGTCGCGACTCACGCAGTGGGCGCGGCCTCTTTCTGCCGAGCTACTCCTCAGCTTTTGGGAGGCATGAATATCGATCTTCTAAATCAAGAAGAGAGAAAGCAAACATAACAATTATCTTGTGAATTTTGCACTTCTCGCCTAAACCTTTAGCTTGATTTTTTAGTTGAGGCGCTTTCTCGTTGCGTGGTTAGAGTACAGTGATCTTGTGTGTTTTATTGGACTCCAAAGGGATTTTGTTGCCTTTTCACGCTGTTAGCCTTTTTGCGCGAGCTGCAAGTTTAGGGTCGGTCAGCCTGCGTGGCTGTTGATGACGATCGACGAGCAACAAAGAAAGGCGGATTATTGACCGAGAGAATGCCCGGATTGGAAGCGGTTGAATCGTCGATCGTCGATGACGAGCCGGTTCGGCTGGCTGAAAGGTTGACAACTTTCTTCGATGACGGAGCGACAGCGGACGATGGATTTCGTCAGGTCGTCGAGACGATCGTCGATGCCGTCATTATTCACCGGGATGTCCACATCATCTATGCCAATCCTGCTGCGGAACGAAACCTCGCTCTTGGCGAGCCAGGATCGCTGACCGGTCGAGCCTTGTTCGATTTCGTGATCGAAGACGATCATGAGAAGCTTATCACCCTCGTTCGACACGTGCTTGCGACCGGTAGATCCAGCGACATTGCCTCCTATACCAGCATCAGCATGAGGGGGCGTTGCCGCGATATGGAGACCATCGCTGCACCGATCTGCCTGAGCGGTGAGGCGGCTGTCTTGAACGTTTGTCGCGACGTCACGCAGCGCAACCGCATGGAAATGGCGTTGCGAGAGAGCGAGGCCCGTTTCGAAACGCTGGCACGCCATTCGCCGGAGGCGATCATCGCGGTCTCGGAACAGCGGATCATCCTCGCCAACGAGGCGGCGGCCGATCTTCTGGGCGCGTCGGGTCCTGAATGCCTGAAGGATCAGGACGTTCTGCAATACTGCTTGTGGGACGAGCAGGAACTGATCAAGGGCGGGTGCGATCTTCTCGGCAGAGGGAACGCGGTCACTAAGCAGTTGCGCGGTCGTTTCCGACGGCAGGATGGCTTGCCGATCGACCTCGAAGCGACGTCGATACCCTATCTGCACAACGGCAAGCCTGCGGCCTATCTGATTTTGCGCGACGTGACCGAAAGGCTCCGCGCAGAAGAACACCATCGCTATCTGGCTAGCCACGACGCCCTGACCGATCTTCCCAACCGGCTGGAATTTCAACGCCGGTTGCGCACGCTTCTGACCGAACGCGAAGATGCCGACACCAGCCGGTTCGCCATTCACTATCTGGACCTTGACTACTTCAAGAGCGTGAACGACGCCCTAGGCCATGACATCGGTGACCGCCTACTGCAACTCGTGGCCGCCCGGCTGCGGAACACCGTTCGTTCGGACGATCTGGTGGCGCGGCTGGGGGGCGATGAATTTGCGGTGCTGCAGATCGGTGCCCATGCCGACGAAGCGCCGCGTGCGCTCGCCGAGAAGCTGCAGCGCGCGATCGAGCGGCCCTATACCATCGGCGATCAGCTGCTGCACACCTCAACGACCATCGGTATCGCCGTTTATCCGGACCATGGCACTGACCCCGATCAGCTCATAAGGCGCGCCGACCTCGCCCTCTACCACGCTAAGGAGTGCGGCAGGAATGCGGTCCGATTCTTCAATCGGGATCTGGATGTGCGCGTTCAAGAACGCGACTCGCTGATCAACCAGCTGATACGCGCTGAGGCGTCGGGCGAGTTCGAGGTCTATTTTCAGCCCATCGCGTGCCTCGCCTCGGGACGTATCGACTCCGTTGAGGCTTTGTTGCGTTGGAACCATCCCGAACGCGGCCTTATGTCTGCCGAGGACTTCATTCACGCGATCGAGGCCAGCCGTGAAAGCCAGCGCATCGGCGCCTGGGTTCTTCATCAGGCGTGCGCGCATGCTAAGACTTGGGAGGGGCAGGGGCTCGGCAATCTGCGCGTCGCGGTCAATCTCTCCATGCCGTTTCTGCAGCGTCCCGACTTCACCGATGTCGTGCTCGAGACTCTGCGCGTGACCGGCCTCGACGCCTGCAGGCTCGAACTCGAACTCACGGAGCGGATCATCATTTCAGCAGGAGCCGCCAGCATTGCTGCCCGGCTGAATCAGCTTAGGGATCTGGGTGTCCATATCGCCCTTGATGACTTTGGCACCGGTTATTCCAGCCTCGCCTTGCTGAAGGACTTGCCGGTCGACCGCATCAAGATCGATCGCTCCTTCATCGCTGGGTTTGGCACCAGTTCCGATGACACGGCGATTGTGCGCGCTGTCACCAATCTCGGGCGCAGCCTGAACAAGCGCGTGACGGCGGAAGGCGTGGAAAGCTCCAACATCATGGATCTGCTTCGCGACGAAGGCTGCCACGACATCCAGGGCTATCACCTGGCAAAGCCGATGTCGGCTTCGGCCTTGGTCGATTTCCTGCAGCAGACGGTTCGATAGCTCCTATCGACCCTTCTGCCTCCGGCGGACGTCGGGTCCGACAAATACTCGCAAATTGAGACTCGATTTGGCGAAAGCCGCTTCAACCTTCGTTGAAAGCCAGAACGATCGCCGCCTTTCGCATCGCGGTTGAGATCGCCGATTGGGCCTGGTTTGTAGCCGCAAACATCGGCTAACTATTTGGTAAATAATGATCTCGCAAATCAATCAGATAACCGAAAAAAGCTTGTGTAATTTTCGAAATGCCGTTTTAAGAGGTGCGCTGTCGATTTTCGGACGTGGGATAACATCGTCGACTGGTATGGCACGAACATTGCCAGTACCGTCGATGTAATGGTCGCTGCGGTAGGGCGGCGAAAAGAGGAGGCGCATTCGCTATGTCAGTCAATCTCGTCGATCTGGTGCTGAAGCAGGTCGGAGGAAATGTTCCTGGAATCTTAGGCTCGCTTCTGGGCGAAAGTGCCGATCGAACCCAGGGCGCCATTGCCGGCGCAGTCCCGGCGATCCTCGGCGGTTTGATGGGCGCAGCGTCCAAGGGGGGCGGCGTCGCCGATCTGATCGCATCAGCGGTTGGAGAGCAGGATGACGGCATACTGGATGATCTGGCTGGTGCCTTTGGCGGTGGCAGCCATCAGAGCATGGCCGATCAGGGCGGCAACCTGCTGAGCTCGCTCCTCGGTGACGGTGTCATCGGAACGCTGGTTGGCGCCATCGGTAAATTCAGCGGGCTTGGCGGCGGCTCAACGAAGTCGCTTCTGGGCATGCTGGCGCCGATCGTGATGTCGGTGCTCAGCCGTCAACAGAAATCGGAAGGTCTTGATACCGGCGGTATGATGAACTTGCTGATGAGCCAGAAGGACAATATTCAAGGCGCTATGCCCGCCGGCTTATCCAGTGCGCTTGGCGGCGCCAACTTCCTCGATGACCTTATGGGTGGTGCGCAGTCGGCAGCATCCTCGGTTGCGGATGCCGCCGGTCAGGCTGCAAGTGCGGTTGGTGATGCGGCTGAGAGCGTTGGCGATGCGGCGCGCGACGCTGCAAGTTCGGCCGGTGCCGCCGTCGGTCAGGGTGCCGAAGCCGCCAGCCGTGCTGCCCAGAACGTGGCCAGCACCGCCTCGGACGCCGCGTCCAGCGCGAGTGCTGCTGCCACTGGTGCCGCCCAGTCCGGTGGTTCCTGGCTGCGCTGGCTGCTGCCGCTTATCATCCTGCTGGCGCTTCTCTGGTTCGCGTTCAAGTTTTTAGGCGGTTCGGAGACTGTCGAAAATGCCGGCGATGCCGCGAGTTCGGCAGTCGAGGCGACGACGGAAGCCGCAAGTGATGCAGCGGAGGCTGCTGGTGACGCGGTCGACGCGGCCGCGGATGCTGCAGGTGATGCGGCCGATGCCGCCTCCGATGCGGCGAGTTCGGCTGCCGAGGCGGTGACCGCCATGGTCGGTGATGTCGATGTCGGCGGTGAGCTCACCTCGGCCTTCGACGGGCTGACGGAGACGCTTTCCGGTATCACCGATACGGCGTCAGCCGAGGCTGCCATTCCGGCGCTTGAGGAGGTGAGCAACGGCCTGGACAATCTGACCGGCCTCGCCGAGCAGCTGCCGGAAGGTGCCGTCAGCATGGTCTCCGAGTTGGTGAGTGGCGGTCTGGAGAGCCTGGACGGGCTGGTCGCCAATCTCGAGAGCATTCCGGGCGTGGGCGATCTGATCAAGCCGGTCATCGATCAGATCAAGGAGAAGCTCGCGGCCTTCACGACCGCATGATGTAAGCGAAGTCTTGTTTGCGGGGCGCTGTCCCGCCAGACGACAAGGAGGCTCCCGCCGGTGCGGGAGCCTCTTTCTTTTGAGGTCAAGCTCCATCGGCCGTCAGTCGGTCCGGGGACGAAGCTCCTTCAACAGCACCTCGGCGTCGTCGAACCAGGTGTCGATGGTACGATGCAGCTCGTCTTCCAGAGCCTGTCGCCACGACTGTTCGATGGCGCTGACGGCCTGCATGTTCTCCTTGATGAACTCCTCGCGGTGCAGCCATTTGTCGACACGGTTGCCCATGTAGTCGAGAGCGGCGCCGGCTGCGAAACCGAGAGCGGCGCCGACCGCGCTGCCGACCACCGGAACCGCCGAGCCGGCGCTGGCACCAGCCGCCGTGGTGCTGGCGCGCGATGCCAGCTGGGCAGACGTGCGCGCGGCCATGCGCCCGATGTTCTGGCGGACCGCCTGTGCCATGGCCGGTGCCAGAACCCGGCCGAGCGTGCGCCCGCCTGCGGTGGTTGCCACCATCAGGCCGACGCCTAGGGCACCGTCGAACGAACGGTCTTCGGCGGCGTAGAGCGGTGCCTTCCAGCGCTGTGCATCCCAATCCAGCTCGACCTCGACGCCGTCCTGGAGCGATTGCCTATCGAAATGGGCGGTGTGCTCCTGCAGGAACAGACGAAGGCGGAGATCGTAGTCGGAGACCGACTGCAGGAAGTTGCTGTGGGCATGTTCGAGCGTGTTGCGCACGCCATCTTCGACCAATGGTTCACGGCGTTCGGGCTGCAGCACCTGATCGGTGAAGTGCCGCATGAAATAGTCGGTGATGTCGCGCTCGACCGCCTCGCGCCAGGTCTCGCTGCCGCTTGCGACGGTGCGGTGCGCGGAGGAAAGCACCGTTTCCTTCAGGAGGACGTAGGAGCGCTTCCACTCATAAAACCAGTCGGCGTAGTTCTCGACACGGGCATCGGCATCGGCGAAGGCGAGGCGCATCACCAGCTCGGCATCTTTCGATGCCACCTTCTTGGCGTTCGACCGGTTTTGCTTGAGGTTGGCGAGCTGACCCTCGACGAAGGCGGCAAGCTCTTCGCGATCGGCGACCAGGCGCTGGATCTCGTCCCGCTCGGTGCGCACGAACAGCTCGATCTCGTCGGGACCGAGCGCCGGCTCGATGCCGGTTGTTAGGGTCGATTCATCCTCGTGAACCAAGAGGCTGTACTCGGCATCACGCAGCCAGCTCTTGTACTGACCCGTACCGATACCGACCATCGCCATGATCAGCAGGATGAAGGCGATTGCCGCACCGATCCGCTTAAACACGGCAATTTCCGCGGTTCAAGGCCGCACAACGCGCCGGCCGTGCCCAACGCAGCGCTGGCGCCCCCGACCGATCCCGGCAAGTGACCGGTGCAGCGCGCCGCTGCCGCCTAGAGTTCGTAGCCGCGTTCGCCGTGAGCTGTGATGTCCAGCCCTTCGATCTCAACCTCTTCACTCACGCGCAGGCCGACGAGTGCGCCGACCAGTTTCAGGATGATAAAGGTTAAGATGGCGGTCCAGACGCCGACTGCAAGGAGACCGGTGACCTGGACGGTGAGCTGACCGATGGCTGTCTGACCTTCGGCGAGACCGAGGCCGCCGAAGGTCGGCGTGGCAAGGAAGGCGACCAGGACTGTGCCGATGATGCCGCCGACGCCGTGAACGGCAAACACGTCGAGGCTGTCGTCGAGCCTGATCCGCTGCTTCATCATGGCGGTGACCCACTGGCAAATGGCGCCGCCGGCGATGCCGATGATGATCGCACCCATCGGTCCGACGAAGCCCGAGGCCGGCGTGATCGAGGCAAGGCCGGCGACCATGCCGGTCACGAGGCCGACCGAGCTGGGTTTTCCGTATTTTGCCCATTCGATGAAGGCCCAGGTGAGTGCACCCAGCGAGGCGGAGATATGAGTGACGGCGATAGCCATGCCGGCATTGCCATCGGCAGCAAGCGCGCTGCCGCCGTTGAAGCCGAACCAGCCCACCCAGAGGATCGCAGCGCCGGCCATGGTGAGGCCGGGGTTGTGCGGTGGACGAAGCTCGTTCGGAAAGCCGCGGCGGCTACCGAGCACGATGGCAATTACCAGTGCGGCGACGCCGGCGGTGAGGTGAACGACGATGCCGCCGGCGAAATCCATGACTCCCATGGCGGCGAGCCAGCCGCCGCCCCAGACCCAGTGGGTGACCGGCGCGTAGACCAGGATCAGCCAGATACCGCTGAACAGGATGACCGCAGGAAAGGTGATGCGCTCCGGATAGGTGCCGACGATCAGAGCAGGCGTGATCACCGCGAAGGTCATCTGGAAGATGAAGAACACTACCTCAGGGATGCTACCGGAAAGGGTATCGGTGCCGACCCCTGCCAGCATCACCTTGCCGAGACCTCCGATCCAGGGGTTGCCTTCGTCGAAGGCGAGGCTGTAGCCGATCACCAGCCAGAGAACCGAGCAGACACAGCAGATCGCGAAGCAGTGCATCATGACCGAGAGCACGTTCTGCGCGCGCACCAACCCGCCATAAAAAAGAGCGAGGCCCGGTAAGGTCATGAACAGAACAAGGGCGGTCGAGGTCAGAATCCAGGCCGTGTCAGCGCCGCTGAAGGCGCTTTCATCCTGGGCAATGCCCGAACTTGGCAGCGCGATCAGAGCAAGACATATCAAGCTGAGCCATGATAGCAGACGGAGCCTGGTGATCATCGTGGAGCCTCATTCTTCGTTCTGGTTTTGAATGGAATCAGGACCATGTCGTCGACATCATTAAACACAGCCATATCGTGGGGTTTGCAGATCGACAACTGCGAGATGCACAAAAACGGCGCTTTTCTGTGCATTTGCACATAATTTAGGCAATTTTCGGCCGGCAGCCTACTATGCCGTGTTGTCGCGGCGATCAATGAGCATCTGGCCTATCGCCATGGCCCTGGCTATCTCTAGTGCCGAAGCAATCCTCATCCACCAATCGACGATGGACATTGCGACCATGCTCAAAGGAAAGACGGCTGTCGTCACTGGCTCGTCCAGCGGGATCGGGCTCGGGATCGCGGAGCATTTCGCCAAAGGCGGCGCCAATGTGGTGATGAACGGCATCGAGGCGCCCGACCAGGTGGCCGGTGAGGTCGCCAGGCTCGAGGCGCGCGGCGAGGGCAGGGTGGTTTACAGCCCCGCCAATATGATGAAGCCCGATGAGATCCACGGCATGGTCGACATGGCGTTAGAGACCTTCGGCAGCGTCGACGTGCTCGTGAACAATGCCGGCATCCAGTTCGTCGCGCCGATAGACGAGTTCCCGGATGAGAAGTGGGACGCGATCATCGCAATCAACCTCTCGTCAGCCTTCCACACCATCAAGGCGGTTCTTCCCGGTATGAAGGCGAAGGGCTGGGGCCGCGTGATCAATATCGCGTCTGCCCACGGTCTGGTGGCCTCACCCTTCAAGTCCGCCTATGTCGCCGCCAAGCATGGTGTTCTCGGCATCACCAAGACCGTGGCGTTGGAAGTCGCCGAGGAGAGTATCACGGTCAACGCCATCTGCCCCGGCTATGTCTGGACCCCACTGGTGGAACGTCAGATCCCCGACACCGCCAAGGCGCGGGGCATGACCGAAGAGCAAGTCAAGCAGGAGGTGCTTTTGAAGGCGCAGCCCACGAAGCAGTTCGTAACCGTCGATCAGCTTGGCGAGCTTGCGCTGTTTCTTTGCTCGGATGCGGCCGCATCGATCACCGGCGCATCGCTCCCGGTCGACGGCGGCTGGGTCGCCCAGTAGCTGGCACGGCCAGCGCGGTTTCCTGGTGATTGGTGGTGCTTTCCTGCTCTCCGGTAACTGTTTCTTAGGAAGCGCCGGCTAGGTTGTGGAGCTGGTCCATGCGATGCTCGGAGTCCGAGCCTCCCCCAACCTCTTTTTTGCGAGCGGGCGGATTCCGAGGATCGCATGGACCAGGAAACATCCCACCTATGACATCAACCGGTTAACAAAACGTGAAGCGGGCCGAGAATAGTGAGCTAATGAGCGACGGGGTCGATCTTGGCGTCATGCGCATCGCGCCGCGGCGTTTTCGATCCCGGATTCGTTCACAAGAGACCAAGACGCGGGAAGGGGATTTGGTCTAAGCTCGACCAAAGCGATCCTGGGGAGGAAGATATGACCAAGCTTCGTTGGCTGACACTCGGGCTGGCCGGCCTGGCGCTTATATTTACGACGACGTCTCACGTCCGCGCCGCGGAGCCGATCCGTCTCGCCTTCATCGATCCGCTGACCGGTCCGTTCGCGACCACCGGTGAGTCCGGTCTTCGCACTTTCGAATACGCCGTCGAGGCGTTGGTGAACGAGAAGGGCGGTGTGCTTGGCGGGCGGCCGTTCGAGATGGTACCGATGGACAATCAGGTCAGCCCCAAGGAAAGCCTGATCCAGCTCAAGCGCGCGATCGGCGAGGGTATCCGCTTTATCTTCCAGGGCAACAGCTCCGGCGTGGCCAATGCGCTCACCGATGCGATCGCCAAGCACAACCGGCGCAGTCCCGACGAGCGCGTGCTGTTCTTGAACTACTCCGCGGTCGATCCGGCGCTGACCAACGACAAGTGCAATTTCTGGCATTTCCGTTTCGACGCCAATGCCGACATCAAGATGGACGCGCTGACCGACGTGATCGCCGCGAACGAGGCGGTCGGCAAGGTCTACATCATCGGCCAGGACTACTCCTTCGGCAAAGCCGTGGCTGCGGCGGCGGTCAAGTTCCTCGGCGAGAAACGCCCGGACATCGAGATCGTCGGCAACGAGCTGCACCCGATCGGCAAGGTCAAGGATTTCACGCCCTACGCCACCAAGATCAAATCGTCCGGCGCCGATGCCGTGATCACCGGCAATTGGGGGGCCGATATGGTCGGTCTTGGCAAGGCGATCATCGAGGCCGGCGTGACCTCGCCGATCTACACCTATTACGCCGCCTGGGACGGCATCAGCGCGACGTTCGGCGAGCAGGGCGAAGGCATCATTCGCCTGGTGCACGAGGGCCGCCACAACCCACCCGACCCCCGTTTCCTCGAACTTTGGGAAGGCTTCAAGACGAAATACCCGAACAATGACGTCAATCAGGCGCGTATTTTTTCGACCATCGAGATCCTGGCTCGCGCGATCGAAGAGGCGGGCGACACCGATCCTGTGAAGGTCGCCTATGCGCTGGAAGGCATGGAGCATGAGAGCCCGCTCGGCGGCAGGCTCTATATGCGCCCCGACGACCATCAGATGATCCAGGACATCCACATATCCGTGCACACCAAGGATGGGATCGAGGTGGATGCCGACAATTCCGGCTACGGTCTTCTCGCCGAACAGACCATTGAGATGGCCGGCATGGACGGCGAAACCACCTGCGAGATGCAGCGCCCCTAGTGGTGTGACCGCGGCATGGACTCGGACTGGCATGGCCAGTACCGACGGTATGCGACCTGACTTTCGAGGTTATTGCGGACATCGGATGACCGGAATTCTGAATGGCGGCGCGTGGTTTGATGACGACCTGCCGCGACTTCTGCGAGCCGTCACTCGTCGCCAAGGCTCGAGCTGATGCTCCGCGGGTTTCACCGAGCCACAGGCATCGTCCGTTCATGAGCGCTATCCGCAATCGGATGCGCAGACCGATGGTCGACACGACGTCGCCCCATGCCTGCTCGCCGATCGACACCCGCTGTTCCGGGTCCATCACGGCGACCTCCCCTGCAGGTGTCTCCCTGCCTCATAGGCGGTTCTAGAAGTTTTCGAGCGATTTTATGGCCTTGTTCCAGGGGCAGGGTTTGGGAGCGAACGCGAGGAGCGGGATGCGCCGCGGTGCCACCGCCTTTGCTTTGGGCAACGCAGGGCGGACGTGAGAGGGAGCGTTCAAGGGCTTCGGCGCCCTTTCGGGCCGGCCAACGTTGTACTATGGGTCAGCAGGCTTAGGCTTCGTCTTCAGCTTCGACCGATGCCCAAAGACGAGGCTGGGGCATCGCTCATAGTCTCTTCTTCGCCTGACCTTGACGGCAACGCGATTACATCATCCAGTAACGTCGAGAACGGGCTCTTGCGCATGCGGTGGCCCTAGATCATCACAAGCGCGCCTGCCTGATGCGTCGCAAGTTTACTGTCAAAGGCAGCTCGATCAACATATTAGCCCGCTTGGGTGGTAACCTTGTCTTAACCTTGTTGCGACAGGATAGTCGCTGTCTCTCAGGTCCATGCGATCCTGGAAATCGGACCGCCTGGCGAAAGTCTGCCTCGGCACGTATTCCCAGGATCGCATGGACCTGAATGTGAAGTTGGCATGAAATTGTTAAGGAAAGGTTGCCTGCTAGGACGTTCGCGCGGCAATCTCGGCATCTGACGACGCTGGTGAGCAAATGCGGTGGCCGAGCGTTGCCAACGGCGCGCAGACGATGAGGAGGCGTCCTTGCCTGTCCCCGTGTTGGCCGCCGTATCGATAGCAGCGCATCGACAGCAATGAGGCAGCAACGATCCCGCTGCCGATGATGACGTGAAAGGACGATTGGAGCGTCGTGCTCGAACTGGTGACATTCTCGCTTCTCAACGGGCTGGTCACCGGCCTCTTGCTGTTCATGCTTTCAAGCGGCCTTACTCTGATTTTCAGCATGATGGGCGTGCTGAACTTCGCGCATGCCAGCTTCTACATGCTCGGCGCTTATTTCGCGTACACCATCTCCGGCTATATGGGATTCTGGGCAGGCCTACTCGTCGCCCCGGTCTTGGTAGGGCTGGTCGGCGCCTTGGTCGAGCGCTACGGGCTCCGTCACGTGCATCGCTTCGGCCATGTCGCCGAGCTGATCTTCACCTTCGGGCTCGCTTTTCTGATCGAGGAGGTCGTGCAGTTCGTCTGGGGCAAGGCGACCAAGGACTATCATGAGCCGGAGGTCCTGCAATTTCCCCTGTTCACGCTGTTCGGTCAGAACTTCCCTGCCTATAAAGCCTTCATGATTCTGATCGCGGTGGGCATTTTCATCGGTCTCTTCGCCGTGCTCACCCGGACCCGTATCGGCCTGATCATTCAGGCGGCGATCACCCATCCTCAGACGGTCGCCAATCTCGGCCACAATGTGCCGCTGATCTTCATGGCCGTGTTCGGCGTTGGCTGCGGTCTTGCCGGCCTCGCCGGCGTCATCGCCGGGCCCGCGCTCGGCACTTTTCCCGGCATGGCATTCGTGCTCGGATCGATCGTCTTCGTGGTCATCGTGGTCGGCGGTCTCGGCTCGCTCGCAGGTGCTCTGATCGCGTCTCTGCTGATCGGCTGGCTGCAGACCTTCGCGATTGCGATCGACGTCTCGGTGAACGATTTTCTCTGCCTATTCGGCATCGTGTTCGACGCCGACCATATGCTGCGCGATCTCTGGACCCTTCGCCTGCCGCAGATCGCGCCGATTCTGCCCTATCTCCTTCTGGTGATCATCCTGATCGCCCGCCCGACCGGTCTGATGGGGCGGCGCGAGACATGACATCGTATGACGATGAGCGTTCTCCTGTTCTGTCTTCGCGACGCCTTCGCGGGTTCGGACGTGGCCTTCTTGCTTCCGGCCGTCGCATTGGACTGATGCTCGATCGCCGGAGGACCGCCTGGCACAACGACGGCACGCACTCTATCCAGGTCTCTTATGTCGCACATGCCGCTGAGGGCATGTTTCGAAGCATTCGCAACGATTTTTTAACTACGCCCGACCAAGCTATCCTCCGGTCCATGCGATGCTGGGAGGCCGGGCGCTCGCCAAGAATCTTTGGGCAAGGCTCGGATTCCCAGGATCGCATGGACCGGGGAGCGAGGCTAACGGTCAAACACGAAGAAAGGCTTAAGGCTGGACCGGGAAGGTTGGGACTCATCTCTGTGCGCTGGAGGTGTGTGTGATGTCCGAATGGGCGTCGGGGCTGATGCGGTCCGCCGGCCTTCTCGCGGTCTGGGCCGGTTTCGCCATTGTGCTCGCAGTTTTGCCACTGGTTTTCTCATCGCCAGTGGCGATCACGATCCTGAACCAGATGGGCATATCGATCCTGTTTGCGCTCAGCTACAACATGCTGCTCGGCCAGGGGGGCATGCTGTCCTTCGGGCATGCGGTCTATTTCGGCCTTGGCGGCTTTTTCGCCGTGCATGTCATGAACGGCGTGGACTATGAAGGCTGGCCGATCCCGCTGCCGGCTCTGCCGTTCCTAGGCGGGCTTTTCGGACTCCTTTTCGCGCTCGTGATCGGCAGCTTTTCGACCAGGCGCGCCGGCACCGTGTTCGCTATGATCTCGCTCGGTATCGGCGAGCTGGTCGCTGCTTGCTCGATCATCTTCGTCGTGTTCTTCGGCGGTGAGGAAGGGGTGTCCGCCGACCGCACCATGGGTCCTCCGGTATTCGGCTACGAGTTCATATCCGAGATCGAGGTTTACGTCCTGACCGCGGTCATCGTCTTTGTCACGACGGTCCTGATGTATCTTTTTTCGCGCACACCTGCCGGCCGCATGGCCAACGCCGTCAGGGACAATGCCGAGCGCGCCGAGTTTCTCGGCTACAGCCAGCGCCGGGTGCGTTTCATCTCCTTTTGTGCGTCCGGCTTCTTCGCAGGTGTGGCCGGCGGACTGTTCGCGATCAACTACGAGATTCTGACCGAGGAGAACCTGAACCTGGTTACCTCAGGCTGGGTGTTGCTGATGGCCTATATCGGTGGGGTCGGCTACTTCGTCGGACCGATGGTCGGCGCTGTGCTGCTGACGCTGCTGCAGACCGTACTCAGCAATCACACGGAGATCTGGCGGCTCTATCTCGGCATCCTCTTTCTCCTGACGGTGATGTATGCGCCGAGCGGCCTGACCGGTCTTGTGATGATGCATGGCCCCGCCTGGCAAGCCGGCCGCCTCGGCAGGCTGATGGTGCCCTATGCCAGGGCCTCGCTGCCGCTCTTGGCCCTTCTCGTCGGAGCAATCGCGCTCCTGGAGATGTTGCATCATCTGAATGTCAGCGGGACTGCGGCGGCGGTTTGGACGGTGTTTGCCCATGAGATTGCGCTGGCGTCCATCTGGCCCTGGTTGTTCGCCGTCACCCTCGTCACCCTCGGCCTCTGGGGCTTGATGCGCTGCCTGCCTGAGCTGTGGGAAGCCTGGGACGACCTGCATGTCATCGAAGCAGCTCGACGATGACCGCGGCGCTTTCGCTCAGGCAAGTCACAAAAAACTTCGGAATGACCGAGATCATCCGGGGCGTCGATCTCGATATCGAGGCAGGCGAGCGCCATGCCATCATCGGTCCGAACGGGGCTGGCAAGTCGACGCTTTTTCATTTGATCAGCGGCAAACACGGCCTGACGGATGGCAACATCGCGTTGAACGACACCGATATCACTGGCATGGCGCCCTACGAGATCGCGCGGCGCGGGCTTAGCCGATCCTTTCAGGTGACGAACATCTTTCCGAGGCTCTCGGTCTTCGAGAACGTGCGCTCGGCGATGCTCTGGGAGCGTGGCTATCGCTATTCCTTCTGGCATCTGATCGATCGGCAACGCGATTTGAACGACGCCGTCGACGTGGTGCTGGATGAGATCGGGCTCGATAAGCGGCGCGACGTGCCGGCGGGCATTCTCAGCTATGCCGAGCAGCGGGCGCTGGAGATCGCGATCACGGTGGCATCAGGCGCGGATGTCATCATGCTGGACGAGCCGACGGCCGGGATGAGTCGGGCTGAGACGGCTGCGATGGTCGCGCTGATCAGACGGGTGACCGAAGGGCGAACGCTGGTCATGGTCGAGCATGACATGGGGGTGGTGTTCGACCTGGCGGATCGTATCTCCGTTCTCGTCTATGGCCAGATTATCGCCACAGGTTCACCGGACGCAATCCGTGCCAACGCCGAGGTGCAGGAAGCCTATCTGGGGCAGACAGTTGGTATGTCATGACGGACTTCTGCTCAAAAAAAGTCATGCTTGAGGTTGCGAACCTCCATGCGTGGTACGGCAAGAGCCATATTCTCCAGGGCGTGAGCTTTCATATCGGTGAAGGCGAGATCGTGAGCCTGCTCGGCCGCAATGGGGTCGGCCGTTCAACCACCTGCAAGGCGATCATGGGCGAGGTGGCGCCTTCGGGATCGATCCGCTTTCGCGGTCATGAGATCGCCGGGCTGAAGGCACATCAGATCGCCAGACTCGGCATTGGCTACGTACCCGAGAATCGCGACATTTTTCCGACGCTGAGCGTGCGTCAGAACCTGATGCTCGGGATGAAGAGTGCCCGGGCCGAAGGACGCTGGCGGGTCGATGATCTGTTCGCTCTGTTCCCGCATCTTGAGGCTCGGGCCGACGTGCCGGGCGGGGCGCTGTCCGGCGGCGAGCAGCAGATGCTGACCATGGGCCGAACGCTGATGGGTGATCCGGATCTCATCATGGTCGATGAGCCGACCGAGGGCCTGGCTCCGCAGATGGTGGAGCGTGTCGCTAATCTTCTTGCCGAGATTGCAAGGCGTGGTGTCGCTATTCTTCTGGTGGAGCAGAAGCTCACCATCGCGCTCACATCGGCCGATCGCGTCTACGTTATGGGCCATGGGCAGATGGTGTTCGAGGGTACACCGGACGACTTGAACGCTGCTGTTCAGGTGCGCAAGGATTGGCTCGAAATCTAGCGGTGTGGCGGCGTCACTTGTCGTTTTTCGAGGCCTGTGCTGGTGACGACGCGATGCGGTTCTGTTCGGAGATGGCCAAGGCCGACCAGTCCGTCGGATCGGCTTTCAGGTTCCAACGCCAGCCGCTTCCTTAGTTCGGCATGCCGGGCGGGCGATGAAGCCGATGCCGCGGGGCGACGAAGAATACCGCGACGCGTCCAGCCTCTGACGGCGGCAACAGCATCGCGCAAGGTTCGGAGCGATCGCGCATGATGACGGATCGAGGCCATCGCCAGGTTGGCGCCGACGATCACACGCCCGGCAGCACTCAGGGGCAGTGATCGGTCCTCAAGTTCCAGGGACTGATCGCACCAGGCCAGCTTGTAGGGCTCGTCGCCGCAGGTGAAGTCGAGGATCTCGACGTCGTCCTCGAAGCACCGGGCGAGGAGCTCGCGCAGCAGAATGTCGCCGGTCGAGAAGCGGCTGAAAGCGCCGTCATCATAGGACGCGACGATGCTGTAGAACCGCCGCCGGTGCAGAACGCCCCATTGCACGGCGAGGATCTGATCGTCGAGCTTGAGAGCACAGAGCAGGGGACGGCCGACCATCGCCTGGCCGCCCGCGATGCGCTTTAGAAATTCGCCGTGGCCGCGCTGCAGCAGGCTGTTGATCTGACCGAGACGCGCGACATAGCTGTCCTTCTGCATGAGCATAGCCGCGACTTGAGCGTCGATCTCGTCGGGCGTCGCAGCGACGACAAAGGCGAGCGTGCCCAGGTTTTCGAGCTTACGACGCTTTCGGCGATCATTGTGACGGGTTTTTTTGCTGCGCTTGGCGGCGTAGTAGCTCGGCCAGTCGCCGTCGAGGGTCGCGGCGAGTGCAGCCTCGGACCGGATGACTTTGCCCATTTTGAAGAACGGATTGTCGAAGCCGCCAATAACGGCCGGCTGCCGGCGAAAGTCAGCATAGAGAATGGACGGAAATCGCTTGCGCAGCGCCTTGAAGAGATAGGTGATCGCCCGATCATCGAGAGCGGCCGATCCCTCGGCTGTCAGGAGCGGGCCGTGATAGTCGGTGATGTCGCCGCCGAGCCAGATCAGGGCCGTACCGAGTAGCCGCTTTTCCAACGCCAGCGGCAGGAAAGCGAGCGGGCTGCCCTCATGATCTCGAACGTCCACCAGGCAAGGTTTGAGGCTGCGATGCCGTCCAATAGTTTCGTACCAGCAGGCCAGCCAATCGAAAGTTTGATAGAGATAGTGATCCTGCAGGCTTTCATAGTCCCGCCAAGCCGCCTCTGCCTCCCTGAAGCTTTCCGATATGTTTGTTTGCAAGTTGTTCATTGCTGCCGGCTGAGGGTCATTGAAGCAGTTCGAAAAGCCACAGAGAGATCAGACAGGTTGGATCTGACGTCTTAAGCGCCCAAAGTACATTCTAAAATCCACTTATGCTTTGGGAAATCAAGCCAACATCTGATCACGTTCTCATAAGCTTGTCAGCTAGGATTCGCCGCTTCGCCGGCGACCCACGTGGCGCCGGCAACGCATGCCGCATCGGCGGCTTCAGCCGTCGCTGTCGCTGGCCCGTTCTTCGGCAAGAGACTTCAGCCTAGCGAGTCCGTGCTCGTAATCCGGGCCGATCCATCGTTCGAACATCAGCCCGAAATAGCGGCTCACCGGGTTCAGGCCGAGATCGGTGTCGAAGCCCCAGACGAGACGAGTGCGATCCTCGCCGCGTGGCTCGATTTGGAAGAAGGCATTGGCTTTGCCCATGTCACCGAAGTCCAGCTGCGTACGCACCAGCCTGTCGGGCACGCTTTCGACGATCTCCTGGCTGCCGGTGCCCACGTCCGGTTTCTGACTCGCCCAGGTCATACGGGCACCCACACCTTGTTCCGGCCCCTCAATAAGATACTCGCCGTCCGGATCTTTCTCGTACCAGGGCGACCATTGATTGAAGTTCTCGAAGCTGTTCACCAGAGCGAAGACCTCGCCGGGTGTCGCGTCGATCTCTGTCGCACGTTCGACCTGCACGCTGCCGGGCAGAATATAGGCAATGGCGAACAGGACCACGGCCGCAAGGCCCAAATATTTCAGGATGGTCTTGAGCATGGCTGACTTTCCCCGGACATGCTTTTGTTTGCCATGACAGCGTTAATAGATCGAAATCGGACCGGCGTCGATTCGTGCGATAACAATGGCGATGACGGTGGGCAGCGCCAGGAAAAGAAGCAGGTGCCGAACGGTCAAGTCACCGGTCGACAATCGGGCGAGACGCTCGGCGCCGATGGCGGCACCGAGCACCAGAATGGCCGCGAGGCTGGCCTCGCTGTAGAGAAGGAGCGAGGTGGCCATGGCGAGCAACATGGCGGCTGATGCAAGCGTTGCCGGCATGGTGACGGGTCGGCGGCCGACGATCAGGATGGCGATCAGCGCTGCTGCCAAAGACAGGCCGAGTTCGGTGAAGGTCAGGGACCTCGCGAAAGCAGCGATCCCGGCAAGACCGGCTGCCAGAGCCGACGCCAGCAGCAGGTCGGCTGTCGATGACGGGGCGGGCCTGTGCTCGATCAGCCAAAGGGAAATGGCTGCAAACGCGATCGGCAGGATCAGCAGACCGCCGTCCAGACGGCCCTGCTGTAGGGCGGGCAGGCTGACCCAGATTGGGATCGCGAAGGCGCCGGTGATCAGAACGGGCCGGGTCCATTGCGGGCGCTTGCTGATGAAGATGCCGGCCACCAGACCGATCACCAAAGCGAGGAGAACCTTGTCCCTGGCGCTTGGTGCCAAGACCGACGGCCAGCCAAGTACAAGGCCATAGGTTGTCCCCACAGCGAGAAGCATGGCCACGGCTGGCGCGATCAGGACCAACGGGCGATACCTGATCCATCGGACCGCAGCCAATACCATGCAGGCAAGCGCAAACGGTGCCAGCAGGCTTTCCAGCAGCAGGTCGGCTGCGAATGGCCCCATGCGACGTCTTGTTCGAGGGCCGGCTTAGAGCCTATTCAGGTTGTCGACGCCATCGGCTGCGGTGCCGGTCGCCTGAGTCGCCGCGTCAAGGACGGCGACGACGGAGTCTTGGAGCACGTAAAACAGCTCGCGCACCCGGTTGCTGAAGTTCGACTCCGGCGCCAGGAGGAGCACTCCGATCAGGGCACCGAAAAAAATGCCCCACCAAAACTTCTTCATCGTCCGTTTTCCTCTAACGTCATGACCGCCGGTCTTTCTCTCGGGAAGATATCGACATCACATCCGATGATCGTCTCCCGCCCATCCATTTTAACGCATTTCGACCAGAGGTCGACGCTTTTTTTTACCATGACCGCATCGTTGTTTATACGAAATTTGCACGCCTGTCAGCATGTTAGGCTTTCGTTATATCAAATTGCATAAACTTTGTTCTGGCTAAATGGAGAACAACTGGGGAAAACGCTCATGTTGGGCTGGGCGCTGCGCTGTCTTGGCGTGACGTTGATCTGTAGCGCCGTCTTCATCGGGCTGCAGTCGGAAGGCATTTTCGAGCGGGTGCTGGTGCCGCAGGATCGAAAGGCGGCATTCCTTGGGGAGGATGATGGCCGAGATGCATCGAGCGGCCTCCTGGAGGAAGTGGTGATGCTGGATGCCGGTGGCCACTTCATCGCCGATGTCACCATCAACGGCATGCCGGTGACCTTCCTGATCGATACGGGCGCATCCCACACGATCCTCAATCAACAGGATGCCGATCGGCTGCGCCTCACCGGCGGCAGCCTTCGTTACAGCGTGCCCTTCCAGAGTGCGAACGGCACCACCTATGCGGCACCGGTCACCCTTCGGGATGTCCGGCTCGGCCAGTTCCAGCTTTACGATCTCGACGCCTTCGTCAACCAAGGTGAACTCGGCATTTCGCTCCTGGGGATGAGTTTCCTGAGGCGCTTCGAGAGTTACGAATTTTTGAGGGATCGCCTAGTGCTCCGCTGGTAGAGGCGGGGACGTTCCAGCGTTCAAGAGGGCGGCGGCCGCGACTCGATATACATCCGTGCCCAGTCTTATTGCCCTACACCATCAACGGCTGTAGCTTCTGGTTAAAGATCAGCTTCATATGTGATCGAACGACCAGGGGCAGCATCGCTATGGATATGAGTGGTGAATATCAGATCGCCGCACCGCGTGAAAAGGTGTGGGAAGGCTTAAACGACCCCGAGACGCTGCGTGCTTCAATACCCGGATGCCAGTCCCTGGAAAAGACGGGCGACAATGCCTTCAGTGCCAAGGTGGTGGCGAAGGTGGGACCGGTCAAAGCGACCTTTGGCGGTGATGTGACACTATCCAACATCAATCCACCTGAAAGCTACACCATATCCGGTGAAGGCAAGGGAGGCGCTGCCGGCTTCGCCAAGGGTGGGGCGGACGTCAAACTTGCCGACGACGGCGAGGGCGGCACGATCCTGACCTACACGGCTAAGGCGGATGTCGGTGGCAAGCTCGCCCAGCTCGGATCTCGGCTGATCGACGGAACGTCAAAAAAAATGGCGGATGAGTTCTTTTCGAATTTCCGCGAGCAGGTTGCCCCAACCAAGGAATCCGAAGTTGCCTCCGAGGCCGAACCGACACCGGCTGCCTCGACGCCGGCCGCAGTGAGCGCTCGCGACGATTCTGAGGAAGGCTTTGCCGGACTGATACAGAACAGATTTGTGCAGGCGAGCCTAGCACTGATCGTCCTGATCCTGCTGGTGTCACTTTTTAGATAAACACCCCATAGTGACAATAAAGCGCCATGAAGCTCCGTGCCGGGTCGTTGACGCTTCCTATCCGCTTTTCTAGTTTTAGAATAGGTCTAAAGATTCTGCGTAGATGATCGCCACCCGATCTTTTGACGCAGATGAGGCGGTGTTCGATTTAGACCCCGATGAGCGGGGCGGCGCAGCAGGGAGTGGTTTGCGAATGGCCAGTGTTTCGATGACGGTTAATGGCAAGGCGGTGACGGAGGACGTGGAGCCTCGCACGCTCTTGGTGGAGTTCTTGAGGCAGCATCTTGGTCTCACGGGAACCCATGTCGGCTGCGATACCAGCCAATGCGGGGCCTGCGTCGTTCACGTCGACGGGAAGTCAGTCAAAGCATGTACTGCGCTTGCCATTCAATGCGATGGTGCCGAGGTCACGACCATCGAAGGGCTTGCCAATGGCAGCGGCCTGCACCCAATGCAGGCGGCGTTCCGCGAGCATCATGCGCTTCAATGCGGGTTCTGTACGCCCGGCATGATCATGTCAGCGGTCGATCTCCTTGAGAACAATGCGGATCCGTCGGAAAAGGAAATCCGCGAATGGCTGGAAGGCAACATCTGCCGCTGCACCGGCTATCACAATATCGTCAAGGCGATCAAAGCCTGCGCTCAAGACATGAGGGGCTGAGGGAATGGCTGAAAACGGCATCGGCGCTCCGGTACGCCGAAAGGAAGACAAACGCTTCATCACGGGGGCCGGCACCTATACGGACGATATCAATCGTCACGGCCAGGCTTACGCCTATTTCGTGCGTTCGCCCTATCCCCATGCCAACCTTAACGGCATCGACCGGTCGAAGGCGGAGGCCGCCCCCGGCGTTCTCGCCGTGCTCACCGGCGACGACGTCGCCGAGGCCGGATGGGGCGGTCTGATCTGCGGCTGGATGGTCAAGAACAAGGACGGCTCGGACATGAGAGCCGGTAACCATCCTGTGCTGGCGCAGGGCAAGGTGCGCTATGTCGGCGATCATGTCGCCTGCGTCGTCGCCGAGACCTATGCCCAGGCGAAGGATGCGGCCGAACTGGTCGAGGTCGATTACGGCCCGCTGGTCGCCTGCTCGTCTACCGCGGATGCGGACCAGCCCAGTCAGCCGCAGGTGCACGACGACGTGCCCAACAACACGGTCTACAACTGGGAGCTCGGGGAAGAGGCGGCGATCGACCAGGCGATCGCGGCGGCAGCGCATGTCACCAAGGTCGACCTGATCAACAACCGGGTCGTGCCGAATGCGATGGAGCCGCGTGCGGCGGTCGGCGAGTATGATGCTGCGCAGGAGTCGTTCACGCTCTATACCACCTCGCAGAACCCGCATGTCGCCCGGCTGGTGATGTCCGCCTTCATTCAGATCGCCCCGGAGCACAAGCTTCGCGTGATCGCCCCGGATGTCGGCGGCGGCTTTGGTTCCAAGATCTACATCTACTCCGAAGAGTGCATCTGCCTGATGGCGGCGCAGAAGATCGGGCGCCCGGTCAAGTGGACCGGTGATCGCTCCGAGGCCTTCCTCTCCGACGCCCACGGCCGGGATCATGTGACTCATGCCGCGCTGGCGCTGGACGCGGACGGCAACTTCACGGCGCTGAAGGTGCATACCAAGGCCAATATGGGTGCCTATCTCTCGCTCTTCGCGAGCTGTGTGCCCACCTATCTCTATGCGACCCTGTTGGCGGGTCAGTACCGGACGCCGCAGATCTACTGCGCGGTCGATGCGGTCTTCACCAATACCGTGCCGGTCGATGCGTATCGGGGAGCAGGCCGCCCGGAGGCGACCTATCTGCTCGAGACGATTATCGACGTCGCGGCGAAGGAACTCGGACGTGATCCTGCGGATCTGCGCCGGCAGAACTTCATCAAGCCGGAGCAGTTTCCCTACGACACCCCGGTGGCGCTCACCTATGACACCGGCAACTTCCACGCCGGTCTCGACAAGGCGCTGGAGGTGGCCGACTACAGCAACTTCGCCGTTCGGCGTGCCGAATCGGAGGCGAGAGGCAAGCTCCGTGGTGTCGGTTTTTCCTGTTACATCGAAGCCTGCGGCATCGCACCTTCGGCGGTGGTCGGCTCGCTCGGCGCGGGTGTCGGTCTTTGGGAGAGTGCAAAAATTCGCTTCACCCATACCGGGGTCTGCCAGGTGCTGACCGGTACCCACAGCCACGGCCAGGGCCATGAGACGGTCTTCGCCCAGCTGATGGCCGAGAAGCTCGGCGTGCCGATCGACAATGTCGAGGTGATCCATGGCGACACCGACAAGACTCCGGTGGGCATGGGTACCTACGGTTCGCGTTCGCTCGCGGTCGGCGGACAGGCGCTCGCCAACGCCGCCGACAAGATCATCGAGAAGGGCAAGAAGATCGCCGCCCATCTGCTCGAAGCCGCCGAAGCCGACATCGAGTTCAAAGATGGCAGCTTCACCGTCGCCGGCACCGACAAGTCGAAGGCGCTGGGCGAGGTGGTGTTCGAGGCCTATGTGCCGCACAATATCCCGCAAGGCCTGGTGGAGCCTGGCATGGAGGAGGGCGCCTTTTACGATCCGGCGAACTTCACCTATCCGTCCGGCACCTATATCTGCGAGGTCGAGGTGGACCCGGACACCGGCGTCGTGTCGATCGACCGGCTGGTCGCCTGCGACGACTTCGGGGTGATCGTCAACCCGATGATCGTCGAAGGCCAGGTCCATGGCGGTCTTGCCCAGGGCATTGGCCAGGCGCTGACCGAAAACTGCGTCTATGACAGCGCCGGTCAGCTTCTGTCCGCATCCTACATGGATTACTGCATGCCGAAGGCGGACGATCTGCCGAGCTTCGAGGTGTCGAACACGATGACCGCTTGTTCGCACAACGCGCTCGGCGTGAAGGGCTGCGGTGAGGCGGGCGCCATCGGCTCGCCGCCGGCGGTGATGAACGCGGTTGCCGACGCGATCGGCACACGCATCCAGATGCCGGCGACGGCAGAGAAGGTTTGGCGTGCGTTGCAGGCCAACAAAACCAGTCAAGCGGCCGAATAGGGGGGCCATATCAGATGTATGAATTCAACGTACGCAGGCCCGGTTCGGTGGAGCTCGCCGTGTCCGCTCTGCAGGCGGCCGAAGATGGCAAGCTGCTGGCCGGTGGTCAGACCTTGCTGCCGACCCTGAAGCAGCGCCTGGCCTCGCCGTCGGATCTGGTCGATCTGGGGGCAGTCGACGAGCTCAAGGGCATCAGCGACGAGGGCGGTGCGGTCAAGATCGGCGCCATGACCATCCATGCCGAGGTTGCCGCCTCCGACGTCGTGCGCTCGCAGATCCCGGCGCTTGCTCATCTCGCAGGCCATATCGGCGATCCGCAGGTCAGGAACCGCGGCACTATCGGCGGCTCGATCGCCAACGCGGATCCTGCGGCGGACTATCCGGCGGCGATCGTCGGGCTGAATGCGACGGTGCACACCAATCAGCGCACCATCTCGGCCGACGATTTTTTCACCGGCATGTTCGAGACGGCGCTGAATGAGGACGAAGTCATCACCGCCGTGAGCTTTCCAAAGCCGGAGAAGGCCGGGTACGAAAAATTTCCGAACCCAGCGAGCCGTTACGCGATCGTCGGTGTGATGGTTGCGCAGACCGGCGGGCAGACGCGGGTTGCCGTGACTGGGGCGGCGCCGTCCGTGTTCCGCTCGGCGGACGCGGAAAGCGCCCTTTCCTCAAACTTCTCGGCCGACGCCCTCGCCAGCCTCTCGGTCAGCGCCGCCGACCTCAACAGCGATATCCACGCCAGTGCCGACTACCGAGCGCACCTGGTAAGCGTAATGGCAAGACGGGCGGTGGCTGCGGCATCGTGATCCGCTGATCACCCAAAGCTTTGATGTAAAAGGGGAGCTGTTCTAGCTCCCCTTTTTTCATGCGGCGGGGAGCTTTTCCCTCGAACGATCGGGCACGGTTCTTGGAGAGCATCGTCACGTCGGTCGTTCCGCTGTTCTCCGCTATCATCATCGGCTTTGTCGCGGGCAAGCTTGACGTCTTTGATCAGGCAGGCGTACGCACGCTGGTCGCCTTCGTCTTCTCCCTGGCCATGCCCGCCTTCATCTTTCGCATGATGGCGACCGCCGAGATCGACTTAGGCCAAGATTGGCCGGTCATCGCCGCCTATTTTACCGCCCAGCTTCCGATTTTTCTCGGCGGCCTCTTCATCGGGGGCTGGCTGCTCCGTCAGTCCATGGCGGAGATGACCATCCAGGCTTTCGGCTCCAGCTTTTCCAACGGGGTGGTCCTCGGCCTTCCCCTGGTGCTCAGCCTCTATGGCGACCGCGCGGGCGTGCCTGCTCTGCTGATCATCATGCTCGACATCCTGATCTTCAGCGCGATCACGCTGCTTTTGGAGATCGCCCGTTTGCGTGAAAGAACTGAGATATCGCCGCGTCTGTCGATCATGCTGCGCGACCTGGTCCTTGCGGTCGGCAGCAACCCGCTCATTCTTGCGACCATTCTCGGCATCACCTTCGGCGTTTCTGGCCTGTTGTTGCCGGGCAGCGTCGACAGGACGCTTGCCTTCCTGGGTCAGGCTGGTCCGCCCGCGGGTCTCTTCGCCCTCGGTGTGACCCTGGGCCAGCGCAGAATAGCGGGAAAAGCCAAGCCCATCGCGGCGATGATGCTGATGAAGCTCTTGCTGCATCCGCTCCTGGCCTTGCTCGTCGTGCTCTACGTCGCCGATCTTGATCCAATCGCGATGAGCGTGATGCTCCTTTTTGCTGCCTGTCCGGTCGGCGCAAATGTCTATGTCTTCGCTGTGCAATATGATGCCGCGATGGAAACCAGCGCAACGGCCATTTTGCTGTCGACGGCGGTGGCATTATTCACGCTTACGGGCATGTCTCTGCTGCTTGCGCGCGGCTGGTTCTGGTGATTTTGACAGTTTTCCTTGCCATCGCAATCAACTTATGGTTTATTTGCCTAGGTATCGTTTCCCATTTGGATGAAGGAGCTTAGAAACTGCATTACGGCCAAGCGGATTGAGCGGCAACTTTTCCGTTCATTTTCAAAACGATATGTCGGCTCAGACGATCGCGCCTGCCCATTTTCGAACAGGAATGGCAACTTATTGAGGCCTTGTCGGAATTTCTACGAACGGTTGGTGTTAGCGGGCCAGTAAACGAAAAACATACTTCCAACTGAAATTTCCGAAAGTCGGTATCTGGGCCTCATTTCGTGGTCTGGAGGTTAGTCGAGCGGGCAGGGGTGATCTCTGCCTTTGGGGGAAGCTTTGCGCCTTTTCGAAAAGGGGGATCGAATGGTTCGAGGATTGTGCGCGCTGATGCTGCTGATCGGCAGCGCTATCAATTCTGTGGCTTGGTCGGCAACCGGTGATGCGGACCCTCATTGGAATCTGCTGTCGCAGGATGCTTATCCGCGTGCGGCGCAATGCGGTGTTTGCCATCAGAAAATCTATCGACAGTGGTCGGTATCGAACCACGCTTATTCATCGATCTCGCCGATGTTCCACAAGTTCGAGCAGAAGATCAGCGAGCTTTCGTCAGGAACGGTCGGCTCGTTTTGCGTGCGCTGCCATCAGCAGATCGGCACGCAGCTCGGCGAAGCCCGCGAATCAGCACTTTGGCAGCGAAGCGGCATCGCCCGTGAAGGCGTGACCTGCATCACCTGCCACCGCGTGGCCGAGGCTTATGGTAAGGTCAACGGTCAGCGCCACGTCATGCCCGGCGGTATTCACGCCCCAGTCAAAGGCATCGTCGAGAACAGCTCCTTCGAGGAGGTGGTCGCTGATCCCGAATATCCCATCGCGACGGCAGAAGGCGAAGAGGGCATTCCCAGCCATAGCGAGGTGCAGCCGTTCACCCAAATCAGAGAGTCGGAATTCTGCGTCTCCTGTCACCAGGTTGCTGTGCATCCCAACATCAAGCTCGAGGTGGTGTGGGACCAGTATCGGGCGTCGCCCGCTTTCGACAACGGCGTGACATGCCAGGATTGCCATATGGGCAAGAACCCAGGCGTGCCCGACGGTTACGAGCAGCATCCGGTCGCGATCGTCAACGGCAAGCCAGTGGGCAATGAGCGCGATCATCACGACCACTCATTCTTCGGCCCCGGCTACTCGATCGCTCACCCGGGTATCTTCCCTCACAATCCGGAAGCCGAACGCTGGACCATCGACGAGTGGCTGAACTTCGACTATCGGGCCGAATGGGGTTCGGACGACTTCGAGATTGCCGTGATCGATGGCGAAATCGACATCGAGTTTCCCAAGCCTTGGGACGATCCTGTCAATCGAGAGGAAGCCTGGTTGATCGTCGAGGACAATCTCGAGCTTCTCGAGGAGAAGAAGACCCATCGCGAAATGACCATGAACAATGGTTCGAAGATCGATGGACCGTTCTTCGACGACATGCCGCAGGTTGGTGAGAGCTTTGCTTTCCACTACGAGGTGACCAACACCAACTCCGGCCACAATCTGCCATCCGGCTCGCTCGGTGCGCAGCCTGAGATCTGGCTGAACGTTGCGCTTACCAATCCTAGCGGCGAGACGGTCTGGGAGTCGGGCTATGTCGACAGCTATGGAGATATGGCTGATTTGCACTCGATGGACGTTGCTGCCGGTAGGATCGAGCATGACGACCAGCTCTGGAACCTGCAGACCAAGTTCCTGACCACCAACGTCAAGGGTACGGATCGCGAAATGCCGCTTCCGGTCAATTTCGACATTGATCCGCTTCCCCATCTTCGTCCGGGCGCGGTGCCGACTACCGTGCTCAACCACCCGCCCTTCATCCGCATGGAGGGTCGTTCACTACCGCCGCTGGGTACGAGAAAGGCCGACTATACGGTCCCGGCGAGCGCAATTACGGAGCCAGGCACCTATCGTCTATCGGTCCGTCTTCGGAGTCGCGCTGAGCCGATCTATTTCATGCGCTTCGTCGAGGCGACCATTGAGATGGAGCAGGCCATGAATGAGTGGATGGTGGACATTCATCCCTATGCGGTTGAAATTGATGTCCAGTAGGATCGCCGCAAGATCCAATAGACGACCATCACTTTCCAACATCATCCTCGGGGGCACCGCCATGACTTTGGTCATGACGGGCGCCCTCGCGGCGGAAAATGGTGGCACCGAGATCATCCCACTTCCTCCCAAGCCGGATGCCGTCGCAGCCGATGACCGTGCCGCTCCGGCGGCGATCGGTCCGTCGCTTCGCAACGGTACAGCGACGGGGAATCGGGCGACGACGAGGCAGCCAGCGTGGCCCGAGCCCAGCTGGAAGCGCCAGGATGGCAAGCAGACGCCGGTGGTGATCCTCCGGCAGCCAGGTGGACCTCTTCGTTCTTCGGCCGCCGTACCACAGGTCGTCGGTCCAGCGGATGGTCCCTGGCCGATGATCATTCTCGCCGCCGGCGAGCCGATCGTCGGGCGCGGTGCACGCAAGGTTGAGTTTGACAAGGACGTCTTCAAGGCCGACCCGACCTACGAGGACAAGCCTTATGAGCGTGCAGCCCAGGTCGAAATCTATGGCGGCAAGACCGCGGTCGAGCCACAACGTCCAATCATCGAGCTTGGCGAGCCCTTCTACCAGGTCGGTCCGCTCGGTCAGGGAACCAACCTGATCGGAGCGAAGAACCTCGTGTTCGGGCATCTCTATGCTTTCGGCGATTGGCGCACGGCTGTTGCCTACAACGACAATGGCAACGGTGATGAGGTGGGACAGATCGCGACCCGTCTCAATCTGGATGTCGATCTTGGCCTAACCGCGACCGAACGCTTACACGCTCTGTTCCAGCCGCTTCAGGAAGATGGCCAGTTCACCCGTTGCGAGTTTGCAGGCGAAGGCGGCATTGATGACTGTGAGCTGGAGTATGACTTCGAGCCGCAGACGGCCTTCTTCGAAGGTGATGCCGGTGCAATCTGGGCAGGTATCTCCGGAGAATACAATGGCCTTGACCTGCCGTTCACCGGCGGCCTCATCCCGCTGATCTTCCAGAACGGTGTCTGGTTGGAGGACGCGTTCATCGGCGGTGCCGCGGCGATCCCATCGATGAATAGTCCGGCGCTCGACATCTCGAACATGGACATCACGGTGTTCGGCGGCGCCGACAAGGTGACGGCACCCGGCATCGCCGACGATGCCGGTCTGGTGGCGGACAGTAATGTCAACATCTACGGCATCGCCGCCTTCATCGAGACCATGGAGGGTTACATCGAGACTGGCTATGCCTATCTCGATGCTGAAGATGCGCTGTCGGGTCAGGATTATCACTCGGTGACGGCGGCCTTCACCAAGCGCTATGGCGGCTGGCTGTCCAACAGCCTGCGTGTGGTTGGCAGCTTCGGGCAGAAAGAGACCAATCTCGAAGATGGCGACGAGCAGAACGGCGTCATGCTGCTCGCTGAGAACAGCTTCATCACGTCGAAGCCCTACACACTCCTGCCCTATGCCAACTTCTTCGTCGGCATTGAGCGTCCGGTGCCGGCGGCGGATGCCACCGGGCTCCTGAAGAATACCGGTATCAGCTTCGAGAGCGATGCGCTGACAGGATTTCCTTTCCTGGACGACACCGGACAGAACGCTTATGGCGGAGCCGTTGGCGTGCAGTATCTGTTCGATCTTCAGCAGCAGCTGGTGTTTGAGCTCGCCGGCGAGCGGCAGCTCTCCGACTTCTCCAATAGCTTCGAGGACGAGGTCGACAACCAGTATGCGGCGAGCGTGCGCTACCAGATCCCGCTCAATCGAGCCTGGCTGGTGCGTGCCGATGCGATTTACGCGATCAAGGAGGAAGAGGACGACGCCGCCGGTGCTCGCCTCGAACTCCGCTGGAAGTTCTAGGCGACAGCGTCGCCAGGCTCGACTTTAGACACTTGTCGTTCAGCTACTGATTGTCGGCGGCCGTGAACAGGGCCTGTTCCAGAACGCCGGTGGTGCGGCAGCGGATCTGCAGAGCGAACTCGCGGCGGCCATAGTCTCGACCGACATCGGTATAACGGGGATCCAGTGCGAGCCGGATCCCCGTTTCCGTTTCAGTGATCTCGATTCTGAGGTCGGTGCCACGATAGAGTGGTGCCGACCTCACGCCGAGATTGACCGGCGACACGGGATCGAAGCTACGGCTGTCCAGGCTCGGGCAGGCCGCAAATCGGCGGTCGAGATAGTTGTGCTGACGGACCCTGATCTTGCCGCGTTCGACGTCAGCGGCGACGACGGGAAGATCGTTTGCGTCGAGGGCGTTGACGACGGCCTTCCAGACATCGGCCTTGTTCGCCCCCGCATAGATCCGCTCGGCGACCGGCTGCTCCGCTCCGGCATCTGTCGTCGGCGCGCACCCAAAAAGAGCCAGCGCCAACGCTGCCGCGATCGGCTTCATGAGACCCTCCCGTCGGTCCTTTGTTGAACCCTGGAGACGATGGTAGGTTTGGATGAGGGAGGCGGCGAGTCCAGCGACGGTGACAAGCGCGCAACTTTTGATGAGCTGGTCGTTCCGTTCAGGAACCGTTGCTTCAAAGCCACGTAAGGTCATGTCCGGCCTGAAAATTTCAGGAGAGGGTCTTGTCGAAAAGACGGCTGAAGTTCTGGGGATGGGGCTATGAAGGCGACGTTTTGAGCGGTGGCGAAACGTCGAAGTTGAGGCATTTCTATCAGGATCGCTTTGCCGTCGATCCGAGTCCGGTGCGCCCGCCCGCCGTCGATGATATCGATCTCGAAGCACCTGTCCTGAATCCGCCGGCTGCTCTGGCCTCGACTTGTACGACGGCAGCCTATGATCGCCTGTTGCACAGCTACGGCAAATCCTATCCTGACTCGGTCAAGGTGTTCGCCGGTGACTTTGGTCGTGCACCGGACGTCGTTGCGCGTCCGAACGACGAGGAGGGCGTGCAGGCCGTGCTTGACTGGGCCGCAGGCGCCGGGGCGGCCGTCATCCCGTTTGGCGGCGGCTCATCGGTGGTCGGCGGTGTCGAGCCTATGGTCGGCGATCGGTTCGACGGCGTGATCAGTCTCGATCTCAAGGGGCTGAACCGCCTGCTCGAGATCGATGTGACCAGCCGCGCCGCACGTTTCCAGGCAGGCATTCTCGGCCCGGATCTCGAAGCGGCGCTCAAACCTCATAACGTCACCCTTCGCCATTTCCCGCAGAGCTTCGAGGTCTCGACCCTCGGCGGCTGGATCGCGACCCGCTCAGGCGGCCATTTCGCCACGCTCTACACCCATATCGACGACTTGGTGGAGAGCACGCGCAGCGTGACGCCGGCAGGTATCGTCGAAAGCCGCCGGTTGCCGGGATCCGGGGCGGGACCGAGCCCGGACCGGCTGATGATCGGCTCCGAAGGGGCACTCGGCGTGATCACCGAAGCCTGGGTTCGCCTGCAGGCGCGGCCGACCTGGAAGGCGGGTGCTGCCGTTGGCTTCTCCGATATCAAGCAGGGCGCCGAGGCGATCCGGGCGGTGGCGCAGGCGGGGCTGCATCCCTCCAACCTCCGGCTGATCGATGCCGACGAGGCGCAGGCGAATGGAGTGAATGAGGGTGAGGAGGCGCTTCTGGTTCTCGCCTTCGAGTCTGCGGATCATCCGCTCGATGCGTGGATAGCGCGTGCGCTCGAACTGGTTCGGGATCATGGCGGGCGTGTTCACCCGGATCTGAGCGCTGCCGAACGCTGGCGGACCGCATTCATCCGCATGCCCTATAACCGCGAGCTTCTGACCCCCGCAGGGCTGATCGTCGACACCTTCGAGACCGCGATCACCTGGGATCGGTTTCCCGGCTTCCACGATCGCGTGAAGGCGGCGACTGAAGAGGCGATCCTCGAAGCGACCGGCGAGTCCGGCCTCGTGACCTGCCGCTTCACCCACATCTATCCGGACGGCCCTGCCCCCTATTTCACCTTCCACGCCAAAGGCCGGGACGGCTTCGAGCCCTCATCCCTCCTCGATCAGTGGCAGCATATCAAGGCGAGAGCGTCGGACGCCCTGATCGAGGCGGGCGGTACTATCACCCATCACCACGCGGTCGGCCGTGATCATATGCCCTGGTATCAGCGGCAGCGGCCAGACTTGTTCGGTGAAGCGCTCGGCGCGGCGAAGAAAGTTTTAGACCCGGCCGGGATACTAAACCCTGGCGTCATCGTTCCCCTTGGCGACGACGGCCATCGGCAGGCAGGTTGATCGGGCGCTGGCGGCAATCTGCCGTGGGCGGGGCGTCTCCGCTGGCTGGGATCTGCCGCGAATCCTGGCCGTCAGACGACCGAGCCGCCAAACCCCCTGCAGCAGCAGCTCCACGATGCGGGACCGTTTGTTGAAGATGAAACGCTGGGCCAGCAGGTGCCGGGCCATCGGCCGGGGCAGAAGAATGAGGGCGGCCGACCAGGTGGCGTGCATCATGCGTTGACCGGGATCGAGGATCGAGCCGAAGGCGGCGCGAAGTGTGGGCAACAGCAGGCCGAGACGGCGTTCGGGCTTCATCACCGCCGCTGCGACCTTGCTTTCCCAATAGGCGAGGTCGTTTCGCATGACATCGTCCGGCAGCTCGAAGCCGAGACGCTCGCAGCTGTCACGCAGATAACGTAGGCGCTCCTTGGAATCCTGGGCATAGCGCTCGAAGCGATCGGCGGTGAGTTCGCTATGGGCCGAGGTATTGCGGTCATGCACGCGATACTGGCCAAGGGTCTTTCGAAGGGTCTGCACGTCGCCATGAAGCGGGGCGACTGCGTTCAGCGCATCGTCGATATCGCAGTCATACTCGGGCGGAATCGGCATCACCTTCGTCAGGAAGTCGCGGGAAAAGGCAGTGCCCGATGTGGTGGTCGCCGGATAGACGCCGGCGCGAAACAGCTCGGCACGAATCGCCGACGGTGTCAGACCATGCGGGTACTTGGGAAAGACCGTGTTGACCAGCTGACCGTCGCTGTCGATCGCCTGGAGCGCATACTGGACCTTGACCGTCTCAGATGTCCAAAGCGCCATGATTTCCCTGGCGGCGAACGGCTCAAGCCGATCATCCGAGTCGAGAAAGATGACGATGTCATGCCGGCAGAGGCGAAGACCGGCAGCGCAGCTCGCGATCTGGCCCTGGTTGGTCTGAAACAGGGGCTCGATACGATCGCCATAGCTCTTGATGATGTCGATCGAGCCGTCGGTTGAGCCATCGTCGACCACAATCACCTGAAGTGGGGCGCAAGCCAGAGCGAGAGCGCTATCGATAGCCGTACGTAAGTACTGACCGTAGTTGTAGGAGCTGACGACAACACTCAGCCCCATTCCTCTGTCGAGCAAACGGGTCTCCAAAAGGTTTTTTTAGCTAGATTTGACTAAACCAAATAGTGAAAAAATAGACTAATGAAGAATGGATAACTTTGCAATGCTGTCCACATGGAATGACAGTCCCGCCGTGTCGAGAATAGGCGGAGTTAGGTCGAAAACAGGATAGAGTTCGATGACATCTGCTGTTACGCCATCCTCAATGTGGCGGTTCGCGCGATAAGGGAGGCGTGTTATGGCGACGGCTCGGTCGGTTCAGCGGGAAGGCAGGCGCGGCGGACGCGCGTCAAGGCGTGAAGCGCGCTCTGTCGTCGAGGTTCAGGGCTGGCCGGTCCTCGAACGCAAGGTGCCGGTCTATGAAGTGTTGAGCGAGGACCGCCTGGAAACGCTGCATCGGGCGTCTCTCAAGCTTCTCGAAGAGGTCGGCATCGACTTTCGCGACGACGAGGCCGCCGCCATGTGGCGCGACGCGGGCGCCGACGTTCAGGGGCATCGCGTCTATATCCCGGAAGCGTTGGTGATGGATCTCGTCGCCAAGGCGCCGAGCCGTTTCACCCTGCAAGCGAGAAATCCCGAGAAGAACACAGAGATCGGCGGCGATAATGTCGCGTTTGCACCGACCTATGGTTCGCCCTTCGTCTACGATTTCGACGGTGAGCGCCGCTACGGCACCCTCGAAGACCTGCAGAACTTCCATAAGCTCGCTTATATGTCGCCCGTGCTACACAACACCGGTGCGGTCATCTGCGAGCCGGTCGACATCAGCGTGCCCAAGCGTCACCTGCACATCACCTACAGTGCCATCAAGCACTCAGACAAGCCGTTCATGGGTCCGGTCACGGCACCCGAGCGCGCAGCCGACGCGGTGAAAATGGCGGAGCTGGTGTTCGGCGCGAATGTCGTCGACGCGAACCCCGTGATGATCTCGATCATGAACTGCAACTCACCGCTGGTCTGGGACGAGACCATGCTGGGGGCGATGAAGATCTATGCCCGCGCCAACCAGGCCTGCATCATCTCCCCCTTCGTCATGGCTGGTGCCAATGCGCCCGCCAGCGCCGCCGCGTCGGTTGCTCAGCTCAACGCGGAAGCCCTTGCCGGCATCGCCTTTACGCAGCTTTGCCGCGCAGGCGCTCCCGTCGTGTATGGCCACTTTCTCGCCACCATCTCGATGCGATCGGGGGCTCCCCTTTCCGGCACGCCGGAGATGGGCTTCATGAACCTAATGATCGGTCAACTGGCGCGCCGATACGGTGTACCGCTCCGCTCCTCCGGAATGATGGCCTCTTCGAAAAAGGTCGACGCGCAGGCGGCCTATGAGAGCATCCAGACCATGTATCCGGTGTTTCTGGCCGGTGCCAACTACGTCATGCACAGCTGCGGCTGGGATGAATCAGGCCTGTCCGCCAGCTTTTCGAAGTTCGTCCTCGACTGCGAGCAGATCGAGATGTTCTATCGCTTCGGCCAGGGACCGCAGTTCGGCGATTTCGACGAAGCGGTCGGGACCATCAAGGATGTCGGCCCGGGCGGCCATTATCTCGGCACGGACCACACCCAGAACCATTTCCAATCCGCCTTCTACATGCCCGAACTCGCCGATGCCAACAGCTATGAGCAATGGCTCGCCGAAGGCCAAAAAGACGCCACCGACCGTGCGATTGAGAAGGTTAAGGCCATGCTAGCCGCCTATCAGCCGCCGCCCCTCGATCCCGCGATTGACGAGGCGCTAATGGCCTTCATCGCGGAACGTGAGGCGGTGCTGCCTGATAGCGTGGAGTAGGTCGGCACGCGCCCGCGAAAACCGACGATCGCCCCGGTCGTCGGCGGCGGGACGACGTGTCCCGATCGGATCCACCGGTGAACGCGGAAGCGGCTTTCCCGAACGCGTCGTTAATTAGATCTTTGCTAATTTCGCTGATCATGTCAGGCGCGAATTCGTTTAGGCGTCGGTGGTTCGATGGGCTCGTTAAGCATCAGCAGGCAGATCCAGCTGGCCGTGGGCTGCGCTTTGGTGTTGCTGGCAGCACTGGCCGGTCTCAGCTATCTCGCAACATCGGAGCTCTCCTCGACCTTCACCGGTTACAGGGGGACGGCGCAGCAGACGTTGCTGGCCAACGAGCTTCTTGAGGAGTTCTTCGATGCCGAGATCGCAGCGCTCAGCTATCGTCTCAATCCCACCAGAGACGAGGCTAAGACGGTTCGGGGGCTCCTAGACAAGATAAGCCAAAAACTGAGCGACGCTGAGCGTTCCCTCGCGGGAGATGAGCAGGCTCTGAACCTTCTACGGCAGGTTTCGGCATCGGCCCGCGATTATCAGGACACGTTCGCCCGCGTGACCGGACTCACCGCGAGAAGCGACAGGATCGGCCACAGTGTGAAGGCGATTGGTCCGCGCATTCGGGCGAAGCTGACGACGATCATGAATTTTGCCCGAGACAATGGCGATGCCATGCTTGGCCATGAGGTCGGCATCGCGCAACAGGAGGTCATGCGCGGCCGGTTCTACAACGAGCGGTTTCTGCTGACCAACGACCCGCAAACGTTCGACACGGCCGTGACAATCATGGATGGGGCTAGGCAGCATGTGCGCTCGTTCCAGCCCTACCTTCAAGATCCCGAAATGCAGAAGCTCGCGATCCAGGTGATCGACCACATTTCGGCTTATATCAACGCCGCCGGAGAGCTCAGCACCGTCATCGTCGTGCGGAACGACATACGGGACGGGCGGCTGGAAGATCTCGGGCTGCAGGTCAGGGACAGGCTCCGAAACGTCCATAACGGTGCTGTCGATCGGCAGCGAGAGATGGGTGCGACCGGTTTCGAAAGGTCCAGGACGACACTCTTCCTGGTGGTCTCGCTGTCGCTTGCTGCTTTGTGTTCCGGGGCCGCCTTGGGCGGCTTGGTTTCCCGCCACATCTCCGGCAACGTGCGCAAAATGGCCGAGACCATGTCCGAAATCGCTGGAGGCAATCTCGAGGTTCCGATCACGGGAGCCGAGAGGAAACATGAACTCGGAATGATGGCGCGCGCATTACAGGTCTTTAAGGAAAATGCCGGCGAGGTCCGGCGGGCGCTGGAGCGCGAGCGCGAGGTAAACGGCATGCAACGGCAATTCGTCTCGATGGTCTCTCACGAGTTCCGCACGCCGCTCGCGATCATCGACGGCAACGCCCAGCGATTGCTGCGCCGCTCAGATCAGCTAACTGTTCAGCGGGTTTCGAAAGTCGTCGGCTCCATCCGGACGTCGGTATTGAGACTGACGGATCTGATGGAAAGTGTTCTGTGCGCAGCGCGCCTGGAAGAGGGGCGGATCAAATTCGAGCCGTCTGCGTTCGATCTGGGTGACATGATTGCCGAAGTCTGCCGGAACTACGCCGACATCAATACCAGCCACAAGATCGAGATCGACATCGATACCCTGCCGGACAGCTGGCATGGTGACGTCAAGCTCTTGCGTCAGGTTGTGTCGAACCTCGTCTCGAATGCCGTTAAATATTCACCCGACAGCACCAGGATTTTGGTGCGTGGCGAACTGGCACCCGATGGCGCTGCCGTGATTTCGGTCGAGGATGAAGGGGTGGGCATTCCGCCGGACGAGCTCGAAAAGCTGTTCGAACGGTTCTTTCGCGCCAGCACATCGACCGGGATATCCGGCAGCGGAATTGGCCTCCATTTGGTTAAGCATCTGGTCGAGTTGCATGAAGGAAAGATGGACGTCCGGAGTGTGGTCGGTCAGGGCACGACCTTCGAAGTCCATCTGCCAGCCCCGAAGGCAACGTCTCTGGAGGATCTGGAAATCGACTATTTCGAGGCCGCAAACGACGCCCGCAATCCTCAGGTCGCCTGAGCGCCCTGTTCCCCTGCCTTCCCGTTCGAGATAAACGCTAGGCTGCCCTGCGGGATCTCGACGCCGCGTTGCTGGCTGCTAGAATGCGGCCAGGGGGATGATTTGATGACGAATAATGAGGCTGCGGATCGCCGTGCGTTGCTTTCCAAGCATTTCCTGCTGGGCCAGCTCGATGATAGCGCTTTGGATACGCTGCTTACGGTCGCGACGGAGCGTCGCTTCACCAACAACCAGGTGATCTTTCAGAAAGGTGACCCCGGCACCAGCATGATGGCGGTGCTTGATGGGCGCGTGCGCATCAGCGCCTATTCCGAGGACGGGCGTGAGATCATCCTGAACATGGTCGATCCCGGACAGCTCTTCGGCGAAATCGCGCTGCTCGACGGCAAGGAGCGGAGCGCCGATGCCACCGCCATGGGCAAGACTCAGCTCCTCATTCTCGATCGGCGTGATTTTCTGCCGTTTTTGGAGCGCAATCCGAAAATCGCGGTGCAGTTTATCGAGGTGCTGTGCTCGCGCCTTCGGCGCACCAGCGAGATGGTGGAGAGCATCGCCTTTCTCGATTTTGGGGCGAGGCTGGCCCGGCTTTTGGTGCAGATGTCCGAGCATTATGGCCGTGAGACGGAGGCGGGCCTCCTGATCGATATGCGCATTTCCCAGGCTGATCTCGGCAATCTGATCGCCTCGACCCGTGAAAGCGTCAACCGGCAGCTCAGCGCCTGGACGCAGGAAGGCGTGATTGCCATCGATCAGGGCAAGATCACCATCATCGATCAGGAAACACTGGACTTCACCGCCCAGAACACCGCGCTTTGAGGCGATAACCGCGCTCTCGGTCGAAGTTGGCATGACTCATGCTTCGTCCACGACGTGGCCATGAGCAGGCCGCCCGCGTGGAGGAGGATGATGCAGCTTTCCTTTCGTCTCGATGATTTGAGCGGATTGGCCGTTCAGGATCTCTTGAGGCGCCATCTCGACACCATGGCCGAGCATTCGCCGCCGGAGAGCCGGCACGCGCTCGATCTCAGCGGGTTGAAGGCACCCGACGTCACCTTCTGGAGCCTTTGGGATGACGAGACCTTGGTCGGTGTCGGCGCGCTCAAGCAGCTCGATCCGGAGCATGGCGAGATCAAGTCCATGCACACCGCGAAGGCCAGGCGCGGGCAGGGCATCGCGGCCGCCATGCTTGAGCATATCATGGCGGAAGCGAGGCGGCGCGGCTATCGGCGCCTCAGCCTGGAGACCGGCTCCATGGCCGCATTCGAGCCGGCAAGAGCGCTCTACACCAAATATGGCTTCACCTTCTGCCCGCCCTTTGCCGGCTATCGCGAGGACCCGAACAGCGTGTTCATGACGCGGTCGCTGTAGCAGTTCAGCCGCTCCTTGTTGACGCTGGCGGCCAGTCGACCTCTAGTGGCAGAACCATTGCCAATGCCAGGATCGCTGCCACGATGCCGAATCTGCCGATCGATCATTTGAAGACGTTGGAGCGCCGTCTCCTCTGGCTCGCCTGTTGGACAGTTCATCACGCCAACCATCTGCGCGCGAAGGACGTGGTCAAGGTCGGCGGTCACCAGGCCTCGTCGGCCTCCATGGTGTCGATCATGACCTCCCTGTATGGCCATGTGCTGCGGCCGGAGGACCGGGTCGCGGTCAAGCCGCATGCCTCGCCGGTCTTTCACGCGATGCAGTATCTGATGGGGCTGCAGACGGTGGACAAGCTGAAGGCCTTTCGCGCTTATGGCGGCGCGCAGAGCTATCCGAGCCGCACCAAGGACATCGACGACGTCGACTTTTCCACGGGCTCGGTCGGCCTCGGCGTCGCGATCACCGCGTTTGCTTCGATCATTCAGGACTATCTGGAGGCCAAAAAGTGGACCAGCCCACGTCGGGCGGGCCGGATGATCGCGCTGGTCGGGGATGCCGAACTGGACGAGGGCAATGTCTATGAATGCCTGCAGGAAGGCTGGAAGCACGATCTTCGAAACTGCTGGTGGGTGATCGACTACAACCGCCAGAGCCTGGACGGCGTCGTGCGCGAGGGGCTCTGGCAGCGTATCGAGTCGATCTTTTCGGCATTTGGCTGGGAGGTGGTGCGGCTCAAATATGGCGCCCTGCAGCGGGCTGCCTTCGCGGAGCCCGGCGGCTCGTC
>JBCCIN010000006.1:0-38134 GCA_039028235.1 Pseudomonadota bacterium
ACTTCTCGTGCACGTCAGCCCACACCTGCACCGGCGACGGCAATGCCATGGTGCTGCGCGCCGGCCTGCCGCTTCAGGACATGGAGTTCGTGCAGTTCCACCCTTCCGGCATCTACGGCGCCGGTTGCCTGATTACCGAGGGTGCCCGCGGCGAAGGCGGTTATCTCACCAACAAGGACGGCGAGCGCTTTATGGAGCGCTATGCGCCGACCGCGAAGGATCTGGCGTCGCGTGACGTGGTCAGCAGGGCGATGACCATCGAGATCAACGAGGGCCGCGGCTGCGGGCCGGAGGGCGAATATATCGAGCTGCATCTGGAGCATCTCGAACCATCCGTCCTCCACCAGAAACTCCCCGGCATTTCCGAGACCGCGCGCATCTTCGCGGGCGTGGATGTGACCAAGACGCCGATCCCGGTGGTACCGACCTGTCATTACAATATGGGCGGCATTCCGACCAACTATCAGACCGAGGTCGTGAAGCCGAACGGTGCCGGCGACGCGATCATCCCCGGTCTGATGGCCGTGGGCGAGGCCGGCTGCACCTCGGTGCACGGTGCCAATCGCCTGGGCGGCAATTCCTTGATCGATCTCGTGGTGTTCGGAAGGGCGGCCGCGCATCGCGCTGCAGAGATCGTGACCCCAGGCGCTGCGCAAAAACCGCTCGTAAAGGATGCAGGCGAGATGGCGATTGCCCGACTGGACAAAGTCCGGCACGCGGACGGTGAGCTTCCCACCGGTGAGATCCGGCTCAACATGCAGCGCACCATGCAGCGCCATGCGAGCGTGTTCCGTACCGGCGAACTTCTCGAGGAAGGTGCTGAGAAGCTGGACACCGTCGCCTCATCGCTGAGCCAATTGAAGCTGGCCGACCGCTCGATGATCTGGAACACCGATCTTGTCGAAGCGCTGGAGCTGGACAACCTGATGCTGCAGGCCGTAGCGACCATGGCGTCCGCCGGCCAGCGCACCGAGAGCCGTGGTGCGCATGCGCGCGAGGATTACCCCGATCGCGACGACGAGAACTGGATGAAGCACACGCTTTGCTGGGTCGATGCGGAGAAACAGGAAGCGACCATCGGCGATCGGGACGTGCACAGTAAGCCGCTTACCAACGACGTCGAACCGGTACCACCGCAAAAACGCGTCTACTAGTTCTGCGAGCACGGCGTTCACTTAGCTTGTCTGGCAGTCCGATCGACAACGTCAATCATCGAACGACGAAAATAGTCCGCTAGCGCCCCGTTTGGAGATCAGCCCCGATGGCCGAATTCACGTTACCTGCCAATTCCCGCATGACGGACGGCAAGCATCACAAGGCGCCGGACGACGCCAAACGGGTCAAGACGTTCAAGATCTACCGCTACAACCCCGATGACGAAAAGAACCCAACGATCGACAGCTTCGAGGTCGATCTCGATGACTGCGGACCGATGATTCTGGATGCTCTCATCAAGATCAAGGACCAGGTGGACTCCAGCCTGACCTTCAGACGGTCCTGCCGAGAAGGCATCTGCGGTTCCTGCGCGATGAACATCGATGGCGGCAATACGCTCGCCTGCCTAAAGGCGATCGACGATGTCGAGGGCGACGTCGCCATCTACCCCCTGCCGCACCAGCATGTGATCAAGGATCTGGTGACCGACTTCACCCAGTTCTGGGCGCAGTATGAGTCGATCCAGCCCTGGCTGCAAACCTCGTCCGCAGCACCGGAAAATGAACAGCTGCAGGATCCCGAGGATCGCGAGAAGCTGGATGGTCTTTATGAATGCATCCTCTGCGCCTGCTGCAGCACCAGCTGTCCCAGCTACTGGTGGAACAGCGATCGCTACCTCGGGCCGGCCGTGCTGCTACAAGCCTATCGCTGGTTGATCGACAGCCGTGACGACCATACCGGCGAGCGCTTGGACAATCTGGAAGACCCCTATCGGCTTTATCGCTGCCACACCATCATGAACTGCGCGAACACCTGCCCAAAAGGCCTGAACCCGGCCAAGGCGATCGCCGAAGTCAAGAAGATGATGGTCGAAAGGAAGGCCTGATATCCCCTCGGACAGGCGCGCCCACGCGGTCAGCCCCCCTGTCAGGCCGACGATGCAAGGCTGCATAAAGCCGCTCTTTCAGGCATCGCCAAGAACGTGCCCGTTCGTCCGACACGTGCCATGTTTGGAGGCACCGAAAGTGAGCCGGCTTTTTGTCGCAATGCGGACGGTCAAGCTGAAACCTTCCAACCCGCCAGCGTCCGCTCCACGATTGGGCGGACGCTGGCTCATGTGATCGCGCCTACTCCACGGTGACGGTGACCACCTCCGAGGCGACCGGCGGGTCGTGAGGAATGTGATTGAGATCGCCGAGAAGCAGCTGAAGGTTATGCTCCCCCGGCGCCAGTTCGATCTGCACTTCCGTCTGGCCGCCGCCGAAATGCACATGGTTGTCGTCAGCCGGAATCGGCTCGTCGAGCGGCGGCAGGTCCGTGTCGATCAGGAGGTGATGGTGTCCGGTGTTTTCCTTTTCCGTCCCCGCCGGCGCCACACCCATACCGCTCAAACCGAAGACCACAGTCACCGGGCTGCTCACGGTGTCGCCGTTCGAAGGCGAGATGATGTAGGCACTGGCGCCTTCGGGTGAGGCGGTTCGATCCTGGGCGATGGCGGTGCCGGCGAGCGGCAGGAAAAGAGCGGCTGCGGCGAGCAGAGGCTTCATGGATGATCTCCCGTCAGTGTTCTTGATTACGGCGTTCGCTGCCGATTCGGTCGACCGACTCTAGCCGGCTGGAGGCACGCTGCAAGGGTCGATCACTGATCTGTGCGACATCATGAGGTGTCGGTCGCTGTGAAATGGCAGCGGCACGCTGCCCGCAGCCGTCAGCGCAGGCGGCGGCACCGGGTGCTGAGCTGCTCGATCAGGACAACCATCTGCAGCAAGACCACGGTGAGCGTCGCGACTTTTTCATGTTGGAAGGCGCGGGCGTAGAGCTGGATGTAGAAGCCGATGCCGCCCGCCGACCAGACCGAGGACCAGCGACTCGCAAAAATTTGGCTGGAAACGAAACAGAGCGTCGCGCTCCAGGTCCGGTGCAACTTGGCCGGGCAAGCCGAAGGCGAACCATCGAGTTTGGCGCGGGCAATGACCGTATGGAAGGGAATGGGCCGGCTTCGATCAGGATTTCCAGAGGGAAGAGATCGCCCGATTCGGAAATCGAATCGGCAAAAGCGATGGTCTTGCCGCAGAGATCTTCAAGCGTCGCGAGGCGGCTGTCCTTCCTCACGAAAAGGCGCGAGGAACAAGGCGGTCAAGCCTTGATAGACTTCGGCGAGGAGCGCCTCGGCGCCGAGCGCGTCATGGGACCGCCTGCCGCCATCGTCGATCCTATCGGCAGGAGACCTGATCCGAATGCCAGCGCGCCCATCTCCTGCAACATCATACGACGCCGAAGGTTAAGCATCAGCGCAGCTCCGAATCATAGGTTTCGGCCATCTTCCGGTAGTCCTGCCACGCCGTCGCCGCCTCGTCCCACGACTCCAGCAGCACCATATCGCGCAGCGCCCAAAGACGGTCGGCCATTTCCTGCGTCTTGCCGCGGGCATCGCGGTTGGCCATGGCGCTTGCCTCAAGCTCCATGTCACCGGCCACGGTACGCAACAGAAGGTCGACATGATCGCGATCCTGTTCCGGGATCAAAATGTCGAGGGTGCTGAGGAACACGGCCATGTCCTCGACCATCAGCCGGAACGGTGTGGTTTCCTCGTCGAAGGTCTGATAGGGCTCGTCCCCTTCGCCGACCGCTTCGAGATAGGCGGTGAGATCGCTCATGTCGGCCTCGTCCAGACCGAGGCCGAAGGTCTCGCTTTTCCAGGTCACCACTTCAGCCAGGGTCGAAAAGCGGCCGTCGTGAAAATACGGTGCCGTGTGCAGCGTGCCGAGCAGGGTCGGCGTGTCGAAAGCGCCACTGAAGCCGCTCGCAGCACCCTCGCCTGCCGACCCGATGTCGTGCACCTCGTTATCGGTGAAATGCGATCCGGGCGTGTGGCAGTTGGCACAGGACTGGCCATTCATTGACGCATAGGGTGTCTCGAACAGCAGCTCGCCGCGTTTCGCACTGTCCGGGGCGGTCGCCTTCAGACGTCCGTCGCGCTCGAGGTTCGGTGCCGGCAGGAAGTCGAACTCCAGCATATAGGCGATCAGCGCATCGAGGATCAGCGGGCTGGGTTCCGGACCGCTGAAATCGTTGACGATGACATTGCGGGTGAAGTCTCGAAGGCTGGCGAAGCGGCCGTCCCGGCCGTAGGGGCCGGTGAAGCGCAGGCCGCGCAGGCTTGGGATGTCGAGCGCGTCGCTTCGGTGATCGTTGAACTTCGCATTGAAAAAGCTGCCATCGACGTCGACGGCACCCGGATACGGGCTGATACCGGTGATGAAGAAGCGCTGGTTGATGTCGCTTCCGTTGTGACAGGTGGAGCAGGCAAGCCCGATGCTCTTCGCCGGATCACCGAAGATCTCGGGGCTGTCGAACAGCATGTCGCCGTAAGCGACCAGGAACAGATCCTGCTCTTCGATGCCCTGCTCCTCGAAGTTCAGGACGAGACGCGGCAGCGGGTCCTGATCGTTAATATCGCTGCCAGGCGGCAGCCAGGGGGCGAGTTCGGCATGGAGGCCGGCAAGGATGCGTTCTTCCGGAATAGGCTCGTAAACGCTGCGCGGCGAAAACATCTCGGGCTCGAAATTCGCGACCAGATAGTCGATCAGCAACGTTCTGGCGGACGCGAACGCGACTTGATCCGCGGGCAGACCGCCCGCATCGATCACGCCGGATTGACGGACGCTGGAGGCGAGTTCGAGCCAGGCGAGACCAAGTGATCGGAAACCTTCGGGGTCGGTCTGCTTGATTGGATCGGCAAAGACGCGAAAGAGTGCTTGCGCTTGATCGATCTCTGCACCGGCGAGGCCGGGTTGTTCCAACGCTGCCGCAGCGTTAGCGAGATGCTGGCGAATGGCCGAAGAGATCGCTCTGGTCGTCGCCGCATAGAGCGTGTCGGGACTCTTCGCGGCAAGCGCCGTTTCGATCGCCTGCCAATGGGTCGTTCCCGCCGCCTGGTCGAGCTCGATAAGACGCTCGGAAGCAGGACGACCAAGAATACGGCCATCATGATCGGTCGTCAGCACACGCTCGATCAATGACCACTCGATTGGTTCCAGGTTCAGCAGGAAGAGCGTGTTAAGATATGCATGGGCGATGGCATGCCATGGCGCTTCCGTCTGAATGTCAGCGCTTGCAGGCTGGACCAGCGCAAGCACCAAGGCGACGGCGATGAACGGCCGTCGCAAACGTCCAAAAAGATATGTGAACAGCTGTTCACATGCCGATATAGGCGCAACACTAGGCATCGATGGTAGATTTTTGCTGTTTTTCCTGTTCACGTCCCTGCATTTAGGTTTCAGCCAACACATTCTTGTCAAACCTATTTTCTTTTTTCCGATCGGCCGATGTTGTATCAGCCCACGGACCCACCCGATAATCTCTCGGATGGACTCTCGCAAATTGACGAGCGGAGGCAGGTGAGCGGCATTCGGATCATCGGTGGACGACATCGGGGACGACGCCTGACGACGCCGCGCGATCGCTCGATTCGCCCGACCGCCGAGCGGACACGAGAAGCCCTCTTCAACATTCTCGACCATGCCGGACGGGTCAAAGACGCACGGTTTCTCGATCTTTTCTGCGGCACCGGCGCCGTCGGCATCGAGGCCTTCTCGCGAGGGGCCGGCGAAGTCTGGCTGATCGACGAGTCGATCGAGCTTGCCCGGATCAATGTCGATGCGCTGGGCAATCCGTCGACCCTTCACCTCCGGCGCCTGGACGCGCGCCGTCTCGGACGTCCTCCCTGTCCGTTCGACGTGATTTTTCTCGATCCGCCCTATCGAAGCGGCCTCGCCGGCGAGGTGCTGGCGGCGCTAGATGCCAGCTGGCTTGCCGCAGACGCCCTGATCATCGTCGAACTTGGCGCCAAGGAGGAGCTTGAAACGCCGCCCGGCTTCACGCTGCAGGAGGACCGGCGCCATGGTGCCGCGCGGATGCTCTTCTTTCGGCCTGGAAGCGACGCGTCAGCGCCAATCTGAGCGGCCCCCTTCATGACGCCGGCGAAACATGCTGTGATGAACGTCGATCGAACGAACCATCGAACGGGAGGCGGGAAGCAGCCATGACACTGGCGCTCGGCATCGACCTTGGCGGCACCAAGATCGAGATCATCGCGCTCGATGAGAAGGGCGAGGTGCTACTGCGCCGTCGCCAGGCCAGCCCGCGCGGCAATTACGATCAAACGCTCGAAGTGCTGCGTGATCTCATCGCCGAGACGGAGTTCGAACTCGGCGCCAAGGGCACGCTCGGCTTCGGCACACCGGGCGCCATCTCGCCGGCAACCGGCCTTTTGAAGAATTCCAACTCCACCTGGCTGAACGGCAAGCCCTTCGATCGCGACCTGGAAGCCTGCCTCGGACGTGAGATCGCGATCGCCAACGATGCCGATTGCCTCGCTTTGTCCGAGGCGACCGACGGGGCGGCAGCCGGCGCGTCCTCGGTCTTTTGCGTGATCATCGGTACAGGCGTGGGTGGCGGGCTGGTAATCCGCGGGCAACCGCTCGCCGGCCCGAACGCGATCGCCGGCGAATGGGGTCATAATCAGCTCCCGTGGCCGACGCCGGAAGAACTGCCCGGTCCCGACTGCTATTGCGGCTTGAACGGCTGCGTCGAGACTTGGCTCTCCGGCCCGGGAATGGCCGCGGATCACCTTCGGGTGACTGGCGAGTCGGTCGAACCGCCGACGATCGTCCGGGCAGCGGCCGATGGCGATGCCGCCGCCGAGGCCAGTCTCGCCCGTTACGAGCACCGTCTGGCGCGTGGTCTCGCCATGGTGATCAATCTGATCGACCCTGATGTCATTGTCCTTGGCGGTGGCCTTTCCAAGCTGGAGCGGCTCTATGAGACCGTGCCGGCGATCTGGCCGACCTATGTCTTTTCCGACACGGTCAGGACAGCACTGCGCGCGCCTGTGCATGGTGATTCGTCGGGCGTCAGAGGGGCGGCCTGGCTCGGCCGCGACCGGATCGCGCCGCGGCCGGGGTCGACGTGAAGGGGAGTTTAGCCATGTCCGACGACATCCAGCCGCTGAAGCTAGAAGATTGCATCAACCAAACCTGTCCCTGGTCAGGAAAGCCGGTGGCGGCCGATTCGCTCACCCTCTATCGGGGACAGGTCGTCGGGTTCTGCAACACCGGCTGCCGCGACAAGTTCGAGACCGCGATCCGGCACTTCGAGGCTGCAGATACGGCCGGGCGCGACAAGGGATAACGTGCTGGACGGAAAACAGCCCCGACGTCAGTCAAGCCACCGGCGGCTCGCCGGTCAGGCCCCGTTCTTGGGACGCCTCGGCACCATGAGCGTCGCCTCGCCATCCAGCACCTTGATGTCGCCGACATTGCAGGTGGTTTCCAGCGTGACGCGCTTTCTCTCGCCGTTCAGTTCCTTGACCATGGCCCGCGCGATCACCGTATCACCGATGCGCACCGGCGCGAGGAAGCGGAGGTTCTGGTTCACGTAGACCGCCCCCGGGCCGGGCAGCTTGGTGCCGAGCACCGTGGACACCAGGCTCGCGGTCAGCATGCCGTGGGCGATCCGTCCCTCGAACATGGTGCGGCTGGCGAAGTCCTGATCGAGATGGATCGGGTTGGTATCACCAGAGACGCCGGCGAACATCAAGAGATCAGCTTCGGTAATGGTCTTGGAAAAGACCTCGCTCATGCCCTCATCGAGATCGTCGAAGTAGTAGCCCTGGCGATCATCCATCCCTTCGTCCTTTCGCGCTCATCGTCGGCAGCAGCTTTCAGCATGACGAATTGTGCACTGCATCAGGATTGGGCGCCTTTGGTGAAAAATCAAGCAGCTACTGCTGCTGCTATGCAACAAGATACGCCAAAAATGTGAAGAAATTGCTGGATCGCCGACGCTTAGCGGCAGTCTGAAGGCCGTCCCGTTCGCCTTGCCTCCTGAATAGGCGGACAGGGGACGGTGCCATAGGAACAAAAGACGCAGCAGTCGCCGGGCTTGGGACGGAGCAACGTCTTGCAGCCCTCGCACTCGTGAAAGAACAGGCAGGCATCGGTCGGCATGACGCGGCCGCTCTTGTGATGGCAGGCGGGGCAGGTCAGTTCGGACTGAAGTTCGACTGATCGTTCCTGATCGTCCGTCATGGTCCCGCCCATCGCTCGCGAACGATTCCCGAAGCCTTCAGGTCGTACCCTCCTTCCGGACAAAAATCGCCGTCTCGATACGGTCGAAGGCATTTCGGTAGACCTCGCTGTCGAGGATCTGCTTGTCCTTCTCGGAAACCTGACCTCCTCCGCTTGATCGGCTCTTGTTCCGAACGAAGCTCAGCCGGACGCGGGTGCGATCCTCGGCGAAGCTCTCGACAAAGGCGGTCGCTTTGGTCTGCACCGTGGTCACATCGTAATCCTCGTCCTCGTCGGCGAGAATGTCGAGGATGAGATCGATGGCGTCCGAATCCTCCTCCGATTTCGCGAGGCTTTCGGCCGAAATGAACCCGGTCGCCAGATCCGCGCTCTCGATCGTATAACCGAGATCCTGAAAGACGGAGACGACACTGGCGAAGGCGACGTCTTTCCCGGTCTCCAGATCCCGCTGCTGCAGGGACTGGATTTGCAACGGCGTCAGCGCCGACTTCTTCGGCTCATCCTCCAGGAGATCCGCACAGCCGGACGTCAGGAGGACAAAGGGAAGTGCCAGGGCAATCGCAACGTGGCGCATGGTCCTACCCCGCCTCTAGAAGCTGCTTGACCGGCTGCGGAAATCGGCGACCACGTCGCGGTCATCGAATTTCACGATCAGCGTAGTCATGCGCGAGCTTTGCTCGAAGCCTGAGCTGTCGCTGCCGCCGCCTGCCAGCAGGATCGTCCAGTAGTTGTCGCGCGAGGACGATTGGGTGACGGTTGCCGCCCGCTGATAGCTCCAGACCTCCTGGCCGGAACCGTCGATGGTGGTGACATTCGGCGCGCCGAAGGTGTCGAGAACGTCAGCCTGCGTGGTCCGTCCGACTTCGAGCTGCATCTGCACATTACCGTGGGTCAGCTCGCTGTTGCGTATGTCCGCGGACTGCTGTTGCGGCGCCGCAGCCGTGCAGGCGGCGAGGCCGGCCAGAAGGCCGAGCGTGGCCAATGTTCGTGTCATGGTGAGTGTTCCCCGAAAGCATCATGAAGGACCATCCAATCCACCTCACGCTAGCTTCCTTGATGTGAACGAAATCTGAACCACCAAAACGACCGGCGACGGCGTCGCAACGCCTTGCTATGGTGGTGATAAGTCATTGCCGGGGAGGCATCTGTGAGCGCTGAGAAGATCATCATCGACTGCGATCCGGGCCAGGACGATGCGCTGGCCATCCTGCTGGCCCTCGGCTCGCCCGACGAGCTCGAGGTGCTGGCGGTCACGGCGGTTGCCGGCAATGTGCCGCTGGCACTCACCGAGGTCAACGCGAGAAAGCTCGTGGCGCTGGCAGGACGAACCGATGTGCCTGTCTATCGAGGGGCGGATCGGCCCCTGGTCCGCGACCTGGTCACGGCAGAGTTCGTGCACGGCAAGACCGGGCTCGACGGCGCCGATCTGCCCGACCCGACGACACCGCTCGCCGACGGCCACGCGGCGCTCGCGATCGTCGACATCATCAGGCGCCAGCCAGCGGGCTCGGTCACGCTCTGCCCCGTCGGCCCGCTGACCAACATCGCCCTCGCGATTCGCCTGGCCCCCGACATCGTGGAAAAAATCAAGGCGATCGTCCTGATGGGCGGTGCGATCGGCGTCGGCAACGTCACGCCGGCCGCCGAGTTCAATATCTATGTCGATCCACATGCCGCCGACATCGTTTTCCGTTCCGGCGTGCCAATCGTCATGCACGGCCTCGACGTCACCCACAAAGCCCTGGTCACGCCGTCACGCCTGGCGGCGATCAAGGCGATTGGCTCGGAGGTGAGCGAGGCGGTCCATGGGCTTCTGACCTTCTACAACATCTTCGATCAGGCCAGAGGCGAAGGTCAGGGCGCGCCGTTGCATGACCCCTGTGCGATCGCCTATGTCATGCGCCCTGAACTCTTCGGTGGCCGCGATTGCCATGTCCGGATCGACATCATGAGCGAGGCCTCGATGGGCAGAACGTTGGTGGATTGGCGCGAACGCACCGATCTACCGGTCAACGCGTTGGTCATCGACCAGATCGATGCCGACAGCTTTTTCGACCTGCTGACCGAGCGCCTGGCAAGGCTGCCATCGGCTTGAGGCGGCTCATGTCAAACGACGATTCGCATTCAACTCGACGTTTGACATGAGCCGCTGATGGATTGAGGCTGGATTAATCGATCAATAGTGACGGGAGAGGGGCGATGACGAGCCTGCGCGGACGGCCATTCATGCGACATCTGGCGGCGGGATGCGCCGCGATCGCCCTTGTTGCGGTGATCGATCCTGCCGGGGCGAGGGCCGAAACGCCTGCCGACACGCTGGTTCAGGCCTGGCAGATCGACGATCTCATCACCCTCGATCCGGCCGAAATCTTCGAGTTTTCCGGCGCCGAATACGGGGCGCAGGTCTATGACCGCCTGGTCACGTATCCGGTCGACGACGTCGAGAACCTGCAGGGCCACGTCGCCGAAAGCTGGGAGATCGGCGAGGACGGCCGGACCTACACTTTCAAGATCCGGGACGGCATCACCTTTCACAGCGGCAATCCGCTGACGGCCGAAGACGCCGCCTGGTCCCTGCAGCGGGTGATCAAGCTCAACAAGACCCCGTCCTTCATCCTCTCCCAGTTCGGCTTCACGCCCGAGAATGTCGACGAGATGATCCAGGCCGTCGACGATCGGACCCTGCAGATCACCCTCGACCAGGCCTACGCACCCACCTTCTTCCTCTACTGCCTGACCGCCGGCGTCGGCTCGGTGGTCGACAAGGCGGAGGCGATGGCGAACGAGCAGGACGGCGATATGGGCCATGAATGGCTGCGGACGGCGTCGGCCGGCTCCGGCCCGTTCAAGCTCCGCGCCTGGAAGCCCAATGAGAGCATCGTCATTGATGCCAATCCCGACTATTGGGGTGGCGCGCCCGCGGTCAAGCGCGTCTTCACCCGTCACGTCGCCGAGCCCGCGACCCAGCAGCTTCTGCTCGAGAAAGGCGACATCGACATCGCCCGCGATCTGGAGAGCGACCAGGTCAAGGCCATCGCCGACAATGACGACATCGTCGTCGAGGAGGTGCCGAAGGGCGCGATCTGGTATCTCGGCCTCAGTCAGAAGAACGAGTTCCTTTCGAAGCCCGAGGTCAGGGAGGCGCTCAAATATCTGATCGACTATGACGGCATCGCCTCCACCATCCTCGCGGGCTCGGCCACCATTCACCAGTCCTTCCTGCCCCAGGGCTTCCTGGGCGCGATCGATGACAAGCCCTACGCGCTCGATATCGAAAAGGCCAAGGGATTGCTCGACGAGGCGGGCCTCGCCGGCGGCTTTTCCGTGACCATGGACACCCGCAACACCTCGACCGTGACCGACATGGCCCAGGCCATCCAGGCGACCTGGGCGCAGGCCAACATCGATCTCGAGATCATCCCCGGCGACAACAAGCAGACGCTCACCAAATACCGCGCCCGCACCCATGACATCTATATCGGCCGTTGGGGTCCCGACTATCAGGACCCGCACACCAACGCCGACACCTTTGCCAGCAACCCCGGCAATGCCGACGAGGACGGCCATACCGGCAAGCTCGCCTGGCGCAATGCCTGGGACATCCCCGAGATGACCGCGCTGACCGCGGCCGCGGTCCTCGAGCACGATCCCGAGATCCGCAGCACCATGTATCAGGAGATCCAGCGCGAGCATCAGGCGACCTCGCCCTTCGTGATCATGTTCCAGGACATCGAGCTGATCGCCTCCAGGAAGAACGTCAGCGGCGTGGTCTGGGGGCCGTCCTTCGACGACAACAAATACTGGCAAGCGACGAAGGAGTGACGGCCACCGGCGCCGACCGGACCATCCTGAGACGCCCCACCGGCCGACCCCGCTCCGGGTCGGCCGGTGGATTCCCTCTTGTCTCGAAAAGCCTCAATTTTTCGTAGCTTCTTAAGCAATGCTTAAAGATAAAGCCGTAGCCTGAGGTTAGAAGTTGCCCGACATGACCGGACTGCGGCGATGGGGCAACGGAACCAACCGATGGACGCGGCGCCTCATGAACGAACTCGTCGATCAGCAGGAATCAAAACGGCTTACCGAAATCGAGCGCTATCAGGTCCTGGACAGCGAGCCCGAACAAGCCTTCGATCGCGTGACCAAGCTGGCGTCCGAGTTTTTCGAGACACCTGTCGCCGCCATTTCCCTATGCGATCGGGAGCGCCTCTGGTTCAAGTCGATCGTCGGGCTCGACCTTCCCGAATGCCCGCGCTCGGCCGGCATCTGCTCGCATGTCATCTACAATGACGACCCATTGGTGCTGCATAGCGCCAGCGAGCATCCCGAGTTCCAGGACCATCCCATGGTCGCGGACGCGCCCCATGTCCGGTTCTATGCCGGCGCGCCCCTGGTCACGCCGAGCGGGCAGCGCATCGGCTCGCTCTGCGTCGCGGACGTCAATGCCAGGCCCGGCTTCACCGGCGATGAGGCCGGTCGGCTGAAGGAGCTTGCGTCTCTTGTGGTCGACGAGCTGGAGCTTCGGCTGGAGCGCATGAAGGCGGTACGGGCGAGTGAGGCAAAATCGGCGTTTCTCGCGGCGATGAGCCATGAAATCCGCACGCCGATGAACGGCGTCCTCGGCATGACCGACCTGCTGCTGACCACCGACGATCTCGGCGACCGCCAGCGCCAGCGGGTCGAGGTGATCCAGCGCTCCGGACGCACCTTGCTGACGCTGCTCGATCAGATCCTCGATCTCTCCAAGATCGAGGCGGATAAGCTTGAGCTGAGCAAGGAGCCCTTCGATCTGCGCAACCTGATCCAGGACGTTCATGCGCTGTTCCAGGCGCGCGCGCAGGAGAAGGAGCTCTGGTTCGACCTGATGGACCGGCTTGGCCCGGTGCCGCCTCTACTCGGTGATTCCATGCGAATTCGCCAGATCCTGTCCAATTTCCTCAACAATGCGATCAAGTTCACCCGGGAAGGCGGCGCGGCACTCCGGGCCAGCGCCCGCTCGACGCCGGGCGGTCTCTTCCAGCTCCGCTTCGAAGTCGAAGACACCGGCATCGGCATCGACGCCGATTCGGTCGATCGGGTGTTCGCCCCCTTCGAACAAGCCTCGACCTCCACCAGCAGCCAGTTCGGCGGCACGGGCCTCGGTCTGGCGATCTGCCGGCGTCTGGCATCGATGATGGGCGGCGATGTCGGCGCGGAGAGCAAGCCGGGCGAAGGGTCGACCTTCTGGTTGCAGATCGAGCTGGAGACCGCCGGCGAGCAAAAGCCTGCGGAGAGCCCCGCGTCGGCAAGGCCAGCCCCCTCCCCTGTGCCGCCGTCGACGGCCGCACGGCCGGCGGCCAAGGCCAGGCCGGCTGCGGCGCCGCGCAAAGAAGAGGCCGGACCGGCCCATATCCTGGTCGCCGAAGACGAGCCGGTGAACGCCTACCTCGTCGAGGAAATGCTCGAAGCCGGCGGCTACACGTCGACCGTGGTGACCAACGGTCGATCGGTCTTGGAGATGCTCGACAAGGAACCGTTCGACCTGATCCTGATGGACGGCCGCATGCCCGATATGAGTGGCCTCGACGTCGCCCGGCAAATCCGGCAGCTACCTGGCGCGCGCGCCTCCATCCCGATCATCGCACTGACCGCTGATGCCATGTCAGGCGACAGAGAGCGCTTTCTCGCGAGCGGCATGGACGACTACGTCGCTAAGCCGATCGACCACGCCCTGCTGTTCGACGCAATCAGTCGCTGTCTCGAACGGGGTCGATCCGAAGCCGCCTGACGTGACGCGCGATGCCCATGACGATTTGACGGCGTCGCAGGGCAGACCCGCCGTCATCCGGCACCGACGATATGAGCCACCACATTGTTCATGCTGGTCTCGGCAGTCGTCTCATCGGCGATGACCTGGCCTTGGCGAAGAGCGATGATGCGATCGGAAACGGCGAACACGTCGGTCAGGCGGTGGCTGATCAGGATGACGGCGATGCCCTGGCGCTTGAGCTCCCGGATCAGATCGAGCACATGGTCGACCTCGCGCACGGCAAGGGCTGCGGTCGGCTCGTCCATGATCACGAGCTTCGGTTCGAAGGTGAGCGCGCGGGCGATCGCCACCGATTGCTGCTGACCGCCCGAAAGCTGGCCGACCTGATAGCGGACCGAGGGGATGCGCGCGCCCAGGCGCTGGATCATGGCATCCGCCTGACGCTCGATCCTGGCCTTGTCGATCGCCCCGAACGGCCCTTTGGTGGGCTCACGTCCCAGGAAGATGTTGGAGGCGACGTCCTGCTGCGGGGCGAGCGCCAGATCCTGATAGATCATCTCGACGCCGAGCTCTCGAATGCCGCCGGGATCCATGTGATGGATGGCGTCACCGTTGAACCCGATGCTGCCGCCGTCCGCCTGGTAGATGCCGGTGATGCACTTCATCAGGGTCGACTTGCCGGCACCATTATCCCCGACCAGACCGACGACGCTGCCGGCATCGATCGCAAAGGTCACACCGCGCAAGGCTTCCACCGTGCCGAAGCGTTTTTGCACGTTGTCGAGTTCGAGGAGACTCACGATCGAAGCCTCCTGGCGTTGGTCTGGTCCAGCCAGACCGCGAGGATCAAAACGGCGCCGATCGCCATCTGCTGGTAGTAGGACTGAACGGCGAGAAGGTTCAGGCCGTTCTGCAGAACGCCCATGATCAGCGCACCGACGAAGGTGCCGAGAACCGAGCCGCGTCCGCCGAAGAGGTTGGTGCCGCCGATGATCGCGGCGGTGATCGCGGTGAGCTCGTAATTGAGGCCAGCGGTCGGGTCGCCCGCGTTGACCCGCGCCATGAAGATAAGCCCGGCAAGACCTGCCAGCCCGCCTGAGAGCATGTAGAGCTTGAGGCGATGCGCCTCGACATCGATCCCGGTGGCGCGCGCCGCGGCTTCGTTGTCGCCGATCACTAGCGTGTAGCGGCCGAAACGGGTCGCGGCGAGAACATAATGGGCGATCAGCGCCACGCCGATGAAGATGAAGACCGGCATCGGCACGCCGAAGGGGCGGCCCTGCCCGAGGAAGAGCAGCTCCGCCGGGAGACCATAGACCGGCTTGCCGTTGGTCAGCACCAGTGCTGCACCACGGGCAAGTCCGAGCATGCCTAACGTGACGATGAAGGCCGGGATCTTGCCGCGGGTCACGAGAAAGCCATTGATCAGCCCGCAAAACGCGCCGGCAAGAATGCAAGCCGGGACGGCGATCGGCCAGGGAAGACCGATTTGGTCAACCGCGAGCGCACCCACGACACCGGAAAAGCCGACCACCGAGCCAAGGGAAAGGTCGAGGCCGGCGGAGCAGATGACGAAGGTGGCACCGATGGCGAGCACGCCGATGACGGCGGTCGCCAGGAGGATGTTGAGGATGTTCGAGACCGAGAAGAAGAAGGGCGAGAGCAGCGCCATCGCCAGGATCAGGAGGGCGAGCACACCCAGGCTTTCGAGCCGCACCGGCGAACGCATCGCCAGATCGCGCAAGGAGAAGGCTGGGCGGGTCGTCGCCATTATCGGCCTGCCATGAGCGTCATGTCGGCTTTCGCCGCGCCAGACGCTTGGCGTTCGCGGTGACCTTGCCATGGGCGGGACGGAGGGCGGCCGCGACGCTGTGGCTGCCGATGTCACTCAGGTTTCGGGCAAGCTTGGTCAGGCGTTCGGCCGATTCATTGGCGAAGGCGAAGGCCTGGTCCGGCCGCATGAACGAGCGTCCGAGAAAGGCGGCGTTGGCCCGCGCCTGTTCGGTCCCGTAGCGAACGACGGCTTGCTGGCTGGCGGTCACCGCGCCGCCCAGGGCGAGCGCCATCTGCCCGGCCGCCTGGACCTTCTCCGTGGTCATCCGCTCGATCTCCGCATCCTCCGATCGATCGGCGCCGGCCGCCGCCCTGGCGAGGATGGGCAGGCGATGATTGAGGGTGATCATCGCGGCGAACGGCATCGCCGCGGTCATTGCCAGGGTTTCGATGCCATGTCGGAGGGCAGCCTGGCTCTGGTGCGGTTTGCGGCGCTGCTTTCGTTTCAAGGGCGGCTCCATCGATGCGTCGACGAACGGGCGGCGGGCCATCGACCCGCCGCACCGAGATCAAGCAAAGATGGGCCTATTTCACAAACTCCAAAAGGGGTTCGGTGCCCGCATCCAGCACGTCCTTCGTCAGAACCAGCGTGTCGACATATTGGAAGGTCTCGACCTCCTCGCCGTCCAGCACCTTGGCGACCCGCTCGACCGCCTGCTTACCGACCAGGTAGGGAAGCTGCGCGACCGAGGCATTGAGGCGCCCCGCCTTGATGCTCTCGACCGCATCGACATTGCCGTCGACGCCGACCATGATCACGTCGTCACCCTTACCGGCGGCGTAGACCGTCTCGACCGCACCCAGCGCCATCGTGTCATTCGCGGCGAAGATGGCGACCAGATCCGGATTGCGCGTCATAATGTCGTTGGTGATGTTCGCGGCCTTGGCCCGGTCCCAGTCTCCCGGAAGCGAAGCGACTATCTCGAGGCCAGGCGCGATTTCGGCGAGCCGGCTGGCAAAACCGTTCGCCCGCTTCTGGCCGGTGATGTTGCCGGAAAGGCCCTCGATCACCAGAACCGGACCGCTGGCATCAGCGCCTAATTGCTCGACCACGTAGTCGGCACCCTGTGCACCCGCCGCCTCGTTGTCCGAGCCGATGGTAAAGGCGATATCGACACCACCCTCTTTGGCGATGTCGTGATCGAGATTGGCATCCAGATCGACCACGGGAATGCCGGCATCGGTCGCCTGCTTCAGGCAGGGAAGCAGATTGGTGGAGTTGATCGCGGCGGTGATCATGACCGTCGGGCTGCGCTCGAGCATGGTGTTGCAGACATTGAGCTGCGGTTCCGCCGCCTGATCGCTCTCGACCGCCTGGAGATAGAACTCGACGCCGGCTTCGGCAGCACCGTCCTGCACGCCCTGCTCCATCGCCCCCCAGAACGGGTTGGACAGGGTCTTCATGAGCACACCGTAGACCTTCTGATCCTGCGCGACGGCGCCCGTCGACCAAACGGTCGCAGCCGCCGCGAGAACGGCGAGCGAAAGGCTCGATCTTGCCATGGTAACCTCCCTGTTGCCGGCGCTGATCACGCTGTCGCCGGTTTTTCCGCTGATGACATTTGTAAAAAAACTTTATCAGCTCAGCGAAAAGCGGCAAACCTTCTCGCGGCCTGCATCGGAGGAAAAACGTGGATTTCGAGACCTACCAGAACGCCGCACGCAAAACGGCCCTGTATGCCAACGACTACCGCGTTACCTACCCGGCGCTCGGCCTCGCCAGCGAGGCGGGCGAGGTCGCCGGCAAGGTGAAGAAGGTGCTGCGCGATCGTGGCGGCGACTTCGGCGAGGAGCAGATTGCGGCGATCAAAGACGAGCTTGGCGACGTCCTATGGTACGTTGCCACACTGGCGAGCGACCTTGGCATCGCACTCGACGACATCGCCGGCGGCAATGTCGAGAAACTGCGCTCGCGCCTCGAACGCGGGGCCATTCAAGGCGATGGTGACGCGCGCTGACCCTCTCCGTCGCCCACAGCACTTTGGCATGATCAAAACCGCGTCAGCCGGTTCGGATTGTTGCGGCAGCGTTAACCTTTCTTATAGAGGCAGCTGATACCATCGGGGTGATCGACTGGGTTCGGCATCCGTCCGAAGGCGGTCGTGGTTTGTCCAAACGCTGGCACGGCTTGGAGTCTCGCCTCGATGGATCTTGCTACGCTGATCGGCATGCTCGGCGGCACAGCGGTGGTGCTTGCCGCAATTTTTCTGGGCGGCAATTTCTCGTCCTTCGTTGACGTGCCCAGCATGTTCATCGTCATCGGCGGCGGCATGATGGCGACGCTCATCCGCTTCAATATCGGCGAAGTCTTCGGTGCGCTGATGATGGGTGTCAAGGTGACCTTCGGCGGGGCCGGCGGTAGCGCGCGTCAATTGATCGATCAGATCGGCGAGCTCGCAAAGATCGCCCGCAAGGACGGGTTGATGGGCCTGGAGAGCGTCGAGATCAAGGACGACTTTCTGAAGAAGGGCATTCAGCTCTGCGTCGACGGGCTGGCGCTCGACTTCATCAAGGATTCGCTGACGCGGGAGCGCGAGCAATATATCGAGCGGCTGGAGGAGGGCGGACGCTTCTTCAAGGTGCTCGGTGATGCTGCGCCGGCCTTCGGCATGATCGGCACGCTGGTCGGCCTGGTGCAGATGCTCTCCAACATGGACGACCCGGCCGCGATCGGCCCCGCCATGGCCGTCGCCCTGCTGACGACGCTCTACGGCGCGCTGGTCTCCAATCTCATCGCGATCCCGATCAGCGAGAAGATGGTGGCCAAGCTCGCAACCGAAGAGCTCAACCGCAATATCATCATCGAGGGCGTCGTCCACATCCACAACAAGACCAACCCGGACATCATGGTGGATTTCCTTAACGCCTATCTGCCCGAGAGTCAGCGGGTCGTGGAACAGGCGGCCTAGATGCCGTCGCCGGCCACATATTGCGCGCGGCCCACCGGCTGACCGGGGCGGAAGCGGCAAGAGATGGCAAAGGACGAAGCTCCAGCCGGCGCACCGATGTGGATGGTCACCTTTGCGGACCTGATGTCGCTGCTGGTCTGCTTTTTCGTGCTGATCATCTCCTTTTCCGTGCCGGATCAGGAAAAGATCAAGATCGTCGCGGGATCGATGAACGATGCCTTCGGCTTCACGCGCGAAGTGTCGGTCACAGGCATGATCGAAATCAACGGCAACCCGCAATTCCGTTTTGCGCGCAACATCGTGCCGATCCCCATGGACAATGTCATCGGCCCGATCGACGACGACGGCACCCAGATCCCCAATCAGCGGCAAAATCAGGAACGGTCGATCGAGTGGCGTCAGATCGACGACGAGTTGCTCGAAGAACTCGAGCTGGATTTTGAGGAGGAGATCGAGGCGCCCGTCTCGGAAGAGGAGCTGGACGAGGCCTTCGATGCGGTTCCCCTCGCGAGACTTTCCGAGGAGGAGAGATTCGAGCGCATCGAGGAAAAGCTCACGGAGGTGATCGAAAATCACCCGGGTCTCACCGACCTTGCCGACAATCTCAATATCCAGCGGGTGGCCGAGGGTCTGCGCATTCAGCTGATCGATCAGGCCGAGCGCTCGATGTTCCCCCTTGGCAGCGCCGAGCCCTATCCGGAAGCGGTTGATCTGCTCAGAACGGTCGTCGCCGCCGTGAACAGCCTGTCCAATCCCGTCTGGATCTCCGGTCACACCGACGCGCTGACGTTCAAGCGCGCCGACGGCTATGACAACTGGTCCCTGTCACTCGATCGAGCCGATATCACGAGACGGGTGCTGGTGCAGGCGGGGCTCGATCCGGGCCGTATCGCCAGTGTGATCGGCAAGGGCGAGACCGAACATCTGGTGCCGGAGCGACCGACGGACCCGCGAAACCGGCGGATCAGCATCACGCTCGTTCGAAACGAGTCGCTTATGCCGCGCGACGATCCGCCGGTTTCAGACGAAGCCGGTCCCGCACAGAGAGGAAACACGCCCGGTGTGCCGCCGCAATATCAGTAGCCGCTGCTGCGGTCGACCAGATGATCCAGCGGCTCACCCGCCGCGATCCGGTCGAGCGCCCGAACGATCTGGCGAACGCCGGTCACGGGGTTCGAGAGGCTGGCGACATGCGGCGTTACGGTGACGGCAGGATGGCGCCAAAGCGGACTCTCCGGCGAAAGCGGCTCGTCCTCGAACACGTCGAGCACGGCAGCCGCCGGCCGGCCGCGATCGAGTGCGTCCAGCAGGTCCGGCACCACCAGATGGCCGCCGCGCGCCGCATTGATCAGGAGGGCGCCATCGGGCAGGGCATCAAGCGTCCTCGCGTTCAGAATACCGCGGGTCGCCTCGGTCAGCGGCAGCAAACAGACCAAAACGTCGCTCGCCGCGACCAGCGGCAGGAAAGCTTCCTCGCCCGCGACCACATCGACACCCTCGATCGTCTTGTCGGAACGGCTCCAGCCGGTGACGGCATAACCGATCGCCCGAAGGTGGCGCGCTGCCGCAACACCCATGACGCCCATGCCGAGAATGCCGACACGAATGGCGCCGGGATCCGCGTGAAAATGGCGCGTCCAGACGGCGGCCTTCTGCTGCTTTCGGTAACGCCCGAACGCGCGGTGATGGTCGAGCACCATGGCCAGCACATATTCCGCCATGCGCGTCGCCATAACCGGATCGGCGAGGCGAACGATCGGAACATCCGGCAGTTCGGTGGCATGCCGAAAGAGCTGATCGACGCCGGCACCGGGCACGATGAGGGCGCGAAGGCCGGTCAGTTCATCGAACAAACTGGCAGAAGGCGTCCAGACGATGGCGGCTTCGATGGCGCCGGGATCGGGGACATCAGGCCAGGCGTGGATCGCGTGCGCAGCACCCTGCCGGCGGAGTTCATCGATCCATTCCTGCCCGTTCTCCCAGGGAAAATCCGCAAGCACCTGCATGATAAGCCTTTCACCACCATCGAGGCGGATATCCTGGAGCCGGCTCGACGCTGCGACAAGGGGTGCTTCAAAGAAGACAAAGCGGCAATCGGGCTTGACGACGGGAGAGGATTGCGTCAGGCGCGTGACTTCGGAGCCCACCGTCTTTGACCGTCACGATCGTATAGCCGCCCGAGCCCATGACCGCATCCGACGCCGCAATGCCGCCTTCGCCGGACGGCCCGATCGAACGCTATCAGGCGATGATCGCGGACGCTGCGCTGACCGCCGATCCAGCGCAGGCCAGGGTGATCGCGTATCTGGAACGGCTGCACGCGGATCTGACGGACGCCGATCCATCCACGAGCGCACCGGAGGAGAGTGGTTTTCTCACCCGCCTCGGGCTCGATTTCTGGCGTCGCACAACGGCCGGGCAAGAGACCAAAGCCGGCGTTCGCGGCCTCTACATCCATGGGCCGGTCGGCCGCGGCAAGTCCATGGTCATGGATCTCTTTTTCGACACGGCACCGGTCGAGAAGAAGCGCCGCGTGCATTTCCACGCCTTCATGCAGGAGGTTCACGCAGCACTGAAAGCGTTTCGCGACGAGGCCGGCGAGAGCGGACCGGACCTCTCGATCCCGGCCTTGGCCGATCGCCTGTTCGCCGAGGCCAGGCTCCTGTGCTTCGACGAGTTTCACGTACAGAACATCGCCGATGCCATGATCCTGGGACGACTTTTCGATCGTCTGTTCGACCTGGGCCTGGTGATGGTGGCGACCTCGAACTTTCCGCCGGACCGGCTCTATGAAAACGGCCTGAACCGGGATCGCTTCCTGCCTTTCATCGCCCGCCTCAAGGCCGAACTGGAGATCGTCGCCCTCGAAAGTGCTACCGACTACCGTCTGGAGCGCCTGCAGAATCTGCCGGTCTACTATTGTCCGGACGGACCATCCGCGAGGGACTCGCTTGCCAGAATTTTCACCCTCCTCACCGACGAGTCTGACGGCAATTCCGAGGAGATCGAGATCGGCTCCCGTCGGCTGCCGGTGCCGAAAGCCGCCCGCGGCGTCGCCTGGTTCACCTTTCCCGAGCTTTGTGAACAGCCGCTTGGCGCCGCCGACTACCTGGCGCTCGCCGAGCGCTACCACACGATCATCGTTGAAAGCGTGCCCGCGCTGACCCAGGACAAGCATAACGAAGCGCGCCGTTTCATGACGCTGGTCGACGCGCTTTACGAATGCCGGGTCAATCTCGTCGTCAGCGCAGCCGCCGAGCCTGACGGCCTCTACCGTGCGGGCGACGGCGCCTTCGAGTTCGAGCGCACGGCGAGCCGGCTGATGGAGATGCGCAGCCGCGAGTATATCGAGACGCCGCCCTCGACGATCGCGGCCGCGGATTTCGTCCCGTTCGCGCTGACCACCGATCTCATCTGAGCAGAGCGCACCGCTCAGGCTTCGGCCAGAAAGGCCTCGTAGTCCTCGGCCAGCGCCTCGATCGCAGCGTGATAAAGGCGTTCGCCATGTTCCGGTCTCGAGAGTGCCGGATCGGAGCCTACCCGGCCATCGGGATAGCGGCGCCTGAAGTCTTCCGCGTCGGTGAAGCCGGTGCTCTTGGGAGCCGTGGCCGGATCGAGAACCGCTGACTTGATCTTGTCGGGAAAAGCGAACTGGGTGAGCGCGATCTCGCTCGCCGTGGCATGGCTGCCGTCACGCTCGCCGAAGATTTCCTCCTGCAATGCCGTCACCGCTTTCGGCGTCCACCAATTGCGCATGCGACAGCGAAGCTCACCGCCGAGACTAGGCCACCCCAGGCTGGAACGGGCATGCATCTCGGAAATCGCGGTCATGATCGTCGCCATATTGCCGCCATGGCCGTTGATGATGAAACAGCGCCGGAAGCCATGAATCGCCAGCGAGGTCAGGAGATCGACGAGTACCGCGAGCATGGTTTCCGGACGCAGGGTCATGCTGCCCGCAAACGCCATATGGTGCTGCGCCATGCCGAAATTCAGCGGCGGCGCCACCATGGCCGAGGCCTGCTCACCGACACCACGCGCCACCAGATCCGCACAAAGGGCATCGGTGCCGATCAAACCGGTGGGACCGTGCTGCTCGGTAGAACCGATCGGCAGGATGACGCCGCTCGATGTCTGAAGATATTTCTCGACCTCCTGCCAGGTCGACTGGTCGAGACGCATGCTATTTCCAGTTCAGCATCATTTTCAACGAGTTGGGTTCCCTTGGCGCGATCCTCAAAGACGGCATCCGGGGACACGGAGCCCAATGATAGCGGCAGACCGAGTGGACACCCAGACGCGATTGCTCATTTCCTGAAAGCACGATTTTCAAGCCGTCCGTCATCGGTGATCGACCGGTCCCGTCGGGTCCGACGTCCGATTTGATCAACGGTGGACAGAAATGGAGATTTTATTTCGTTCAGACCTAGCGTCTCCGCCGATTTTTTAGTAAGTTTCCCCGCTTTCAACGTTACCATGGTGTGTCGTCGCTGCCGCTCATCGTCAATGTTATTGGACCTCGTGATGTGGAACAATGCTTGAGCGTCGTGGCGACATGGCCCGGGGGTGCGTCCTTGGCAGATCCGCCATTGGACGCCGTCGTCTGCGAACGGTCACGGCATTGGCATTCTCGTCCGTGACCGCCGAGCATCAAAGACGATGGGAGAGATCGGGATCATGCAGTGGGCTGTTGCAAGGTGCGCCTTTACAAAGTCGCGCCTCAGGTGGTGTCGTCCATCCGTCCAGCGTTTGGGGGAAATGGGCGTCGTCGAAAGATGCTTCATCAAAGGCTGCACATGTTGATCAAATTTCGCGATAAGGCCATCGGCGCCCATGGCGACGTCGAGCACCCTTAAAACGCTGAAGGAGCAGGACGGATCCGAGCATCTGCGCGATGTGTCGGTGCCGCCCCGTTCCAGCAGCCGGTCAGGCAGGCTGAAGGCCTGGCGGCAGAGCATCTGGCGCCGGCGTTGGCTGTCGCTCGGCACGGCCTGGGCCGTATGCCTGGCGGGCTGGGCGGTGATCATGCTCTGGCCGACAAACTACATCGCCTCCGCCGTAATCCACGCGGATCTGGCAAAGCTCATGAGCCATGGTGATGGCGCCGAGCGACCGACCGCCGAGCAACCGACCAAGGCACCGGTCGCCATGCTGAAGGCGGAACTCCTTTCGACGGAGAGCCTCGCGACCGTTCGAAGCCGCGTGTCCCTCGATCCCGCGAAAGACGAAAGCCTTGCCAATGATCTCACACTCCGGTCCACGGTGCCGCCGGTCTTTATTCTGACCTATGAGCATCAAAATCCCGACAAAGCCCGTCAGGTGCTGGACGCGCTGATTGCCGGATACCGGACCCGTCTCGACTCCAAGGCGACGGAGACGGCGAAAGCGTTAGCAAGTCTGTACGAACAGATTGGTGACCACAGAAATCGTTTGCAGCGACTTGAGGCCGACCTCGTCACCTTCAAACGCACCAACGCTGACTATCTGGATGATGGCAGCGACCGAACAGCCGAACTTGCTGTTTTGGAGGAGGAATTTGCCAGCCTCGAAAAACAGGCGCAGACGGCGACGGCGGATCGGGACGATATCGCCGTCAAGCTGGCGCAGGTCCGTGAACCTGAAGACGGGGGCGCTGAAGGCGAGCCGCTGAGATCGGAGGAAGAGATCGCGGTGGAACGAAAGGCGCTCGACGCCGAGCTGGTGAAATTACAGGAGCGCTACGCCGACAGTCATCCCTACGTCGTTGCAGTTTTCGAGGCGATCAAGGCGCTCGAAGTCGAAACACAGGCCCTCGAGGCAGCGGCCGGCGATAGGAATTCCGAGGCCGAGGCGCCCATCGATCGTGAGACCCTGGAACAGCGGCATGGCGAGCTGATCGCCGAGGTCTCGACCCTAAAAGCCTTGTTGGACAGCAAACGGCAGGAAATTGAACACTTCGAGGCCTTGACGAGGACAGCCTCTTCGGTCGAGGCTGAGCTTGCCGGGCTCGAAGCGGAGAAGGAAGAGCTGACGTTCTCCTTGGAGGATCTTCAGCAGAGCCGCGATGAGCTCGGGGGGGAAATTGGAGGAGAAGCGACGCAGGAAGCCTTTCGGCTGATCAAACGGCCCGAATTGCCCACCGATCCGGTCGGACCATCACGATTGATGGGGCTGGCGGCGGTGTTGCTCGGCGGTACCGGTCTGGGAGCGGCCATAGCGGTTTTCTGCAATCGCCTGAAAGGAGTGTTTGAGAGTGCATGGCAGCTCAGGCAGCGGTTTGATGTCGGCGTTTTGGGAACACTATCGGAAGTCATGACGCCGGCTGAGCGCAAACGCCTCGGACATGCCCGGCTGGCCTTCGGACTGGCCTGTTTCGCCTTGATCGGCTTATTCAGCGGCCTCGTCGCCGCCGAGCTCACCGACAGTCTCGCGCCTTTCGGCGATCGACTGCGGGCACAGTTCCTGGGCTGAGGGCGGAGACCATGGCCACCACCAGCATGCATAAGCCCGGATGGCGGTCGAGACGCCGCTCCAGGCTGTCGCTGGTGGAGCGGGCGGTGCCGAGGCTCGGCCGTCTTCCCGGCGACGATGACGATGTGACGGTCCCGCGTCCGACCGATACGAAGCCGCCCCGGCCTTCAGGTAGCCTGCCGCCTCGGATCTCATCGAAGGACAAGAACGCCGACGATGCGACAGCTCTGGAAGCGAAAGACCACGATGCGGTCGACGCGCCAAGAGTTCTGCCGGAAGAGCTGCCAGAAAAACCAGATGTCGATCGTGACGCGGCGACGTCTGCCGAACCGTCGAGCGACACTCCGGAGCCGACACAATCGGACACTGCCGATAATGATGCCGAGCCGGAATCCAGGCCAGCCGCCGCCGGATCGGATATGGCAGCCCCCGTTTCGGAGCCACTGGAAGAGAAATCCCTCGACTCAACGTCCGACCTCGACACACCGGCCATCGATCTTCAGGACGACGAGCCCGCGCTCGAGGCAGCGCCTGACCCCGATGCAACGCCTGACCCCGATGCAACGCCTGATATGGCGGCAGCAGCCGGTGCTCTGGCGCGTGTCGCTGCTGACAGTGATGCGGAGACCAAGCCTGACGACGAGGAAGCGCAGCGGGCGGCAGGGCCGGTGCTCACGCTCGATTGGGATCGTCTGATCGAAAGCGGCTTCACCGATCCGAGAGACCGAAGCGCGCCGCTGCCGGCCAATATGGAAGAGATCGTGCGGGCGCTTATTCGCCAGGCGCTTTCAGACCAGTCGAGCTGGCGTGACCGTGTCGTCTTGGTCACCAGTCCCAACGAACGTGCGAGCAAGACAGCAGCCGCCATCAATTTCGTGTTCGGGCTGACAACCGTCGCGAACCATCATGCGGTTCTGGTCGATGTCGACACCAACGGCGCCGGCGCTGTGGACCGTCTTGGCGGCGGCGATCGACCGGGCATTGCCGCGGCACTCGCCGACGAGACTGTCGAGCTCGATGATATCGCCATCAGGACCGACCTTGATCGACTGACACTGGTTGCCTGCGGTTATGCCGACGAAGAGACGCTCGACCGCTTCGCCAGCCGTCGCATGCTGCAGATCATGCGCCACCTCACGGAAAATCCGGACACCATCCTGGTGATCGACGCGCCGCCGATCCTGCTCAGCCAGGAAGCTGCCGTGTTGAGCGTGATCGCCGGTCAGGTGGTGCTGGCGGTCGAGGCGGGACGGACCACCGCGGATCAGATCGAGCATGCGCTTCAGCGAATCGGTGAACGCCACAACGTGTCACTGGTCCTGAACGAAAGCTGCGGGTTGGTCACCAACGGCACCGCCTCATCCGGACAGCGTGAGAACGGGACGTCCCAGAACACCAGGCGGCGCATGCCCAAGGCCGCAGCCTTCGCTGCAGGTCTGCTGGCGATCGGCCTGGTGCTGTCCGCCGACGGGCTCGCCAGCCCACAAGGGTCGAAGACGCTGTCGGTAGCGGCCAAGGTGCCGCCTGAACGATGGTCGATCCAGAACGTTGCGCCCAAGGGTGCATGTCGCCGGGATTGTCGGTGACATGATGTCAGCCGCTCGACAACCTCTCCTGTTCGAGGCCGGCTGATCGGTATGTACACGTCTTTCTACAATTTCAGCTCGCGTCCCTTCCAGCTCAGCCCGAATCATCGGTTTTTCTTCGGCAGCAAAGGCCATCGCCGCGCCATGGCCTACCTCACTTACGGGCTGCATCAGCGCGAGGGACTGATCGTCGTCACCGGCGATGTCGGCACCGGCAAGACCACACTGGTCGACTATCTGGCCGAGCAGCTCAGCGCCGGGCCGTTCGTCGCAGGGCGGGTGAGCGCCGGACAGATCGAACCGAACAACGTGCTTCCGCTGGTCGCCAAAGCCTTCCAGCTACCGACCACGGACCGCGATCAGGCGGAGCTGCAAAAGGACATCGAGGCGTTTCTGGTGACGCGCAACAACGCGCGCAAGCGGCCGCTTCTGGTCATCGACGAAGCGCAGAACTGGCCACTGCCGGCCCTCGAAGAATTGCGCATGCTCGCCAATCTGCAGCACGGCGGCAAGGCGTTGGTGCAGATCGTTCTGGTGGGCCAGCCGCAGTTCAGGGATGCACTGACCGGCGACGACTACGAGCAGCTCCGCCAGCGAGTGGTCGCCAGCCATCATCTCGAGAACCTCGATGACACCGAGGTCGGCCCCTATATCGAGCATCGGCTGAAGCAGGTCGGCTGGCAGGGCGATCCGACCTTCGATGCCGATGCCTGCGCGCTCATCTACGAGCATTGCCACGGCGTGCCGCGCCGCATCAATCTCGTCTGCTCGCGCCTCCTGGTGCTGGGCGCGCTCGAAGAGCGGCATGTGATCGATGCGGAATCGGTCGCCGAGGTGCTGGACGAACTTGATCAGGAAGGCGCGCCCTACGAGCCTGCGGGTCCGGTCGAGCAGACCAAGCCGGAAACGGCGAAGCCCAGCAATGGCTATGCCGAGCCCACGGGCAGCCCCAACGGTGGCCTTGCCGAACCCCGACCTGCCGCCAATGGCGCCAACGGCTTGGCACAACACGCAGGCCCCATGAACGGTGCCGCGCTCAACGGCAACGCCCTCAACGGCAAGCCCGTCGACCCTGAGCATGTCGGGATCGACGGAGATCAGTGGGGCGATGTCGAGTACTGGCGGCGGGAAGCCACCCGTCTGCTGCAAAAGCTGGAGCAGACCAACGACGATCTTGCCAACGAACGCAGGCAGGTCGAAAGCCTCCGCCTGGAGGCCGAACAGCTGCGCGAGCGGGTTCACCGGATAGAGCTCGAGCAGACACGCGCCCAGGCCGAGGCCGCGAGGCGCTCATCGGCCGCCATGGCACGATCCGCCCCCTCACGCGCTTCGATCTTCCGCCGTTTCGGCGGCAACTGACCGGATGGCGCGGCCGTCCGGTCACTCGGCCTTCGAACGAAGCGCGGCGCACGGATCGAAAGGGCGTTTATGATCGCTCAGCCGACCATCGGCTGGATTGGACTCGGCCAGATGGGCCATCGCATGGCCCAGCATGTCGCAAATGCCGGCTATCCCCTGATCGTCGCCGATGCCGCCAGCACCGATCTCGCGCCTGAAGGCGCAACGATCGCCGCGTCCAATCATGACGTGGCGGAACGCGCCGACATCGTCATCCTGTCGCTGCCCGATGGTGCGGCCAGCCTCGCCGTTTGTCAGGAACTGATCGCTGCGGAACCTCGTCAGGTCGACATGGTGATCGACACGTCCACGATCGGCATGAAGGCCGCGCGCGACGAGCACGCTTTGCTCGAAGAACATGGCATCGCTTTCATCGACGCACCGGTTTCCGGCGGTGTCGCCGGCGCCGAGGCCGGATCGCTTTCGGTCATTCTCGGCTGCAGCGACCCGCTGGTGGAGCGTTGCACACCGCTTCTCGATTGCATCGGCGGCCACCTCTTTCACGTCGGCGACCGGCCGGGCATGGGTCAGGCGGTTAAGCTTCTGAACAATTTTCTTTCGGCGACCGCCATGGCGGCCACCAGCGAAGCGATGGCCTTCGCCGAAACCGTCGGTCTGGACATGCAGACCACGCTGGATGTGATCAACCGCTCGACCGGTCAGAATACGGCGAGCCGGGACAAGTTTCCGAAACGTGTGGTTACGGAGCGCTATGATGGCGGCTTCGCCGCAGCGATGATGGCAAAAGACGTCCGGCTTTATCTGGAAGAGGTCGGCGACGCGGGATCAGCATCAACTCTGGCCGCCCAAATCAACGCCCTCTGGTCCGACTTCGACGACAGCGAGCCTGGCGCCGACTTCACCCGGATCTTTCCCTTCATCCGGGATCGCGACAAGCGGACTTGAGCGTCGCCGGAACTGCAACACCTTCGGAACACTCCGACCGCGCTCCTCGAAAACTTGGCGGCATACCGTCGATCTGGACGACGACAGCGCGAGTCCATGATGTGGTCACACCACTAATTGGCCATGAAGACCGGCAGATCCGCATGTGCGAGGATATGGCTGGTGGCGCCGCCGAAGATCATCTGGCGAAGGCGGCTCTGGGTATAAGCACCCTTAATCAAAAGATCCGCGCCGAAGTCCCGGCTTTCCGAGAGCATCGCCTCGCCGATCGAACGGCCCTCGCTGTGCACATGGCGCGTGCGGGTGATGATGCCGCCGCGCGTGAGGTTCTGCGCGATATCCTGACCGCCGGGGCCGGGCACCATGCCCTGCTCGACACTGATTACCAGGACCTCGTCCGCCCGCACCAGAAGCGGCATAGCGAATGCGATGGTGCGGGCGGTCTCCGTGCTGCCGTTCCAGGCGATCGCAATCTTCTTGCCAATTGTCTCCGCCGGAGCCCCAGGTGGTACGATCAGAAGCGGGCGGCCGCTCTCAAACAGCGCCGTCTCCAGCGCCATCATGCTCGGCGCGAATTGTCCGGGCAGCGGGCGCCCGACCACGATCAGCTCGAAAGCGCGCGAGCGGGCGCCGAGCATGTCCTGGGTCGGTCGGCCGGCTTCGAACCAGCTTGCGGACGGGCTGTCGACGGCAGCACCGATCGGCATCATCGCCACCTCATCATCGGCCATGAATCGTTCGAACACGGCGCGCAGCCGCTGCGCGGCATCTTCCGCCCCCTGCTCCAGGCTGGCCATGACATCGGCCGTGGCAAGACCGCCTTCAGGGCTGAGCGGCAGCATGCTCGGCAGCCCCTGAGGCACATAGAGGCCTTCGATATGGCCGCCGAACTCCCGCGCCAGGACAAGAGCTGCCTTCAGGACCGATGGCAGATCCGGGAAATCCTCGACATGAACGAGCAGGGTCCTCATCGACGAGCCTCCATCTAAGCTACCGATCTGCCGCGTCGACGATTACGACGGCGATCGACGCCCGAAACCGCGGTTCGGCTTCCGATCGGCGAGCCAGGCACGCGTCCGCTCCCGAACCGAGTAGGGCGTCGCCGATGCATCGACGGCATCGACCGGCTGGTACATCAGATTGATCGAACGGTCGAGGAGAATCGCAAACAGGAAGAAGCGCCAATTGGCGAGCAGGCTTCCCTGTTTCAGGCTGAGAATGAGCTCGAAAATCATAAAGGCGAACAGAACCTTCAAAGCGCTTTTGTGCTTCTCGTCGACCGATTGATCGCTGATCGCGCGCACAGCGGCCACACTGACATAGAGCACGAGCGCCATATAGAGCACGAACCCGATGATCCCCTCCTCGGTCAGAATTTCGATCCAGAGATTATGCGGGTAGCAGCCGACCGGGCTGGTGCAGTCGGTAATGTTGGGATCGTAGGATGCGGAGTTGCCGAGCCCGACCAGCATGGTGCCCGGACTGTCCATCCAGGCTTCAAGCATGGCCTCGATCCGAAGCACCCGAATGCTGCGCTCGCTATAGTCCTCGGTCAGCCGATCGAAGTCCCAGCGACCAGCGGTGGCCTGCAACTCCGGCACGCTCTTCATGTAGTTGATCGCACCGATATAGGCGACCACGACGAAGACCGCTGCAAAGGCCGTGGCGAGCACCAGCTTGACCGGAGAAAAGCTGGACCGGCCGAGCCAGAAGAGGACGCCGCAACAGAGAACCGCCGAGATGAACTGACCGCGCGCACCCGTCTTGATGATCAGAAGCGCGCCCAGAACGACGGCGGCGATACGCAGGATCACCCAATAGCCGTGCCGCGGTCCGAACAGAGCACCAACGATCATCATGTAGCCGCCGAACTGCGCGAGAGCGAGCGGCAGACGCACAACCTCGCCATTGACGATAAAGCCGCGATAGCCCCATTCGAGGAGAAAATTGAGGCAGAAGATGAAGGGCGTGCCCAGCAAAAGGAGCGCCCGCATCGGCACATCGAGATCGTCGATATCCTGGATGAGAAGGGGTGCCCCCAGGATGAAGACCACCAGATATTGAAAATTCACAGCCCAGATCGAGAGCGCCTTGCCCGGCACCGTCACCCACATGGTCGAGATGAAGGCGTAGGAGAAGAGTGCCAGAACCATCCAAAAGGCAGGGCCGCTCAAAAGCCGGTGCGGCCTTCCGAACATGAAGAGGACGATGATGGCGAACGCCGTCATGCCTGCGGCGAGATAGTTGGTGAAGGCCTCGCCCGGCAGCAAGCCGCCGGCGAGCGACGAACCCCACTGATCCAGCGCGAACAGAAGGAAGATCATCGAAAGGACAACCGACGGTCTCGCCAGACACCAGGCGAACAGCGTCCCGACGATGCCCAGATAGACGCCGATGCCGAGCATTTAGGCCCGCCCGCCGATATGCGGTGTCGGCCTCACCATCCTGGTCGATCCTCCACAATCAAAGGGCAGCGCCGCCACGACCATAACTCGCCATTCTCCCGTTCTTCGGGATGAGCGCCTACCGATTGGCTCCTAAACTAGGAGCGGGCAGTCCGACCCGGCAAGACGCATTCACGGCTAGTCGCCGAATTTGCAGGCAGCACCTTGTATGCTTGGCGCATTTTCGCTGCTGACTGTGGCCGCTCGGTCGTTGACAGGGGCGAAACCTTCGGCAATCCTCTCGCATTCGGCTGCAGCCTGCGGGTATGGGCTGTTTGTCGAAGGGTCGGATCCTGCACTTCGGCTCGTGCCGTGTCGAAGAGCGTGATCGGCTCGGATCATCATTATGCTGCATCAAAATCATCAGATCCGTGATGCCGGTCACTTCTTGCGTGGATCTATCCCGTAGACTGTGGTGACGCAGTTCGCTGCGTGATCATGGCAAAAGCGCCTCGACGACAACACAGAAGAACCGAGATAACGGTGGAAGAAAACTCTAGTCGCCCCTCACGGCCAGCGCCCGTGCTGGATGTGTTCAGCATCCTTGCGGCGTTGAACCGGCATCGTCTGCTGATTCTGGCCGGCACCGTGGTCGGCACGATCGCGGCGATCATCCTCGGTCTTCAGGGTGTGCCCAAATACACGGCGACCGCCCAGGTCTTGGTCGAGCGCACCAACAATCAGGTGATCAACCTGAATGAGGACGCCGAAGATGCGCCCGTCGACGACGAAGCGATCGAGACCGAGATCCGCGTTCTCAATTCGCGCAGCCTGATCGAACAGATCATCGTCGATCTCGATCTCGCCTATGAACCCGGCTTTCGACCGCAGGAAGATCTGGAGCAGGCCAGTTCGTCCTCGGGCATCGGCGGTGCCATAGGCGACGCCGTCGCCTGGCTGCCGGGCGATTTTGGCGGGCAGGGCGGTGCAGGCGGCGGGCTGGAAGCGGCAGCTCAAGAAGTGCAGCCCGAAATCAACACAGGGCCACCTTCCCTAAACGAGCTGGTCAAGCAGTTCCGAAACAATCTGGACATCTACCGTGAAGGCGACGCCTATATCCTGGCGGTCTCCTACACGGCTCTCCGTCCGGAAACAGCGGCGACGATCGCCAATCGCCTGGTGGAGCTCTATGCCGACCGGCAGCGCGGCGACAAGCTGGACGAGAACACCGAGGCCAGCAGCTGGCTCGCCGAGCGGGTAACGGCGCTGCGCGAGGAACTGCGCGAGTCCGAACGCAAGGTCGAAACCTTCCGCGCCAACAACAACCTCCTGGTCGCCGGGCTCGACACGCAAAATCAGGAGCTGATCGGCCTGAGCACCGAGATGGTCACCATCCGCGCCAATCTCTCGGCGAAGGAGGCGACTCTCACCCTGGTGCGCTCGCGCGGCAACCAGGTCAACGGCTATTACGACATCGCCGAAGTCACCGCTTCCCCGATCTTCCAGGCACTGAAGACCGAGGAGACGATCGCCCAGCGGCAGCTGAACGAGCTCGGCAACACCTATGGCCCGAAACATCCGCTGATGGTCGACGCCGAGCGGGATCTGGAGGCTGTTCGCGACAAGATCGATGGCGAGGTCACGCGCGTGATCCAGGCGATCGAGAACGACGTCCGTCTTCTGCGCGAGCGCGAGCGCGTCATCACCAATGCGATGTCAAATCTGCGCTCGACCAACGCCGATCAGAACCAGGCGCAGGTTCAGCTGAACGATCTCGAGCGCGATGCCGAATCGATCCGCGAGCTTTATCAGGAATTCCTCCGTCGCCTGCGCGAAACCCGCGAGCAGCCGGCGCTGGTGCGCGACAACGTCAAGATCATCTCCCGTGCAATCGCGCCATCTGTACCAAGCACGCCCGGTGCGAAAATGATCGGGCTGATCGGCTTTTGCGCGTCCTTCGCGCTCTCCAGCCTGCTGGCCCTGCTGGTCGATCGCATGGACAACAAGCTGCGCAGCGCCGGTCAGCTTCAGGAGCGGCTGGGGGTAAACACCATCGCATCGGTGCCGCATCTCGATCGCCTGAGGCGCAACAAGCTTCCCCATCACCAGCTCATCGACAAACCGATGTCCGCCTATGCTGAGGCGATACGCGCGATCTACATGTCGATAAAGTCCACGCCGCCGAGAGGCGAACCGAAGGTCGCCCTGGTCACCTCGACACTGCCGGGCGAAGGCAAGACCACCCTCACCTTGAGCCTCGCGACCCTGGCAGCGCAGTCGAACCAGCGCACGCTGATCGTCGATCTCGATCTTCGCCGTCCGAGCATCTACCCGGCCCTCGGCATGGAATCGTCGGCGGTCATCCTGGAAGACATCAAAAGCGAAGCGGACATTCTGGATGGCGTGCGCGTCGACAGTGCCACGCGGCTCGACATCGTGCAGATCTCAAGCAACCTCGCCAATCCGGCCGATGTGATCGAAGACGACGTCTTCCAAAACGCGCTCAATGCCCTTCGCGACCGCTACACCATGATCGTGATCGACAGCGCGCCTCTGTTCGCCGTGGTCGAGGCACGCACGCTCGCCGCTTTCGCAGATGTCACGATCTTCGCCGTACGCTGGGGCCATACCGACGAGAAGACAGCGCAGGGCGGTCTCGACTTCCTCGCGGAGGCCGAAGCCAATCTTGCAGGCGCCGTGCTCACCCAGGTCGAGATGAGGCGCCACGCGCAATATGGCTACGGTGACAGCCTGCAGCATCACGAAAGCTTGAAGAAGTACTACGTCGACTAGACGGTTGCCGGCAGGTCTAGATCGCCTGTAAGCATGACCGGTAGGAAACGCAGCGTCGTCGACCAGACCGCCATCACCAAGAATGCCCCAACGACAATGATCGACAGCCAACCGCTTGGCCGCCGCCAACTTCTCCCGACGCTCCTGCTGCTGGTTCTGCTGGCGCTGGCGGCGCGGCTGCCGATGCTGAGCGATGCGCCGATGATGGACGAGCTCTATCACCTGTTCGCCGCCAAATCCTGGCTGGCGGAAGGCGAGCTGACCATCGCCGACGGCATCTACACGCGAGCGTCCGGCTATACCAAGCTGGTGGCCCTCGGCTTCGGCCTGTTCGGCGAGCATATCGAAGTCCTGCGGATGATCGGTGTGGCGGCAGCGGTGCTCACGGTCATTGCGCTGTTCTTCTGGACACGCGTGACCGCCGGCGCCATGGCCGCCTGGGTCGCCGCCCTGTTCTTCTGCTTCTGGCCGGACGGCATCGACGTCTCGATCACCAATCGCTTCTACGCGCCGCACGGCCTGCTGTTCTTCCTGGGCGCCATCGCCGTCTATCTGATGGTCGAGAAATGGGACTGGTGGGAGCGCGGCACGCTGATCATCACCGGCATCGGCGCCGCCCTGATGTTCGTCCTTGCCCTCGCCTTGCAGAAGACCACACTGATCGGCATCGGCGGCGTCGCGCTCTGGGCGGCGATCGTGATCGGCCGCCCCTGGTTCTTGCGGCTCGATCCCGACAGACGCTGGCTGGCATTGGCAGCCGCCGGCGCTCTCGGGATCCTGGCACTGGCGGCGCTGGCGATGAGCGGGATCGGCGGCAGCCTTCTCGACGCGTTCCGATGGACGCCGGACTGGGCGGCCGCGACCAGAAACCAGTTCTGGTTCTATCACGCGCTGCTCACCCTCTATTACCCGACGCTCTGGTCGCTCACCGGCATCGCCGTTCTGATCGCCATGGCCTGGCGCCCGCGGCCCGTCGGCTTTTGCCTCGCGATCTTCGTGCCCGCCTTCGTCCTCCAATCGATCGGCGGCATGAAGCATCTGCGCTATCTCTACTACGTCATGCCGTTTCTGTTCGTTATCTGGGGCGTAGCGCTCGCCCATCTGATCGAACGCTTCTGGCCCTTCTTGAGGGACGCCACCGACAAAACCCTGGATGTCCTGGCCCCCAATCTGCCGCGGCGACCGCTAAGGGGTGGTCTCCTGGCGGCCGTCCTGCTGTTCACGCTGTTTGCCAACGGCGCCACCATCAAGACGCTCGCCATGCTCGCCGGCGTGACCGTGCCGCCGATGACCAGGGAGCCCGCCTGGGACGTCGCGAGTGACGCGCTCGAACCCTGGCTTGACGACGCGGTCCTCCTCACCACCAGCGAGATGGAGACGCTTTACGCCTTCGATCGCTACGACATCCTGATCAGCAACAGCCGCATGTCGGAGCTCCTGCGCAACAGCGAGGGCTTTCTGGAGGAGAGCGACATCGGCGAATTCAGCATCGACTGGCGCACCGGACGTCCCGTGATCAGCGAGCCTGCGTCGGTCGAGCTGATCATGTCCTGCTTCGAGAAGGGCGTGATCGTCTCGAACGTCTATCGCTGGCGCTTCGACCCGCAGCTCGACGACGAGGTCGCCGATCTGATCGAAGCGAGAGCCGAGAAGGTCGACCTGCCTGAGTCCTCGATGATCACCGCCTATCGCTGGGGTGCTGCGAGCACCTCGTCCGCTGCAAGCGGTGCGTCGACTGATGCGGCGAATGGCTCACCGGCCTGCGCCGAACTCGCCGCCAACTATCCCGCACCGCCGCTTTCGGGCGGTGAGCGGCCTTCCGACAAGGCGCGCGCTTCTATCGATGATGCGGCGTCGCTGAAGGACTGACCGCAGACTCGCCCGCAGCACGTCCCACACCAGCCGCCACCCGCTCCAGGCAGTCGACGAAGCGATCGGCGAGCATCTTTCGATCGAAGCTTGTCTCGGCGAGTGCTCTGGCGCGCCTCCCCATCGCCCTGGTTTCCTCGGGATCGTCGGCCAGCCGCACCAGCGCATCGGCGAAGGCATCCGAATCGTTCGGCTTGACCGCAACGCCGGCTGAGTTCTCGGTGATCAGACCAGCGAGCCAGCCCGGATAGTTGTTGATCACGGCAAGGCCGTTCGAGATGTAGTCGAAAAACTTGTTGGGCGAGGTGCCGTAATAGAACGCCTCGATATCGGCCAGCACCATCAGTCCAGCATCAGCACGCTGCATCACCTTGGCAAGCTCGGGCTTGGGCATGATGTCCCGGAAGACGACATTGCCCAGCCCCTCCTCAGCGGCGCGGGTCTGGAGAGCGGGCTTCATCTTGCCATCCCCGATCAGGAGGAGCGTGATGTCGTTCCGGCCGCGTGTCTTGAGCACGGCGGCGGCATCGAGGACCGCGTCCAGCCCATTGGCCTGACCGTGGGCACCGGCGAAGACCGAGACGAACTGATCATCCGCGATCCCCTCGATCGAAGGGCGCGCACCGTCCTCCGGCACGAACAGATCGAGATCGCAGCCATTCGGGATCATGACGGTGTCGTTCTCTTTCACACCACGCGCCCGAATCCCCTCGACGATGCCCGGAGCGAGGCCGATGCATGCCCTGGCCGAACGGTAGGAGGCCCATTCCAGAGCACTCATCGCGCCGAGCAACAGCGGGTTGGTCATGCCCATAGCCTTGGGCAGCTCCGGCCAGAGATCGCGCACCTCGAACACGAAGGGCTTTCGCCTGAAGACCGAAGCGGCGATGCCCGGAAGGCCTGCGGTCAGCGGCGTCGAGGTGCAGAAGATCAGGTCGTAGTCCTCACGAAGCGCGAAGTTGATGCCTCTGAGCGCATACTTGGCGAATTTCCAGGTGCGCGTCGCGACGCCGTCATAATTGCTGTAATTGAGGTCGAACTCGACCACGCGAATGCCGTCACAACAGCCGTCCCGCCTGCCCTTGACGAAAGACTGCTCCAAGCCTGTCGCGGACCGCGTATTGGAGCCGCAGACCATGGTGACCTCATGGCCACGCTCGATCAGCCGCTGGCTGAATTCGTAAGGCCGGCCATACCAGGACCCCTTCCGCGTCGAGAAATACTGACAAAAGTAGAGTACTTTCATTCTGTTACATGCCTCGATCACGCCGCGTCGGCGGCGTTCTTCAAGGGACCTTTCTGTCCTTGCTTGGGTCGCCAGTATCAGCACTGGCCAAGGTGATCACCGTCTCGACCATGTTTGCGTTCGGGCCGAGTTCGACCTCGAGCACCGGGATGGTTTCAAGGTCGAGATAGTAACGGGACTCCTTGCCATCGACGAGGCGAACACTCTTCGGCGGCTGATCGGCCTCGATCGAAAGATGCGCAAGCGCACCCTGGAGCATCATGCCATCAAGCGTCCAATCGCCGGGAGCAAGCCGCCAGCGCAGCACAGCCTTGGTCTCCTGTCCCTCGATCTCATCTCTGATGCGCCACACAGCGCCGCTGCAGCTAACCGTCCGCCGATGGTAGCAGCCATCATTGTCCCGATAGGCCCCGCTCCAGGCGAGGCCGTTCTCGTCCTCCACGAGATCGCCGACCTCGGACGGATGCAGCCAGCTTCCAAACAGAAAGCGCCCGAGCCTTGGCATCTGATCGCGGCCGTCGAACTCGATCGTGTTGTGCGCCGCCGTCGCCCGAAGATCGGGCGACACTCCCGGCGCCGGATTGTAGCTGAACGAGCCGCTGTCCCGCAGCAGGTTCACGCCATCCACCCAGAGGTCGAGATGCAACGCATCCGCATGCGCCGGCCGAAAGGCGAAGCTAGGAAACCGCACACACCCCCAGGCGGTCGAGGGTCGACCTCCCTGACTTGCCGTCTCGCCGACGAACGGTTGTTCCTTCCTACCGACCG
>JBCCIN010000007.1:0-37287 GCA_039028235.1 Pseudomonadota bacterium
ATGCCAACCAAACTCAAAATAGCCAGACGACGCCCTGCTATTTGCCATGACGCGGCGGGGATGGCGGTGGTGTGGGTCCTCCAGGTCGGGAAGATCGGGGATTGTCGCGGCCTGGCTGATATGACGGTTGTCGTAGAATTGGAGATAGCTTGCCAGAAGATTGATCGCGAGTGCGTGGTTGCCGAAATTACGGCTCGCCTGCTCCAGCGCCGCGTCGCTCCCACGCACGCGCTTGACCCGCAAAAGCGCCCGCCCCGCCTCGGGCGAAATATGCTCCAGATCCTGCTCGATGACCTGATCCGGAAAGTCGTCGAGTTCCTTCACCTTTTCGCGCGTGGTGATGACGCAAAGCCCGGCATTCTCCACAGCCAGGCACTCCACCAGCCTCGCCAAGGCAGGATCCTTGATGCCCTGATAAGGATCCTGCAGCGGCTCCATGCCATCGAGCAAAAGCAGCGCTTTCTGCTTGCCGACCAGCTCAGCCAGCCGCTCCCCCTTGGCCCAAGGTGACCCCTTGCTCGGATCGTCATCCTCAAAAAAGCGAAGCGCCTCATCAATGAAGGCATCGGCCGATGCCACCTGGTCCCGCATGCCCTGGCTATAGAAGGACCAGGCAAAAACCCGCTCAGCCCCCCGATAATTATCCTTGCCCAGCCGCTCGACCCACCGATTAACCAAGGTCGACTTCCCCACACCACCCCAAGCCGTCAGCGCGACGATGTTCGTACCGTCGGACGCCCAGGCCTCATCTAGCATCTGCAACTCAACCTGCCGCCCGAACAGCTCCTTGCCGGTAACGGGCAGGCGTTCGACGTCGATGCAGGCTTCAGGAAGGGCAGGGAAGGCAGGTGCCGGTGGTGGCGGCGGGCGGTAATTGGGATCATCGAGGATCTCGAAGATCGTCTCGGCGACCATGGCAAGCTGTTGATCCTGTTCGGCTTCGTTTGGAAAATTCAATGCGAGGCTCATGCCGTCCCGCGGAATCATCTGCGTTCCGCTGAGCCAATCCTCGACTTTCCAAAGACATGGCCGCACAAGGATCGGAATGATCGACATGCCATGCTCTTCGCGCTGGCTGACGAAGTGGGCAACTTCCTCCTTCATGCAGAAATCAGAGGCAAGAAAGTCCGGCGAAATCAGGCAGACGGCGACGCCGGCCTTCTCCATATTTTCACGAAGCTCAGCATACCACTCATCGCCAGCGTTGAGCTTCCGATCGTCCCAAAGCGTAAGCCGCCCCTTGACCTCCAACGCCTTCAAATGCGGGCGAAGCTTATCCTTCCACTCTTCGTCCTCGTGACTGTAGCTAACGAAGACGACAGGCGGTTCGTCGGTCTGGACAATAGTCTCGCGCGCAGTGGCCATCTCTCAAACACACGCTGAAATAGCAAGAATTCGATTCAAGCCCTCTTTATGCGTCAAATAATACGCGTCGCCAAGTCAATCTACCGCCTACTGCCCTGTACCACCAAGTCAGCCCAGTCGCTGGCAGCGACCCGCCCGAGAGGTGCAGGCCAGTCTCGATTTTTGTCCGTGAATCTAACGCTTCGTTAACCTTGTTCGCGTAAAGCCTTTGAGCGAGGAAATATGCAGCGAGGGATCAGGCTATGGTTGAAGGATTGCTTTTGGGCTCGCTTGAGAGCGGATCAAAACCATCATTTTATCTCATTGATAACAAGCTGAAATTCTCGCCGCTCCCGCCGTCGTCCAGATGTCGAGGGCTTGCCCATGGCTTGTCATGTAACAAGGTGAAAAGAAGAACGAAAAAGCAACGCTGAGATCCTGATCACCCTTTGCCCGTCGAGTGGACGGCATCGAGTCAGGAGGTTGGCGCGAATGTCGCGGGGAAGCAGAAGTCAGGGAGATCGAGTGCAGCTCACGAGGCGCTCATTGCTGCGCTCGGGCTTGCTTTGCGCCACGTTCTCGTCATCCGCGCTCGGTCTGGCCGGCAGCCGTTATGCTCCCGGCACGTCGCCGCGCCTGGACCGCTACCCCTTCAAGCTCGGCGTCGCTTCCGGTGATCCCGCTGACGACGGCGTCGTTCTCTGGACCCGGCTCGCCCCCGATCCTCTGGAAGGCGGCGGCATGGCGCCGTTTCCCGTCGAAGTCGGCTTCGACGTCGCGCACGACCCGGCATTTCGGCGACTGGAGCGATCGGGCAGCGTCTATGCAAGGCCCGAACTCGGCCACGCCGTCCACGTCGAGCTCAACGGGTTGGAGCCCGGACGAGACTACTGGTTCCGTTTCCTCTTCGGCGACGCGATAAGCCCTGTCGGCCGAACCAAGACCGCGCCAGCGTCCAGCGATCAAGCGGCCCGTTTGCGGTTTGCATCCTGTGGGTGCAGCCATTTCGAGGCGGGGTACTTCACGGCCTATCGCCATATGGCGGAAGAGGCGTTCGATTTCATCTACCATGCGGGGGACTACATCTACGAATCCGGTCTCGGTAGTCGAGAGGCGATACGTCGGCATGGTCAGGGCGAGCCCTATACGCTGACCGACTACCGAAACCGCTACGCTCTCTACAAGTCCGATCCGGATCTGATGGCCGCCCATGCGTCGGCGCCGTTCATCGTCTCTTGGGATGACCACGAGATCGACAATGATTGGGCTGCCGATCAGGATCAGGACGGCACGCCGCCCGAACTCTTTCTGCTCCGCCGCGCCGCCGCCTTCCAGGCCTATTACGAGCACATGCCCCTTCGCCGCCGCTCCCTGCCGACCCCAATGCATCTCCAGCTTTACCGTCAGATCACCTTCGGCCCACTCCTGAACCTGAATGTCCTCGACACCCGCCAATACCGCTCTGATCAGGTGTGCCGCGGCGGCTATCTCGAGGAATGCGATGAACGCCACGATCCCATGCGATCGCTCCTGGGGCTGGAGCAGGAGGCTTGGCTTTCCGACCGTCTGGCAATGTCAAAGACCACCTGGAACGCCCTCGCCCAGCAGGTGCCGATGTTCTCCCTCGATCAGTCGGCCGCTGGTCTCGGGCGCTATCACATGGACAAGTGGGATGGCTATGAGGGAACGCGTCGTCGCCTGTATCAGGCCCTCGCCCAACGTCGCCCCTCGAACCCGGTCATTCTCTCCGGCGACGTCCACACCCATTGGGCGGCCGATATCCGATCGATGCCCGAAGACCCGACCTCGCCGATCGTTGGCGCCGAGCTCACAACCACATCCATCGCCTCAGGCGGGGATGGTTCGGACGTGCTGGACATCTGGCCATCGATCAAGGCCGACAATCCCCACATTCACCATCACAGCAACCGTCGCGGCTATCTGGAAAATGAGATCACCTCCGGTCGCTGGATCGCCACCTTCAAGACGCTGGACCGCGTGACGGCGCGCTCCCGGCCGATGCGGAGCGAAGGAGCCGTGGTCATCGGCAACGGTCGCATGGGTATCGAGGTGTGACGTTCGGCGCTGCTTACAGCTCAGCCATCGCCACCAAGCCAGGCGGAGACCGTCGGCAGTATACGCTCGACGATGACCGCGACACCTTCAGCGGTCGGATGCAGCTGATCCGGCTGATTGAGCGAAGGCTCGCCGGCAACACCGTCCAGGAAAAACGGATAGAGCGGAATGCTGTGCCCTTCAGCGAGGTCCTGAAAGACGCTCGCGAACGCTTCGGTGTAGTCCTTGCCAAGATTGGGAGGGGGCAGCATGCCCGTCAACAGGACAGGCAACGGCTCCGCTTTGAGGCGTTTGATGATCGCGTCCAGATTGGCCTCCATCTGCTCGGTCGGCAGGCCGCGCAGGCCATCATTGGCGCCAAGCTCGAGGATCACATGCGTCGGCCCATCGGCGAGCATCCAATCCAACCTGGCAAGACCGCCGGCGGTGGTATCGCCGCTGACTCCAGCGTCCAGAACCTCGCAATCAAAGCCTTCAACCTGAAGAGCCCGCTCCAGCTGTGCCGGAAAGCCATCCTCGACCGCGATGCCATAGGCGGCCGTCAGAGAATCGCCCAAAATGCTGATCCGGCAATCCGAAGCGACCGTAGGGTTAGACAGGCTCGTCGCCATGACGGCCGTAACGATCAGGATACAGACCTTGAGAAGCCGGCCTGGATGAACCATTTGATGCTCCATGAAACTTAAGCCCGTTTCCCCCCCGATGATCGCCCTTTCCGATGTCCACATGACCCTGACCAGTGCCGCGGGGCCGGTCAAGATCTTGCGCGGCGTCGATCTCACCGTGGACAGTGGTCGTTCGGTCAGTGTCATCGGCCCGTCCGGCTCCGGAAAGTCGACCCTGCTGTCAGTTATCGGCGGCATCGAGCGGCCGACCAGCGGAGCGGTTTCCATCGGCGGCCAGGATCTGGGCGGCTTGAACGAGGATGATCTCGCCACCTTCCGCGGACATGAGATCGGTATTCTCTTCCAGTCCTTCCACCTGATTCCGACTATGACGGCGCTCGAAAATGTCGCGGTCCCGCTTGAGCTTGCCGGCGTCGATGATGCGTTCGACCGGGCGGCCGAGGGGCTGGCGTCCGTCCAGCTTGACAAACGTCTTGATCACTATCCCGGACAGCTTTCCGGAGGTGAACAGCAGCGTGTCGCTCTGGCACGGGCTTTGGCGAACCGACCGCGGCTGCTCCTTGCCGATGAGCCCACGGGCAATCTTGATCAGGCGACGGGGAGCGACATCATCGAGCTGATGTTTGCCATTCAGCGCGAGCTGGACATGACCTTGCTTCTGATCACTCACGAAGCAGCCTTGGCGGCGCGCTGCGATCATCAGTATCGCATGGCCGATGGCCGGTTAGAGGTGGTTGGAGACCCAGCGACGGCACTGCTCGAAGGCGGTGAAAAGCTCGAAGACGACAATGAGAAGGCGGTGCGCACCGACGAAGTTGCATGATCGCCGACCTTCATCTCGCCTGGCGGCTGGCGCGGCGCGAGCTTAGAAGCGGCTTCGTCGGCTCCCTGGTATTTCTCGCCTGTCTGACCTTGGGCGTTGCCGCAATCGCCGCGGTCGGCGTCATCAATGCCGGTGTCCTGGAAGGCCTGGAGGAAGATTCGGCTGCATTGCTCGGCGGCGATCTGAAGGTCGAGAGCACCAACAGGCCGGTCGACGAGTCCGTGCTCGCTGGGATCGCCCCGAAGGATGCTGAACGGAGCGACGTCGTGCGCACCAACGGTATGGCTCACGGCAAGGATGGCCGGCGCGTCGTCGTCGGGCTGAAAGTGGTGGACGACGCCTATCCGCTCTATGGATCGGTGACACTCGATCCGCCGGATCTCCGTATCGCCGAGGCCCTTCGAGACAGGGGTGCCGTCGTCGAGCGCGGCCTGCTCGCACGACTGGGTGTCGACCTGGGCGATGCCATTCGCATTGGCGACGTCGAGCTCACCGTCCGTGCTGTGGTCGAGCGTGAGCCCGATCGGATCGGTGGCTTCGTCAGTATCGGGCCACGGGTCTTCATGCATCAGGACGATCTCGCGGCAAGTGGGATTATCCAGCCGGGTTCACTCGCCCGATTCGACTATCGTTTCGCCCTGCCAGCCAACGTCGACGCCGCCGGTTGGGTTCAGAGACTGAAAGCGGAAAATGCCGAGGCCGACTTTCAGATCAATGGTGTTCGGGACGTGCAACCTCGCGTCACCCGGGTGGTCGATCGTCTCGCCAGCTTTCTTACGATTGCCGGTCTGGCGTCCCTTCTGATAGGCGGCGTCGGCGTCGCCCTGGCGATCCAGAATTACCTCACCGGCAAGATCAGGAACATCGCGACGCTGAAATGCCTGGGGGCGAAGAGCGGAACGATCTTTCGAATCTATCTCCTTCAGGTTCTTGCCCTGGCGCTCATCGGGGTTGCGACGGGTCTCGTCATCGGTCAGGCGCTGCCCTTCCTGCTGAGCGCGGTGACGGAAGGGCTGCTGCCGGTGCAGATCAGGACCGGCTTCTATCCGCTACCGTTGCTGATCGCCGCTGGCTGCGGCCTCGCTACGACGCTTGCCTTTGCCATCTGGCCACTTGCACGCGCCAAGGACGTGTCGCCCGCGGGCATGTTTCGAGCCCTCCTGGCGCCGCCGGCGCGCTGGCCGGAGCCCACGATGCTGGCCCTGCTTGGCGCCTGCCTTGTGGCGTTGGCGCTGCTCGCCATCTTCGGTGTCAGCGACAAACGTCTCGCCATGATCTTCATCGCTGTCGCCCTCGCTGCAGCACTGCTGCTGACCGGTGTCGCGAAATTTGTCCTGTTCATGACGAAGAATCTGGCGCGCCGCGGCGGAGCGCGTTTTCGCATGGCACTTGCGAATCTTCATCGGCCTGGCGCCCACGCGACCAGTGTGGTGGTGGCGCTTGGCGCCGGGCTGACGGTCTTGACTCTCGTGGCGGTGCTCAATCAGAACATGCGCGCGGAACTCGATCAGAGCTTCTCGGACCGGGTGCCGTCGATGTTCTTCATCGACATCCAGCGTGATCAACTGGATACCTTTGAGGCTGTTGTCGATCGGCAGACGGCGAGCAATCTTCAGCTCCTGCCGACGATCCGTGGCCGCGTCGTGCGCATCAAGGACGTGCCGGCCAATCAGTCCGGCATCAATCACTGGACACTTCGACGGGACCGGGCGCTCAGCTACTCAGCCACCATGCCGGAGGGAACCGAAATCATCGCTGGCACGTGGTGGCCGGAGGATTATTCGGGGCCGCCGAAGCTCGCGATCGAGGATGACGTCTCCGAGGCCTACGACGTGACGATCGGCGACAAGCTCGCCTTCAACGTGCTGGGCCGCATCATCGAGGCGGAGATTGCGGTGGTCCGGCGCGAAATCGATTGGAGCCAGGGCAGGCTGGACGCGGCCTTTCTGTTCAGCCCGGGAACGCTTGAAGGAGCGCCCCATGCCTTCGCCGCGGCAGTTGATGTCGAAGCGGCTGATGAACCCGTCCTCCTCGATGAGGTCGCAGAAGCCCTGCCCAACGTCACGCCGGTTTCCATGCGCGAAGTCGGTGCCCGCATCAAGGGGATCATGGACAAGGTGCGCCTGGCCATTCTGGCGGTCGCCGGCGTCACGCTGGTGTCGGGCCTCCTGGTGCTGGCGGGCGCGGTCGCAGCCGCAAGGCGGCGCCACCTTTACGACGCCGCCGTCCTGAAGGTGCTCGGCGCCAGACGGATGGACCTCCTTCGCCAGTTCGCGATCGAGTATCTGTGCCTCGGTGTCGTTGCAGCCGTGGTCGGCGGGCTGCTCGGCCTGGTCGGTGCGTTCATCGTGGTCAACTGGGTGATGCAACTTCCCTGGGTTTGGACGCCAGGCACCATGATCGCGATTTTGGCGCTTGCCCTCTCCCTCACCCTGGTCGCCGGCTTTGCTGGTGCCTGGCGCGTCCTCGGGCGATCGGCGGGGCCTGTGTTGCGAGCACCATAACGGCCCTTTTACCGGGATCTCGACGGGAGCGCTTGTTCAAACACCGGAGCCGACGGATAATCCCCTGAACCACCACGAAGCCGATCGCTCAGGGGAGATCAGGCGTGACCGATGGCGATGTGCTCACGGACGACATCAAGGCTTTGTTTAGACAGACGACGACCGCAACATTGTGCACGCAGCTTTTCAAGCGAGGTCTGCGCAATCAGTTCATTCAGGGTGTCGGGCCGGTGACCCCCAAGGCCGGCATGATGATCGGCGAGGCCTACACGCTTCGCAATATTCCGGCGCGCGAAGACCTCGATGGCCCCGGCAAGTTCGACGGCCGGAGCCATCCGCAGCGGCGTGCGATCGAGGATTGTCCAGCGGGCGCCGTGCTCACGATCGACTGCCGGAAGGACACACGCTCGGGCGCGCTCGGCGATATTCTGATCACACGCCTTGCCGATCGCGGGGTTGCTGGCGTCGTCACCGACGGCGGTATGCGCGATATCGTGCCGATGGCCGATTTCACGATCCCCGTCTATGCCGCCTGCGCTTCACCTCCGGCAAGCTTCCATATTCACCACGCCGTCGATGTCCAGGTACCGATCGCCTGTGGCGACGTCGCGGTCTTTCCGGGCGATATTCTGGTGGGCGATGGTGAGGGCGTGGTCGTCGTGCCGCGGCATCTCGCGGCCGAGGTCGCGCACGATTCGGCCGAGCAGGAACAGCTCGAGAATTGGGTTCTGGGCGAGATCAAGAAAGGCAAGGAGATCTTCGGCCTCTATCCGCCCGATGACGAAAACCGAAAGCGCTACGAAGCGACGCGCTCGAACGACTGACCTTGCCGCCGAACAAAACCCCGTCATCCGTCCAGCACACTAAGCTCCGGGAGACCCGTCGATGAAGCTCCATTATGCCTTGCCGTCCCCTTATGTCCGGAAGGTTCGGGCCGTTGCCATCGAGCTCGGCTTGGACGATCGCATCGAGCTGCTTGAGCGAGGTATCACGCCGGTGTCGCCGGAAGCCGTGCTCAATGCCGACAACCCGCTCGGCAAGATCCCTTGTCTGATTACGGACAACGGCGACTCGATCTACGACTCGCGCATCATCTGCAGCTATCTCGACAGCCTCGCAAGCGGCAAGAGCCTCTATCCGTCCGAAGGTGACGCCCGCTGGACGGCGCTTCGGCGCGAAGCCCTGGCAGATGGCATTCTCGATGCGGCGGTCGGATGCCGCTACGAGACCTTCCTTCGCCCCAAGGAGCAGCAATGGGACGAGTGGATCGCGGGGCAGCAAGGCAAGTTCTCGCGCGGCCTCGACCGGTTGGAGAGCGAAGCCGGGAGCTTCGGTGATGCGGTCGATATTGGCACCATCGCTGCCGCCTGCGCCTGCGGTTATATGGACTTTCGCTATGCGGACGATCGCTGGCGCGATAGCCGCCCGACGCTCGCTGCCTGGTTCGATACCTTCTCAAAACGGCCATCGATGGCGACGACGGCACCGGCATAGGCGAGGTCGAGTCAACACTCCGGCGTGTCGCCCGCTAGGCGGCGAGGTCTTCGTCGAGGTCGGTGCCGTGGGGGTAGACCTCTTTCTTCGAGGTGTAGCCGTTGTTGTCCCTGCCGACACGATATTCGCCCGCGAAAGCGGGATGGATGCAGAACGTGTCGTCCTCGCTGGTCGCCATGGAGCCGGGCTGGGTATATTCGAACTCGCCATTGTAATAGATCTTGCTCTCACCGACGACGATGCCGAAGATTCCGAGTTCCTTGAACATCTGAAAGGCTTCGAAGTAGTCGTTGACGATGCCGCGGCCGTAGTCGCGGTAGTAGAGTCGGAACTGGCCCATGGTGAAGGCGTTGTCCATATGCGGCAGCATGCTCTCGCAAAGAGTGGTGCTGCAAGGGTGGACCAGTCGATAACTGCTGACGATGCCGCCGCAAATCGAGTTGGCGGCGAGGCGCACCCCTCTAATGATATCATCCTCGGTGATCCGGAACTGATCGTCGTCGCGTGACAGTGAGAGGCGGATGATCTGGTTGAAGATGCCGATGACGTGCCGCGGCAAAAGCTGCGTGTGCCGGATAATATAGGCGAAGCTGTCCTCTTCCTTGCCGAGATTGTTGGTCACCCGCTTGGGCATCAGCCGCCACCAGAAGCGATAGACGTCCTCGCGGTCGGGGGTCTCAGGTAGGCCATTGTCCCGGAGCGCGCGCAGGCGCCGCGTGGTGCGCAGGTATTTGTCGAGTCGAAGCGCGCTCATCTTCAGAAGCTCATAAGCACTCCATTGCAGCATCAGCTTGCTCTCGAAATCCTTCTCCGGGTTGGCGGAGATATTGGCGGCGAAATGGTGCTGGAGCTCGGAGGGGATGCAGTAGCAAATGTGGATGGGCGAGTAGCCGAGGCGAAGCTGGCCGAGAAGATGGAGAAGGCCGGACGCGGCCGCATCCATGCGAAAATCGTCGATCGGGAAATGCTCGACCGAGTCGATCAGGATGATCACCTTCTGCCGATGGTTCTCGCAGAACGCTTCGAGCGCGCTGGCAGCCTGACCGACGCCGAGCTGGTTGATCAGGATGTCTTCGAGATCTTCGGTGACATCCAGAGAAGAATCGGAATCGAACTCGCGGGCCTTCTTCAGAAGCGCGTTCATGATGCTGCGCGGGGACGTCAGACGATTGATGCTGAGGCGCTGCAGATAGTCCGCCATGGCGAGAAGATAGGGGTCTTTGTTGAAGGTCGCGTCGTGCCGATAGGTATTGCAGATGATCGAGGCGATCGTCGTCACGAAGATCGCCTTCCAGAGACGGCTGACATTCTCGACGAAGGGCCGATAGCCCTGATTGTCATGGTCGAGCACCTTCTCGATCATGCGGCAGATGGCGCGGAACACCTGAGCCGATTCGATCTCCACCTTGTGCTCGTAGGTGCCGCTGAAGCATCGATGATAGAGAAAGGCGGTCTTGCCGGCGCCGCGCCTGCCGATGATCACCCAGGGCCGGAGATCGTCGCTGCGGCGGCTGAGGCTTGTCCGGGGATCGAAGAGCACGTCGTGAAAGCGCCTGGCGCGGCGCAGCTCACCGATAGGTGTCGAGATGGGTCCAAGCGGCGAGTCGATGGTGAACATATCGTCGATCAGGCTAAAATCGTCTTGCATGGAACGCTCCAATAATTCCAAGTGACTCAATTGCTAACCAGCCTAAATTATCATTTCAAGACACGCGTCATCTTCTTAAGATATATTTTCTCGATATCTTTTGCTATCTGCAGTTTTTGCACTCGAACGGTGTCTTTATTTGAAGCGTGAAGTCTTCGGATATTCAATGTCTTGAGTTCGAGGCCGAAGGGAGGGTGACAAGCGATCTGCTCCCGACGGTGCCAGAAAATTCATGCCGTTTCCGACCTGTCATGTCGCTTATCCGAGGCTTGCCCCGAAACGAAGTGGTACCCATGGTCAAGAGGTGATTGCAGGGCTGCGTCAGGATGCGGAAGCTAAGACCTCTGATATCGAGCGGTGCCAATCGGGGAGAGATCGAATGAAGTCCCAATATCGGGTCGTGGTGGTCGGCGGCGGCGTGGTCGGCGCTTCGGTTCTCTATCACCTCGCAAAGTTCGGGTGGAAAGACGTCGCGCTGATCGAACGCTCGGTGCTGACCGCAGGCTCCTCCTGGCACGCCGCAGGCGGTGTTCACGCGCTGAACGCCGATCCGAACATGGCCGCTCTTCAGGCCTACACCATCGATCTGCTCTCCGAGATCCAGGAAGAGTCCGGCCAGGACATCGGCCTTCACATGACCGGCGGCATCACCGTCGCCTCGGCACCGGCCCGCTGGGAATGGCTGCAGTCCGCCTATCGCATCTTCCAGACCATCGGCATCGAAGACTGCCACCTGATGACGCCCGACGAGATCAAGGCGAAATGCCCGATCATGGATGTGAAGGGCGTGATCGGCGGGCTCTGGGCGGATCGCGAGGGCTACATTGACACCAACGGCGTCGTCCACGCCTATGCCCGCGCCGCGAAGATGCGCGGCGCCGATGTCATCGAGCACAACAAGGTCGAGGCGCTGACGCAGCGCAGCGATGGTTCCTGGGACGTGGTCACGGAGAAGGGCACGGTTCACGCGGAGCACGTGGTCAATGCCGGTGGTCTCTGGGCGAAGCAGGTCGGCCGCATGGTCGGCCTCGACCTGCCGGTCTCACCGCTCGAACACCACTATCTCGTCACCGAGACCATCCCTGAGGTCCAGGCGATGGACTTCGAGGTGCCGATGACCGTCGACCTCGAAGGGTTTTCCTACGTCCGCCAGGAAGGGCAGGGAATCCTGCTCGGCATCTATGAGGTGACGCACAAGCACTGGAACATGGAGGGTGCGCCCTGGGACTACGGTTTCGAGCTGATCCAGGAAGATATCGATCGGATCGAAGATGAGCTCGCCCTTTGCTACGAGCGTTATCCGTGCCTGCAGACCACCGGCATCAAGCGCTGGGTCAACGGCGCCTTCACCTTCTCGCCCGATGGCAACCCGCTGGTCGGACCCGTGCCGGGCATGCGCAACTACTGGCTCGCCTGCGGCGTGATGGCCGGCTTCCTGCAAGGCGGCGGCGTCGGCAAGTCCCTTGCCGAGTGGATGATCCACGGTGAAGCCGAGGCCGATGTCTGGCCGATGGACATCGCGCGTTATGGCCCGTTCACCTCGAACCGCGAATATATCAAGCAGACCACGGGGCAGTTCTATTCGCGCCGTTTCGTCATGACCTATCCGAACGAGCAGCTGCCCGCCGGACGGCCCCTGAAGAAGGCGCCGGCCTATGACGCCATGAACACTGCAGGCGCCATCTGGGGCTGCAGCTGGGGGCTCGAGATCCCGCTGGTCTTTGCACCAACGAACTTCGAAGAGACACCGACGCTCAAACGCTCCAACGCGTTTCCCATCGTCGCCGAAGAGTGCCATGCGGTGCGCGACGGTGTCGGGTTGCTCGACACATCAGGGTTTTCACGATTCGAGGCTACAGGGCCGCACGTCGAGGCCTGGCTCGATCGGCTGACCGCCGGACGTCTGCCGAAACCCGGGCGTGGGCGCCTGGCGCCGATGCTCGGCCCCGACGGCCGTCTCAAAGGCGATCTGACCGTCTTCAACTGGGGTGACGGCTCCTGGTGGATCATGGGCTCCTACTATCTCCGCCAGTGGCATATGCGCTGGTTCCAGGATCACCTGGAAAGCGGGGTCTCGATCAGTGACATCTCCGATGCGACGGTCGGCTTCTCGCTCTCAGGTCCGAAGTCGCGCGAGGTGATCGCCTCGCTCACACATCAGGATGTCAGCCACGATGCATTGCCGTTCATGGGCTGCGCGGTGCTCGACATCGGACTGATCCGCGCCAAGGTCGCTCGTCTGTCGGTTGCGGGCGAACTCGGCTACGAGATCAATTGCGGCGCTGCTGAACACATCACGCTTCGCGACATGCTGCTCGAAGCCGGGACACCACAGGGCATTCGCGAATATGGCTACTACGCCCTGAACTCGCTTCGGCTTGAGAAGAGCTTCGGCATCTGGAGCGCCGAATTCACCCAGGGCTACACGCCTGGTATGACCGGCATGGACCGCTGGATCGCGTTCGACAAGCCGGGCTTCATCGGGGACGAGGCCGCGCGGGCCGAACGTGATGGTGGCACGGCCCCGCAACAACTGGTGACGCTCGAAGTCGATGCGGACGATGCCGATGCATCCGGGTTCGAGCCGGTCTGGAAGGATGGCAAGCGGGTCGGTTTCATCACATCGGGCGGTTATGGCCATACGGTGCAAAAGAGCCTGGCGATGGCGCTGATCGAGCCGGGCCACGCCGCGGTCGGGTCCGAGCTGACCACGCATATCGTCGGCGTCGAGCGTGGCGCACGCATCATTGAGCCAAGCCCGCATGATCCAACAGGTGCCCGGATGCGCGGATAGAACGCCGATGCCCGGCGATCGCCGACAACGCCGAGGCCGTCGCGCGCAGGAAGCGGCGCCGGCATCGGTTGAACGTCCCGTCGATTACAGGCATCTGGTCAATCCATTCGAGCCCGCTCGGGTCTACGCCGATGACCAGATCGAGCAGATTCATCAAACCGCACTTCGCGTTCTCGAAGAGCTTGGCGTCAAGGTCCTGTTGCCTCAAGCGAGAGAGCTCCTGAGACAAGGAGGTGTCGACGTCGATGAGGCCACGATGATGGCGCGCTTCGACCGTGCTCTGGTGCAGCAGGCCATTAGCTCGGCACCTTCGTCCATCAGGATGCAAGGTGCGGACGAGGACAGCTCGGTCACATGGGGCGGCCGGCAAGTCACCTGGTGCCCAGTCGGTGGCGCGCCGCACATCTCGGATCTCGACGAGGGTAAGCGCCCGGGCACCCTTGAGGCCTGCGAGAACATCATCCGCCTCGCCGAGCATTACGACGTCATGCACGTCCAGAGTCCGAATGTGGAGCCGCAGGACGTCCCGCCGGAACACCGCCACTACGCGACGATGCGCGCGCAACTGGTGCTGTCCCGCAAGCTGCCCTTCCTGTTCAGTCGCGGCGCGCCGCAGGTTCGGGACGGGTTCCAGATGATGCGCATCATGCGTGGTCTTTCAGAGGACGAGTTCGCGGAGACGCCTTGTGTCTACACGGTGATCAACACCAACTCGCCGCTGATCCTCGATATCCCGATGCTGCAGGGGCTGATCGACTTTGCGAAGGCCGGCCAGCCCTCCGTGATCACGCCATTCACGCTCTCCGGTGCCATGGCGCCGGTGACGGTCACCGGCGCGCTCGTGCAACAGCATGCGGAATTCCTCGCCGCCCTGGTCGTCACCCAGCTCACGCGCGAAGGTGCCCCGGTCGTCTATGGTGCATTTACGTCGAACGTCGACATGAAGTCGGGCTCGCCTGCTTTCGGCACGCCGGAAAATGTGCGCGCCGCCTTTGCCAGCGGCCAGCTTGCGCGCTTCGTCGACATCCCCTGGCGATCCTCGATGCCATCTGCCTCGAACTGTGTCGATGCGCAGTCGATCTATGAGAGCCAGATGGCGCTTTGGGGAGCGACGCTCGGTGGCGCTCATCTCGTCTTGCATGCCGCCGGATGGGTCGAGGGGGGGCTCACCGGCTCGATGGAGAAATTCATCATCGACATCGAGATGCTGCAGCAGATGGCCGAATTGATGCAGCCGGTCCCGTTCGACGAGGCCGAGCTCGCGTTCGAAGCGATCAAGGAAGTGGGATCAGGCGGGCATTTCTTCGGCACCGCCCATACGATGGAACGCTACCGAACCGCGTTCTATGCGCCCTTCGTCTCGGACTGGTCCAATTTCGGTCAATGGACCGAGAACGGCGCCAGGACAGCGACCGAACGCGCCAACGGTATCTGGAAGCAGGTGCTGCGCGATTTCGAGCCGCCGAAGGTCGATCCCGCCCGCGTCGAGGAACTGGATGCGTTCATCGCGAAACGCACCAAAGAGGGCGGGGCACCGCCGGAGAGTTGATGTAGCAGCGCTTCTGGCCGTGCTGTGACCGATGCGGTTCAGTACTCTTCATTCAGCGCGTCGACCGCTGGAATCTCACGTTCGCGCCGGTTGATGTAATCCCAAAGGGCCTCGTCCTTGGCCGGATCGAGCGCCGGCTCCTCATATTCGTCGAGCATCTTCTTTGCCTGCTCCAGGGCGCGCGCCGTAATATCCTTGGAACCATCGGCGATCCATTGTTCGATGGAATTGTTGTCGAACAGCTCCGGCATGAAAAAGGCGCGTTGAAAATTCTCAAGCGTGTGCGGGTGGCCGAGATAGTGGCCACCGGGGCCGACATCGCGCACCGCAGCGAGCGCCTCGTCGAAATCGTCCCACCGGATCCCCTCGGCCATGCGGTAGCCCATGGCGCATTGCTCCGCGTCGACCACGAATTTGGCGACGGAGCAATGCATGCCCGCCTCGTTCCAGCCGGCCGAGTGCCAGAGATAGTTGGCGCCCGCCATCAGCACCGCCATCATGGTCGAGGCACTTTCGTAGCCGGCCTGGGCGTCGAAGGTTTTGGCCCCGCCGAGCGTGTTGGAGGTGCGCCAGGGAACGTCGTAATGCCGCGCCATCTGGCCGATCATGAAGTTCATCAGGCTGATCTCGGGCGTGCCCGCCATCGGCGCACCGGACTGCATCGAGACGGTCGAGAGATAATGGCCGTAAATCGCGGGCGCGCCCTTTCGGATAACCTGGGTATAGGCAAGCGCCGAGAGTGCTTCCGCATTGAGCTGCGCAACCGCCGGCGCTGTCGAGGCCGGTGTGTTGGCGCCGCCGAGCACGAAGGGCGAGCACAGCACCGGCTGGTTTCGCCTGGCAAACGCCCGCATCGCGCCGAGCATGGTCGCGTCCCAGACGAGCGGCGAGTTGCCGTTGCAATTTCCGGTGACCACCGGGTGATCTTCCATGAAATCAGAACCGAATAGAACCGCGCACATGTCGAGCACGTCCTCGGCATTCTTGCCGGACGTGGTCATGCCCATGAAGGTCTTGTCGGAATGCTTCATCGAGGAATAGGTGATGCGCAGATGGCGATGCGCTACCGGATGATCCATCGGCTCGACGATGTGATGGGCGGACGAGTGCAGGGCAGGGGCCATATGCGCAAGCTTGTGGAACATGGCGAGGTCGTCGAGGGTGGGGGCTCGGCGTTCATCTTCGAGATCACGCAGATAAGGTGCGCCGGTCATCGGCACGAAGATGGAGGCGCTGCCGCCAAGCTCGACCGATTTCTCCGGGTCGCGGGCGTGAAGCGTGATGTCAGAGGGGATGGAGGCAATCAGCTCCCGCACCAGGTGACGATCGAGATGGACCCGCTCGCCGCGAACATCCGCACCGGCGCGTGTCCAGTCCTCGAGCGCGATCGGATCACGAAAGATGACGCCCACCTCTTCCAGAATGGCCATCGACGCCCGATCGATCCGCTCGATCTGCTCGGGCGACATCGGCTCGACCAGCGGCAGACCACGCTTAAGCGGCGGCAGCATGTCGCGCCGCGGCGCCGTCCTGACCTCGCGCCTGGCATCCCGCCCTCTACGTTTCGACCGTGCCGACATGAATCTCTTCCCAGGCTGTCGTATACATTATGTGCACAATAGATTGGCCGCCCGCTCAGGCAAAGACGAATCTCGCATCCGAGCCCTTGGTGCCGCTGGAGCTTAGGCGTCAGGATTGACGTTGGCCACAACCCGGCGAAAGGATGAGAGCAATCGCGGCCGTCAAGCAGGATCAACGTGATGGAACAGCCAAACCCCATCGACACGCCCTATCCGCGCCTGTTCTCCCCAATCGATCTGCGCGGTCACAAGCTCAGAAACCGCGTGGTGTTCGGCGCGCATACCGCCAATATGTCCGCGGACGGCCTGCCGACCGAGCAGCACAAGGCCTATTACGTCGAACGCGCGCTCGGCGGGGCGGCGATGATCGTCATCGAGCCGATGCCGGTGCATGCCGCCGCCGTCCTGACCCGCGGCAATTTCCGCCATTCGGACGACGGGGTCACCCCGCATTTCAGAAAGATCACCGAATCGGTGAAGGCGGAAGGTGCGGTCATCCTGCAGCAGCTCTACCATGTCGGTCAGCATGGCGATGCCGACAATGCCTATCACGCCGCCTGGTCGCCATCCGGCCTGCCGAGCTATCACGACAGCGACGGCAGCCACGCCATGACCGAGGCCGAGATCTGGGAGACGATCGAGAGCTATGTGCAGGCCGCTCGGCGCTGCAAAGAAGCGGGCTTCGACGGTGTCGAGGTCTGGGCAGCCTATCACGGCCTGCTCGATCAGTTCTGGACACCCTGGTCCAACCGTCGGGACGACCAGTGGGGCGGTAGCCTCGAAAATCGCACCCGCATCTCGCGCGAGATCATCACCCGTATCAGAAAGCTCTGCGGCGAGGACTTCATCATTGGCCTTGCGGTCAACGACGAGCCGGATGTCGACGTCGCGCTGACCAGGGAGTCGATGACCGAGATCATCGCTCTCCATGACAGGGACGCGCTGGTCGACTACGTCACCTGCGGCTCCGGCAGCTATTTCGATATGTTCAAGATCATGCCGACCTTCCTCTACCCGGAAAAGCTCGGCGTCGATCTCGCAGCCGAGCTCAAGTCCGCGGTCAGTCACGCGCTGATCACCGCGGAAAGCCATATCCGCACGCCCGACAATGCCGAAGCCGTGCTCGGCTCCGGTGCCGCCGATCTGGTCTCGATCGTCAGGGGGCAGATCGCCGATCCTCACCTGGTCAACAAGGCGAGCGAAGGGCGGGCGGACGACATCCGCGGCTGCCTTTCCTGCAACCAGATGTGCTGGGGACGGCGTTCCCGCGACTATTGGATCTCCTGCCTGGTCAACCCCTCGGTCGGCCGCGAGTGGCAATGGAGCGGCGACCGCTTTTCCCGGACCGATCGACCGAGGCGCATCCTGGTCGTCGGTGGCGGTCCTGCGGGCCTCGAAGCGGCGCGGGTCGCGGCAGAGTGTGGGCACCAGGTGACGCTGATGGAAGCGGCGGCCGACCTCGGCGGACAGTTCCGCCTCGCCGGTCTGCAGCCGCGTCGCGGGCAGATCCTCGACCTCCTTGCCTGGTACGAACGACAGCTTTCGAAACTGCAGGTCAAGGTCGAGCGCAACACCTATGTCGAGGCGGACGAGGTGATCGCGGCAGCACCCGATCATGTCATCCTCGCGACCGGCTCGCAGCCCGATGCCGACGGTTTCCAACGCGCACTCCCCCATCTGCCCCAACTGCCGGGTATCGAAAAGGGTGGTGTCTGGTCGCCGGAGGAGGTGATGAGTCGCTCGGCGAAGCTCGGCGATCACGTCATCGTCCTGGACGAGGGCGGCAATTGGCGAGGTGCGGGCACAGCCTGGCATCTCGCCGAGATGGGCAAGAAGGTCACCATCGTCACTCCCGATCCGATGATCGGCAAGGAACTGCAGCGCACGACCGCGGACTTCCCCCTCCGCCGCCGCCTCGCCGTCCTCGGCGTCGCCTTCGTGACGGAGAGCGGCATTCTCGAGTGGACAGGGGAGAGTGCGCGCATCATCTCGCTGCTTGACGACAGCGAACGTCAGCTTCCCGCCGACAGCCTGGTGCTGGCCACCGTCAACCGGTCGGAGAACAGCCTCGCGCGCGAACTTGGCGATTCCGGCCTCCTAATCAAAAACATCGGTGATTGCGTCGCCCCGCGTCAGGCTCCCTACGCGATCTATGAGGGACGGAAAGCGGTGCTGGACTTTGGTCAATCGTCACTACCACCGGACTCACTTCGGCCAATTTCAAGCTGAACATTGCGGTTTGTTTCAATTAAATTCAGGATTGAATTCCTTTGGCCTTTGCGCCTTAGATTTTGTAGCAGATTTCATGGAGGCATTATCGATATCCGAATGGCTGCTCACGAAGGCAAGGACAGCAAAGGCTTCTTCAAGATCGCGGACTTGTTTCACAATGTCCCCCTGGCGCTTGGCCGTCTCGATCGAGAGTGAGAGGGTATCGATGAGCTTTTCGAGGAAATCGTGGGTCGCGCCAAGCGAAGTGGCACCGGGGGCTGGCTGCAACACGCAGCCAAGGACATCGACCCATCGATAGACATTTGACCCGCAGATCCAAGTCAAGCCGTCACCGGCCGCGTGCCATTGATGCGAAGCCGCGGACAAAATCCAACTGCTCTTCCGTGTCAGGAATGTCGACGCCTCTGGCCTGGCTGACAGCGGCAACGGCTTGATCCGCCGTCAAACCGAGACTGACCAGAACGCAGCTTGCCAGCATGCCTGAGCGGCCAATTCCAGCCCGACAATGGATGCCGACATTTCGGCCGCCAATGAGATTCTCTCGCACGTTGGTGACCAGTTCAAAGAAAGCTCTGCTGTCAGGCAGACCCCGATCGACGATCGGGAATTGAACGTAATCGATGCTCTGCGCTTCGCACGAAGCACGCTCGTTCTGCAGGCTGAGATCATGCGCTTCATCTGTGGTTAGCAAGGACACGACGTTGTCCATCCCCGCCGTCCGATAGGCGGCGATATCATCATCAAGCCAATCGCCGGACGGCTTCGGCATGATGAAAAGCGTACCAGGGGCTTCGCAGGTGATCTTGTAGATTGAAGGCTTCATGGGCTTGGCTTCCCGCTGCGCGTCACCATGACATCGGCTTTCGATGAAGCATGTTGCAAATGCCGCCAGCATCGAGCTCACAATCTGCAACAGTGTCGGTTTTGATGACAACATGATGGGCGGACATGGTGAACATGAGCCGGCACCGACACACGACCTTCGAAAGGACAAGCTATCGTCGTTTTGCGGCCGCACGCGTTTTCCGTGCGAGCGACCAGTTAGGAATACCTGTGTTTGGTTCCTTCAGTGGCACGCGACTTGGCGGCCACTCGCGACTGTGGCAGATAGAGGCCCAAGTCGACGGACCATCCGACGGCGGTGCATCACGAGGAGCGTTCGAGCGATATGGGCGAAGCGGCGTTGGCGGCCGAGGACGAGGGCCGCCGGGATTTCATTCGGGAGATCATTCGGTCCGATCTGGCTGAGGGCCGGGTCGAGGAGATCGTCACGCGATTTCCGCCGGAGCCGAACGGCTATCTGCATATCGGTCATGCCAAGTCCGTCTGCCTGAACTTCGGCATCGCTGAAGAGTTCGACGGCCGCTGCAACCTCCGTTTCGACGACACCAATCCCACCAAGGAAGAGCAGGAATATATCGACGCGATCATCGAGGATGTGCGCTGGCTCGGCTATGACTGGGGTGAGCATCTCTACTACACCTCCGACTATTTCGAGCAGCTCTACGGATGGGCCGTCCACCTGATCGAGAACGACAAGGCCTATGTCGACGATCTGTCTGCGGACGAGATTCGGGAGTATCGCGGTACTCTGAAGGAGCCCGGTCGCAACAGCCCTTACCGGGATCGGCCGGCGGCCGAGAGCCTTGATCTTTTCAAGCGTATGCGGGCGGGCGAGTTCAAGGACGGCGAGCGCGTGCTGCGCGCCAGGATCGACATGGCGTCCGGCAACATGAACATGCGCGATCCTGTGCTGTACCGCATCCTGCATGCCCGTCATCCGCGCACCGGCGATGCCTGGTGCATCTATCCCACCTACGACTTCGCCCATGGCCAGTCCGATGCCATCGAGAGCGTGACCCATTCGCTGTGCACGCTGGAGTTCGAAGATCACCGCCCACTCTATGACTGGCTGGTCGACAACCTCCCGACCAATGCACGGCCGCATCAGTACGAATTCGCTAAGCTCAGCGTCGGCTATAGCGGCATCTCGCTCGGCAAGCGGCGCCTTCGTCAGCTCGTTGAGGACGGCATCGTCCAAGGCTGGGATGATCCCCGTATGCCGACGCTCTCGGCCCTTCGCCGCCGCGGCGTGCCGCCCGAGGCCGTGCGCGAGTTCGCCAAAGCGGTCGGGATCGCGAAGTCCGAAAACCTGATCGAGCCGGCACTGCTCGACCATTGCGTGCGTGATCATCTGAACCGGTACGCCCTTCGCCGCATGGCCGTGCTGCGGCCGCTCAAGCTGGTGATCGAGAACTATCCGGACGACCAGGTCGAGGAGATGACCGTTGCCAACGGCCCGGACCCCGAAGCCGGTACTCGGGAGGTGCCGTTCTCGAAGGAGCTCTATATCGAGCGCACCGATTTCATGGAGGGTCCGCCGAAGAAATTCTTCCGCCTCGGCCCGGGCCGGGAAGTGCGCTTGCGCTCCGCCTATTTTGTCACCTGCACGGATGTCATCAAAGATACCGATGGTGAGGTGATCGAGATCAGATGCACCTATGACCCCGCGACCCGGGGCGGCGACTCCCCTGATGGGCGAAAGGTCAAGGGCACACTTCACTGGGTATCCACCCGCCATGCCATCCCGGCAGAGGTCCGGCTGTACGAACCGCTGTTTACCGCGCCCATCCCCGGCCGTGATCGCAATTTTCTCGAGGATATCGACAATGACTCCCTCGAGGTGCTGAGCGGCTGCATGCTCGAGCCATCGCTCATTAAGGCGGTGCCTGGCAAAGCCGTGCAGTTCGAGCGTCAGGGCTATTTCTGCATCGATTCGGACAGCCGGCCTGACGCGCTCGTGTTCAACCGCACCATCGGCCTGCGCGACAGCTGGGGCAAAGCCGCGGGTCGCTGATCCGCTTCGAGCGAGCGCATGCCATCTCGGGTTCGGGATGGTCGGACCGACCTGCCGGAAATTTTCTCCTGAGTAGCGAAAAGAAGGCGCCCGGCTCTTGCTTATGCGACGATGAGCCAGTACGACGATTTTCCATCAAATATGCGTCAAATATCAATGCGATCTTTCGATCGTTCTTTTGATTGCCTTTTGCATTCTGGAAGTGTCTTCATGGCCCTCTTGTCGCTTCGTCGTCCGTTCTTCGTTCCCTTCCTTCTGACCATTGCTCTCGGCGCCTGCACCTTCGGTGAGATCGGTGATCGGATCTCCGGCGATCTCCTTTTGAACACGGGAGCAGGCCAGACATTGGCCGTTCTCAAGAATCCGACCGAGGGTGCTCTGCTCACCTCGCGCTATGGCATGCGGCGGCATCCGATTACCGGCGCGAATCAACCCCATCGCGGCATCGATCTGGCGGCACCGATCGGCACGCCCGTGCTTGCGGCCGCCGACGGGACTCTGCTTTCACAAGGTGTGCAAGGCACCTTCGGCAATCTCAGTCGCATCAAGCATGGCACCAATGTGGTCACCGCCTACGCTCATCTCGATCGTTTCGAACTCGGCCTGACACCTGGCATGACGGTGACGAAAGGCCAGGTCATCGGCTATATCGGCACGACCGGCCGGTCGAGCGGGCCGCACCTGCACTATGAGGTGTTGGTGGATGGCGAGCATGTCGATCCGCTGGGAGTCAGTGGCAGCCAGATCGCCGAGGATGTCGGCGACGGTCTGAAAAAGGCGGCTTCCGGCTTCGAAAATCTGCTGCAGCAGGTCGGCAATTCACTGAACACGCAGACCATACCGACCACCAGCCTGGAGCGGTGACGTCGCGCGGCCCAGCCAGCGCCAGCTGCGAAATAGGCACCTCCCGCATCGATTTTTCCCGGCATTGGGCTAAACTTCCGTTACGCGTGGTCAGCGCCGGAGAAAATCATGAAGATCAAAGCCGCGGTCCTTTACGAGATGGGCGCTGAGCGGCCCTATCAGAAAACGCAGCCTGTCAGGATCGAAGAGGTGGATCTCGCCCCGCCAGGTCCCGGCGAAGTCCTGGTCAAGGTCGCGGTCGCCGGCGTCTGTCACTCCGATCTTTCCGTGGTCAACGGCAACCGGCCGAGGCCCATGCCGATGGTGCTGGGCCATGAAGCCTCCGGCGTGGTCGAAGAGGTGGGGGAGGGGGTTCAGCACTTGGCATCCGGCGACCATGTTGTTTTCGTCTTCATGCCCCATTGCGACGCATGTGCTATGTGCCGATCGGGCCGGCCCTCCCTCTGCGAAAAGGGTTTTTCGACCAATGCCTCCGGCACCTTACTGAACGGCGCGAAGCGCTTGTCGAAGGGCGGCAAACCACTCTTCCATCAGGTCGGCGTCTCCTGCTTTGCCCAATATGCGATCGCCGATCAAAGCTCCCTGGTCAAGGTCGACGGCGACCTGCCGCTCGCAGACGCGGCACTGTTCTCCTGCGCCGTGATCACCGGCGTCGGCGCCGTCATGAACACGGCGGCGATGCCGAATGGTGCAAAGGCCGCGGTGGTCGGCCTCGGCGGCGTCGGCTTGGCTGCGTTGATGGGTGCCAAGGCGGCGGGTGCGTCGACCCTCGCCGGCTTCGATCTCCTCGCCGAGAAACGTGCCAGGGCAGAGGCGCTGGGAGCGAGCGAGGTCTTCGATCCCCGGGAAGAGGCGATCGTCGAGAAAACCGGCGGCTACGACTACGTGTTCGAATGCGTCGGCAGCGTCCAGGCGATGGAATTCGCCTACGCCATCACCAGGATGGGCGGCACCACCGTCACCAGCGGCCTATCCCATCCCGACAAGAAATTTTCCATCCAGCACGTCAACCTGGTCGCCCAGGAAAAGACCATCAAAGGCAGCTATCTCGGCTCCTGCGTGGTCGAGCGCGACATTCCCCACTACATCGATCTCTTCCGACGTGGCGACCTCCCCGTCGACAAGCTGATCAGCCGCCGCATCGCCCTGGAGGACTTGAATGAGGCCTTCGATCGCCTGGCCGATGGCTCGGAGGTGCGTCAGGTCATCGTCTTCTGAGGCACGCAGGCGGCCCTTGCTGGCTGGACTTGGGGCTGAAGGCTGGTCGCGCTGATGGAGATGACCTGACGACGCGCATCCAAGCTCAACATCACGCCCCCAAAGTTCAGCCTGAACGCGCTGCGTTCACCCGCCGGCGATTTGGGGGATGACGTGAACTTCGCTGTCTTCGGGGATGGGTTCGAACAGGGCGTCCTGGTAGATCTGGCCGTCGATGGCGACGGCCACACCCTCATCGAGATGGCGTTTCATCGCCGGATAGCGCTCGCCGAGTTCGCGGAAGAGGGCCTGGATCGTGCTGACGTCGAGCTCGAACTCCGCCTCGCCGTCGGCGAACTTGCGGAGCGCTCTTGTGAGCACGACCCTTGCCATGTTCAGCCTGCGCCGTTGGCCTCGTCGAGCGCCTTCAGCACCTTGGGCGGCGACATAGGCAGCTCCGTGAAGCGGATGCCGGTGGCTTGCTCGATCGCATTGCCGATCGCCGCCATGGGCGGGACGATCGGGGTCTCGCCGACACCGCGGACGCCGTAGGGGTGCTTGGGGTTGGTTTTTTCGACGATCACCGTGTCGATCATCGGCACGTCCGAGGCCACCGGAATGCGGTAGTCGAGGAAGCCCGCGTTCTGGAGTTTCCCGTCCTCGCCGTAGATATACTCCTCGTTCAGCGCCCAGCCGATGCCTTGGACCGCGCCGCCCTGATACTGGCCTTCGACATAAGACGGATGCACCGCCCTGCCGGCGTCCTGGATCACGGTGTAGCGGAGGATGTCGACCTTGCCGGTCTCCTTATCCACCTCGACGTCGACGATATGGGTGCCGAAGCTCGGCCCCGCGCCTTGCACGTTGATGTGCGCGTGGCCGGCGATCGGCCCCCCGGTCTTGCCAGCGATCTTGGCGATCTCGGCCATGGACATGGGATCGAATTTGCCGGCGTTGTCACCGGCGGGCACGGCAGCACCGTTTTCCCACTTCACCGCGTCCTCCGGGATCTCCCAGATCTTGGCGGCGCGCTTGCACATCTCGGTGATCGCCGAATTCGCCGCCTCGCGCGTGGTCACGCCATTAGCGAGCGTCGCCCGCGACCCGCCGGTCAGGAAGGTGTAGCCGAGTGCTGCGGTGTCGCCGACCATCGGGCGGATCTTGTCATAGTCGATGCCGAACGCCTCCGCCGCCATCAGCGCATTGGACGCGCGTGAGCCGCCGATGTCGGGCGTGCCCTGGATCAGCGTGACCGTGCCGTCCTCATTGACGTTGATCGTGGTCGAAGTCTCGCCGCCGATATTGAACCAGAAGCCCGAGGCCGTGCCGCGGCCCTGGTTGGCGCCCAGCGGCGCTTTGTAGTGGTCATGCGCTTTCGCTGCCTCTAACGTCTCGATAAGTCCAACAGGGCCAAGTTTTGGCCCATAGGCCGTGCGCGTGCCTTCCTTGGCGGCGTTTTTCAGACGGAAGTCGATGGGGTCGATGCCCAGCTTCTTCGCCACCTCGTCCACAACGCTCTCGACGGCATATTCCGAGATCGGCGCACCAGGGGCCCGATAAGCCGCGACCTTGGGGCGGTTGGTAACGATGTCGAAGCCCACCACCTTGACGTTTTCGAGGTCATAGGGGGCGTAGGCGCACATGGCGCCGGGTCCGATCGGGCCGCCCTGGAAGGCGCCAGCCTGGTAGTAAAGCTCGGCCTCACCAGCAGTGATCCTGCCGTCCTTGGTGGCGCCGATCTTGATGCGCATATGGGCACCGGAGGTCGGGCCGGACGCCTTGAACACCTCTTCCCGCGTCATCTGCATCTTGACCGGTTTTCGCGACTTCTTGGAGAGCATCAGGGCGACCGGTTCGAGATAAACGACCGTCTTGCCGCCGAAACCGCCGCCGATCTCGGAGGCTGTCACCTTCAGGCTGGCGACGTCCATGCCGAGCAGGCGCGCGCAGTGGGTGCGCACGATGAAATGCCCCTGGGTGCAGACAAACAGCTCCGCCTGACCGTCCTCGCTGTAGCTGGCGACGCAGGCATGGGGCTCGATATATCCCTGATGCACGGGCTTGGTGTCGAAGACACGCTCGACCACCACATCCGCCTCAGCAAAGCCTTTGTCGACATCTCCAAGCGTGAACTCGACCCGCTTCGACGCGTTCGAAGCCGTCGCCGGCTTGGGCTCGACACCTTCGGTGAACATATCATCGTGCAGAACAGGCGCGTCGGGCTTGATGGCGTCCATCACGTCGATAACGTGCGGCAGCACTTCGTAATCCACCTCGATGAGATCAAGCGCCTTCCGGGCGATGCTGTTCGAAGTTGCGGCGACTGCAGCAACGGCATGGCCTTCATAGAGCGCCTTGTCCCGCGCCATGACGTTGCGCATGACGTCCCGGTAGTTGATCAGCATCTCACCGGCCGGCGTGATCTCGGATGGCATGTCCTGGAAATCGTCACGTGTAACAACAGCCTTCACGCCGGGAAGCGCCGCGGCCTTCGACGTGTCGATGCTCTTGATCCGCGCGTGGGCATGCGGCGAGCGCAGGACCTTGCCGAAGAGCATGCCGGGAAGGCTCATATCGGCGCCGAACTTCGCGCGTCCTGTGACCTTGTCAACACCATCCGGACGTACCGGACGTGTGCCGATCCACTTCATTTCACCATTGGGCTGATCGAACTTAAGAGCGGTGGCCATCCTCAGCTCCCCCTCATGTCGGCTGCGGTATCCATGACCGCGCGAATGATCTTGTCGTAACCGGTGCAGCGGCAGAGATTGCCGGCAAGCCAATAACGAACCTCGGTCTCGCTCGGATCCGGATTTTTTTCCAGGAGCGCCTTGGCCGCTACGAGAAAACCTGGCGTACAGACGCCGCATTGCAAGGCGGCATGCTCCAAAAACTTCTGCTGCAGCGGATGCAGCTCCTCGCCGTCCGCCATGCCCTCGATGGTCTCGATGCTCGTGCTCTCGGCCTCCGCGCCGAGGACCAGACAAGCGCAGACCAATCGGTCGTCGACCATGACGGAACAGGCACCGCAGTCGCCAGACGCGCAGCCTTCCTTGGAGCCGGTGAGGTTCAGCTCATCGCGCAATACATCCAGTAGCGTCTGGTCAGGCTCGCAAAGGAACTCGACTTCGTCACCGTTGATCTCTGTGGTCACATGGATCTTGGCCATCAGTGCGCTCCCCCGGTCGCGGCAATCCCGTTGGCGCGATCGCGCGCAATTATGGCTGCTCGCTTCGCCAGCACGCCCGCCACCTTTGTACGATATTCAATCGTCCCCCGCTTATCATCTATTGGCCGACAAACGGCCGAGGCGGCCGATCCAAGCCTTGCTAGAGCCTGCTCGTCGACCCTCGTGCCGACAAGGGCTGCGGCGGCGTTCGGAACGAGGAGGGGAGTGGCGGCGACGGCGCCGAGACCGACACGGGCTGCCGTACAGGTGCCGCTCTCATCAAGGGAAACACTGACCCCGGCGCCAACCACGGCGATGTCCATCTCGGTCCTCGGGATAAAGCGCAAATAGGCATCGCCCGAACGCCCGCTACGCGCGGGCAGAAACACCGACGTCACGAATTCTCCATCGCCAAGCGCTGTCTGACCTGGCGCGGTCACCACCTCTTCGACCGGTAGCTCTCGGGTCCCGCTTGGTCCCACGATACGCACGGCCGCGCCGGCCGCGATCATGGCTGGCACGCTATCCGCTGCTGGCGAAGCGTTACAAAGGTTCCCGACCATGGTGCAGCGACCCTGGATCTGGGTGGAGCCGATCAGATCGACCGCCTCGACCACGCCTGGCCAAAGCTTCTTGACCTCGGGATGTTCGGAAAGCTCGGCGCCAGCGACCGCAGCACCGATCCGAAAGCCACCGTCTTCTGCGGTGATCGCGCGCATCTCCGGTATGGCCTTTATATCGACCACCAGGTCCGGCTCGATCATGCCGGCGCGAAGCTGCACCAGAAGATCGGTGCCGCCGGCGAGAATACGCGTGCGCGTCGGGGCGTCGGCCAGCAAGGCGATCGCTGCGTCAAGGGTTTCTGGGCGTTCATAGCGCATCGTCATGCCGTTCCATTCGAGAAGTCCGATCGGCGGACGAGCACCGCCATTCCCCTAAAGTAGCCCCTACAGGGGGGGCTGCTCAAGTCTTGGGCGGCGGATGTGGAGACGAGGTCGGGCGACCGTTTCGGCCATCAGCCGTCGCCGAGGAAGACCCCAACACAGCGATTGAGCGGTTCGGCGGTCTGATCGGCGATCGTCTCGGTGCCACCGGCTTCGCCTTGGGAAATCAGCTCGATCTGAGCAGGATCGATGCCCTCGTCGGCGAACACCTTCAGGAGCGATTGCGCTCGCTCTCTGGCCAGCACCAGATTGTCCTCCTTGGTGCCGATGGTATCAGTCGAGCCCACCAGTCTGATCTTCTGATCGATGCCCTGCTGCTTTATCCAAGCCGCCGCTTCCTTTGCGCGACGCATCGCGCCCGGCGTCAGTTCAGCGCTGCCCAGATCGAAATGCACAAGTGTCAGGCGAATGCCGCGGTCTGTCTGCACCGGCATGGGCGTCTGCATCGGATCGATCGGCAAGACTGCCAGGCTGTCCCCGGTCAGATCCGCGATCGCTATCTTGGGAAGCGTTTGCGTCGGCGCCGATCCTCTTGTCGACGCCTTTCTGATCTCCTGAAGACGGCTGTCGGCCGCGTCGATCTCCTGGTGCTTGTCACTGAGAAGGGCCGTCTGAACAGCCAGCTCCTCCTTGGTCTGATCGATCTCGCCTTTGAGGGCTGCCAGATCATCGAGCGCTGCCTGTTGACGATTGATCGCCGTCTTGAGCTCGATCGCCTCAGCTTCGGCAACGGCACGATCGGCCTTGAGTGCCGCCAAGCTGGCTTCGGCACCCTGGATCTCGACGTCCTGCACGTTCACCATCGATTGCTTCTCGGCCAGCTCATCATTGACCTCAGCAAGCCGTGCCTCAGCCGCCGCGACATCGCCTTCGAGGCTGGCCAGCTCGGATTCGACGGTAGCGAGCACATCCTGCTTTTCGGTCAGGGTCTCTTCGAGACCGTCCAGCTCGGCCGTGAGGCTGCCGCTCTCGGCCATGCCGTCATCCCGGGTCGCGCTGAGATCCGCGATCTCGGCCTCGATCGCTTCGATGTCTGCCTTGCGAGCCGCAAGCACTTGATCGTGCTCGCCAATCTCGGCTTCCTTCTCACCGATGGCGGTCTCGATCGATGCCTGCTGCTGCTCAAGCTCCTCGAGACGCGCCTGCTGGGCTGCAAGAGACTCCTGATTCTTCTTGAGCGATTCGGCCCCTTCGCTCAGCGCCTCCCTGGTCCGTTCCAGCTTGACAGTCAGTGCATCCAGGGAACGACCGGCCGCTTCCTGGTCGGCGCTCGCCGACTGCATGGTGTCGATCGAGGCGGTCGCCTCGCCAAGTTCGGCCTGCAATGCTGCAAGCTCGCGTTCCTTCTGCTGAACGGTGGCTTTCTGCGCGCTCAGCGTGGTCATGTTTTGGGTCAGGCGCGCGCGCAGCGTGTCCCGTTCGGCTGCGGCCGACTTCAGAGCCTCGATTTCCTCGGCGGCCGCGGCGGCAGCTGCCTGTGCTTGCGAAAGCCCACGCTCCTTCTGCTGCAGCGTGGCGCTCCTGGCGCTAAGCGTGGTCATGGTATCGGTCAGCCTGGCGCGCAGCGTATCACGCTGTTCGGCGGCCGCCTGCAGGGTCTCGATTTCAGCGGCGGCGGCTTCAGCCGCAGCCTGCGCCTTCGAGAGCTCGCGCTCCTTTTGCTGCAGCATCGCCTTGGCGGCGCTGAGCGATGTCATGCTTTCGGTCAGGCGCGCACGAAGCGTCTCGCTGCCGGCCGAGGCGCTTTGATCGCCACCTTGCTCGGCGTCGAGCAGCGTCAGTGCGCCACCTTCCGTCGACGCGGCCTCGAGCTGCTCCTGAACAGCGGCAAGTTCGGCCTCGCGCTCGGCAAGCGCGGCTTCGATATCGCTCTTTGCCTGTTGGCTCGTCGCTACCGCATCCCGGCTTGTCGCAAGCTCGCCCTCAGCGGCGGTGAGGCGCTGTTGCAGGCTCTCCAGTTCAGCGGTCGCTTCGGCTTCGCGGTCACTCTGGCCATCGAGGGTCGCCAGCGCATTCTGCAGGCTGCGGGTGTCGTCATGCTGTCGTTTGGCGGAATAGGCGACGATTCCCCAGCCGAGGAGGGCAACGGCCAAGAGAACGGCAAGTCCGCCTTTCGCGGATCGTGGCAGCGACAAGAAGCCTTCCATCGCGCATATCTCCCAAGACAGTCTTCGTTCGGCGCTTCGTTATCGATCATCTGGAAACTCGGCGGACATTAGCCGCAATGCGACCCGGACGACAATAGCAAGTCCTTGTGTTGTTTGACAAATCAGCGTGACCGCACAGGTGATTTCTACACCAGCGTTAACAACTGCGCTCCGGCTTCATGTATTCGGATGAAAACCCCCGCGCGCTCAAGCCCATCCCGACCGGTGAGGCTCGGGCGTTCTTCATCACCCCTCGGCGAGGCGTGTGATCACCTCGTCATAGGCAGCACCCGCCCTTCGCCAATCTTCGGGCGAGCTCGACGCCAGGGGATGCGCCGCAACCAAGCGGTAAATGTCGGCAATCCCTTGAAAAACCTGAGGAGTCAGGTCGGCGGTGGCAAAGGTTTTGGCAATCTCTTCCATCTCGCCGATCCAGCGATGCGCCTTCGGCACCATGCCTGGCACCTGCTGATGCATGCGTCGCTTCACTGCCTCCTGGCTGAGGGCGAGTTCATCGTCAAGCGCGTCCGCGACATCCAGCCGTTCCGCCATCACCGAGACACCGGTCATGAGCGCAATCGCCCCCTTGTTGAGCGCCGCGTAGCACATCTTGAGCGCCGATGCCTGGCCGACTTGATCACCGATCACCCGAACATCGAGGCCGAAACCGTTCAGGACGCCCAGCGCCTCGGCATCGCGTCCTGAGGCATAGAAACGCGTGTGGCTGCTGTCCGCACGCGGCGGTGGTCCAATGATTCCGGCGTCGACAAAGCGAGCACCGGCGCCCTCGATCACCCCGCCGATGCGCTGCGAGGTGTCTGGCGCAACCGCATTGCAGTCGGCATAGATCAGCGCCCGTCCGGTACGCTCGATCGCCGGAGCCAGCCTGACGGCGAGCGTCTCCGCCTCGGACGGCACCAGCACCGAAAGGAGAATGTCGGCGTTCTCGACAAGCGCGACATCATCGCCGATATCTTCGATGCCGGCGGCTCCGGCAAGCTCCTTCGTGCGCTCGGACCGGCCTTCGAGCACGGTGATCACGCGTACGCCACGGCGCTTCAGGAGCGCGCCGATCGCCTGACCCATGTCGCCAGGCGACATCAGGGCGACTGTTGGCATCGGGGTCAGTGCAGTCATGGGCTCCGGCCTCCTTGGGTGCTGTGGCACGCTTCGCCAGCCTATCTTCTCCTTCAGCGCCGTCTCGATGTCAAAATCCCGAACCTGGAGGTGACTTGACAAACGAGGCGAACCTACGGATTGAAGGCAAGCGCGCCGGACCGCGTTCCGCGCTGGCCTTGGGGAGGGGATCGTGAACAGAACAGGCGACCAGGCTTCGATCGGTCCGCTCGACCCATCACCCCGGCTGCTCATGGGGCCGGGGCCAGTCGACGTCTATCCCCATGTCCTGCGTGCCATGTCGACACCCATGCTCGGCCAGTTCGACCCCGAATTCACCGCCTATATGAACGATGTGATGGCGCTCTACCGGCGCATCTTCTGCACGGAGAACCATTGGGCGCTCCTGGTGAACGGCACGGCGCGCGCCGGCATCGAGGCCTTCCTGACCTCGATCCTGTCGCCGGGTGACCGGGTGCTTATCCCGATCTTCGGACGCTTCGGCCACCTCCTGAAGGAAATCTCCGAGCGGGTCGGCGCCGATGTCGTCACCATCGACACCGAATGGGGCCAGGTGTTCGAGCCAGATACGATCCGCACCGCCATCCGCGAACATCGCCCGAAGCTGGTCGCCTGCGTCCAAGGCGATACCTCCACGACCATGGCGCAGCCGCTCGATCAGATCGGGAAGATCTGCCGTGAGCATGACGTACTCCTCTATGTCGACGCCACCGCGACGATCTGTGGCATGCCGCTCGAGGTGGACGCCTGGTGCCTTGATGCCGTCTCTGTCGGCCTGCAGAAATGCATGTCCGGTCCGCCCGGCACCTCGCCGATCACCTTCAACGACCGGGTCGTCCAGGTGGTCAATCGTCGAAAGAAGATCGAAGGCGGGATCCGGCCCGACGACGCCGTCGATGGCGACGGCCCGGTGATTCGCTCGAACTATTTCGACCTCGCCATGCTCATGGACTACTGGAGCGAGAAGCGCCTGAACCACCACACCGAAAGCACCTCGATGCTCTATGCTGCACGGGAGTGCGCGCGGGTGATCCTGGAGGAGGGGCTGGAGGCAGGCTTTGCCCGTCATGCGCTCGCCGGCAAGGCTCTCCGTGCCGGCCTCGAAGCCATGGACCTGGAGCTGTTCGGCGATCCCGCCCATCGTATGCCCAACGTCACCGGCGTGGTCATCCCGGCTGCGATCGAGGACGGCGAGAAGGTCAGGCGCGCCATGCTCCACGACTTCGGCATCGAGATCGGCACCTCGTTTGGCCCGTTGCACGGCAAGATCTGGCGCATCGGCACCATGGGCTATGTCTGCCGGAAGGCGAACATCCTGCGCTGCCTGGCTTCCCTTGAGATGGTGCTCCGGCGCCACGGCTATGCGAGCGGGCAGGGCGCCGGCGTCGATGCCGCCTATGCCGTCTACGACGCCGCCTGAAGCACCTAGCCCAACCGACGTTACGCACGAAACGGAGCCAACCATGTCGGAAAAACCCGGAAACGGCCTGCTGACTCAGCCGATCAAGGTGATCAATGTCGGCCTGGAAGGCTTCGCCAAGGAGCTTGCCGATCGGGACGTACCGGTCGTGCAGGTGCAGTGGAGCCCGCCCGCCGGCGGTGATCCCAAGCTGGCTGAACTTCTTTCCAAGCTCGGACTTTGAGGCCAAGACGTGTCCATTCGCGAATCCATTGAAGAGTCCAACGCCGAAGCGCTGCGGCGCCTGCTGGCAGCGGATCCCGTCTTGATCGACGTTGTGCCGGCCGGGGAAGCGATCCCGTCCCTCGGCGATCGCACCATTCTTCACGCCGGACCGCCGATTGACTGGGATCGCATGTGCGGGCCGATGCGCGGTGCGGTCGCCGGCATTGCCGTGTTCGAAGGCTGGGCGCCCGATCTCAAGATCGCACAGACCATGGCGGCCGAAGGCATGTTCGGCTTCGAGCCCAATCATCACTACGACGCCGTCGGACCGATGACCGGGATGACCACGCTCGGTCAGCCGGTGATGGTGGTGGAGAACCGCGCCTTCGGCAATCGCGCCTATTGCACGATCAACGAGGGTCTCGGCAAGGTCATGCGGTTTGGCGGCAATGACGAGGAGGTGCGCGCACGGCTTCGCTGGCTGCGCGATGTCCTGGGCCCCGCCCTTGGCCGTGCCCTTCGTGGCACCAACGGCATCGAGCTCAAGAACATCATCGCCCGCGGGCTGACCATGGGCGACGAGATGCACCAGCGCAATGTCGGCTGCTCCGGCCTGTTTCTGCGTGCTGCCGCGGGGCCTCTGGCGCGCATCGGCCTGGATCACCAGGATCTCGCCGATATTCTGGATTTCATCGCGGGCAATGATCAGTTCTTCCTCAATGTTGCCATGGTCATGGGCAAGGCGATCATGGACCCGGTGCGCGATATCGACGGCTCGACCATCGTGACCGCGATGAGCCGGAACGGAACCGACTTCGGCATTCGTGTCAGCGGCACCGGCGATCGCTGGTTCACCGCACCTGTCGAGATGCCGGTCGGCCTCTACTTCCCAGGCTTCACCGAGGATGACGCCAATCCGGACATGGGGGACAGCACCATCGTCGAGACCGTCGGTCTTGGCGGCTTCGCCATGGCGGCAGCACCCGCTGTGGCTGGGTTCGTTGGCGCCGGAGCCGCATCGGAGGCTGCGAACTACACACGCGCCATGGGCGAGATCACGCTCACCGAAAACTTGGAATGGACCATCCCGTCGCTTGATTATGCAGGCGTGCCCACGGGCATCGACATCCGCCTGGTGGTCGAGACCGGCATCGCCCCCACGATCAACACTGGGATCGCCCATAAAGAGCCGGGCGTCGGCCAGGTCGGCGCCGGCGTCGTGAAGGCGCCGATGGCCTGCTTCAACCAGGCTCTGCTGGCCCTTGCCGACGAAATGGGAGTGGCGGCATGAGTGTTGTGATCAATGCCGTCAAGCCGTCCTTCTATATGGACAGCGTGGCGCTGATGCGCTGCTCCAGGGATCTGGCGGCGCTGGATGGCGTCGAGGAAGCGGCGCTGATGATGGGAACTCCTGCGAACCAACAGATCATGACCGACGCCGGGCTGCTCTCGGCGGCAGGCGACTCGGCCGCAGCCGGCGATCTGGTGATCGGCATCCGCGCCGCCGACGGCGCCAGCGCAGATCGGGCATTGCAGGTCGCCGAGTCCTTCCTTGAACAGCCAGCAAGTCGAGGCGGTGTCGTGGACACCTGGCAGCCGAAAACGCTGCGCGCCGGTCTCAAGGCCATGCCTGATGCCAACTTGGCCCTCATCTCCGTGCCCGGTGACTACGCTGCTGCCGAGGCAAGAAAGGCGCTGAACCGCGGCCTCGACGTCATGATCTTCAGCGACAACATTCCGATCGAGGCGGAGATCGCGCTGAAGCAGCAGGGCAGGGAGGCCGGCCTCCTGGTGATGGGGCCGGATTGCGGCACAGCTATCATCGGTGGTGTGCCTCTCGCTTTTGCCAATGAGGTGCCGTCAGGCGATATCGGCATCATCGGCGCTTCCGGCACGGGCATTCAGGAAATCAGCTGCCTGATCGCTCAGAATGGCGCCGGCATTTCACATGCTGTCGGGGTCGGCGGGCGGGACCTTCGCGCCGAGGTCGGCGGTATCACCACCCTGATGGCGTTGGATATGCTCGATTCCGATCCCGCTACCCGCCATATCGTGATCGTCTCGAAGCCGCCCGCCTCGACGGTGGCCGCGCGCATCGCCGGCCGGATTGCCGAAAGCGACAAGTCGTTCACCATCTGCTTTCTCGGCGGCGAGCCGGTCGACCTGCCGGCCAACGCCACGGCCGCCCGCACACTCCGTGACGCCGCCAGGCTCGCCCTGGGTCAGAAACCAGCCGAAGACACCATCAGGATCGATCCTTTAGCCAACGGTACGGCTGCCATCCGCGAGCGCACCGAGATCCGTGGCCTGTTCGTCGGCGGCACGCTTTGCGCCGAAGCCCAGGTGATCATGCGCGATGCGGGCATCAAGGTCTCGTCCAATGTTCCGATCGCCGATGTCGCCTCGTTTGACGTCGAGCGGGACGATCATCATCAGCTCATCGATCTCGGCGACGATCGCTACACCCAGGGCCGGCCGCATCCGATGATCGACCCTGCCGTCCGCGACCAGGCGCTGAAGGAGGCGCTTGAGGACGGCAAGGTTGGCGTCATCCTCATGGACGTGGTGATCGGTCATGGCGGACACCGTGATCCTGCCGGCCATCTTGCCGAGAGGCTTGCCGACTTTGCTGCGGGAGGCCGCCTGATTGTCGCCTCGGTCACCGGCACCGATCTCGATCCGCAGGTGAGAGCGAGACAGGTCGAAAAGCTGGAGCGTGTGGGTGTCCGAGTGGCGTCCTCGAACGCAGAAGCCGTCGCCGTCGCAATCGACGGCCTCTTACGTAGGCCATGATCCTATGCCGCCCGGCCACGAGTTTGGACGGAAAGCGGCCATGACCGAGCGTATCCCCTCGCGGTTGCTGGTGGCGGTCGGCGGCAATGCGACCCATCCCGAGACCATCGAAGGCACGTCGATCGAGCAGAAAGCTATCGCCGAACAGACGGCGCTCGCCCTCCTGCCGCTCGCCCTCATGGACAATGAGCTGATCATCACCCACGGCAATGGTCCGGTGGTCGGCAAGATCCTGATGCGTCAGGCGCTGACCCGTGATCGCATCGCGCCCATGCCGCTCGACATCTGCGTCGCCCACAGCCAGGGCGGCATCGCCTATCTCCTGATGCAGGCGCTGGAAAACGCCCTCCGCAAAGCCGACAGCGAGCGGCATGTCGCCTGCCTCCTCACCCAGGTCGAAGTGGATGCGGATGATCCGGCCTTCGAAAACCCATCGAAGCCGATCGGGCCGTTCTTCACCGAGGGTGAGGCGAATCAGCTTGCCGATCAGCTCGGCTGGCTGATGAAGGAAGACAGCGGCCGCGGCTGGCGCCATGTCGTGCCGTCGCCGAAGCCTCGCCATATCGTCGATATCTCGCTTGTGCGTGTGCTCGCCAGGCGCGGCACCATCGTCATCGCGGGCGGCGGTGGCGGCATCCCTGTCGTGCGCGGGCCGAAGGGCGAGCGGGAGGGCGTCGCTGCGGTCATCGACAAGGACCTGACCTCGGCGCATATGGCCAACGTGCTCGGCATCGACAGCATGATGATCCTGACCGCGATCCGAAAGGTCGCGATCCACTTCGGTACACCCGAGCAGCGCGAGCTCGATCGCGTGAGCCTTTCCGAGCTCAAGGCCTACCGATCCGCCGGCCACTTTCCGCCAGGCTCCATGGGTCCGAAGATCGACGCCGCGATCCGTTTTATCGAAGGTGGTGGCGAACAGGTGATCATCTGCCATATCGATGAGGCCCAGCTCGCCCTTCAAGGTCAGGCCGGCACGACGGTGGCCGCCGGCGACGCGGTTGACGCTGCCGCGGTCTCCGATCACGCTGCCGGTGTGGGCAATGACCGGCAGGGTGCTTGACGCAGCCTCGATCGGGCTGCTCGTTCCGCCGATCGTGGCGCGTGCCGGCTCGGCAACCGTCTTCGCCGCCTTCGAACGCAGCTTCTATCTCGATCTCGGTGGCCCCTTGATCGCCGTCGGCGACGAATGTCTGTCTGACGGACCGCTGATCATCCGTCTGAGCGGCCACGCCATCACCGATCTGCGCGTCGAGACCGGTCAGCATTGGACCGCTACGCCCCGCCGCCTTCGCCGCGATGACGGCGTGACCATCGATCTGACGACCGCCTCGATCTGGGCGCCAGACCTCCCGCAGATACCGCCGTCCCCCACACGCCTGAGACGAGGCCTGAATCACCTGCTCGACCTCCTCAGAGAACGGAGCCTCCCGGAGGATGGCTTGCTCGGCTTGGTCCTCAACGATCGGCAGGTCCTGAACGCGGTCGAACGGGCCGCCCTCGTGCCGATCGACGCGCTCAGAGAACACCTCTCCCGCCGGCTCGCGAACGGCGCCGTCGATCCGCCGCCGATCGCCGGCCTCTTAGGTCTCGGCCCCGGCCTCACGCCCTCCGGCGACGATCTGCTCGCAGGTGTCTTGATCACCTGCCGCCATCTTTGCGAAGACGAGGTCGCGAGCTCGCTCGCAGCTGATATCGATGCCGCAGCCGCCAGCGCCACCACCCCCATCAGTCATGCTCATCTTGTGGCGGCAGCCCAGGGCTACGCAGCTGCACCGCTACACGATCTCCTCCACGAAGTTTCAACCGCAAGTCAACGAAGTTCCCGCAGGACCCTGGACGCGATCGCCAAGATCGGTCATTCCTCCGGTTTCGATGCGATCGC
>JBCCIN010000008.1:0-33520 GCA_039028235.1 Pseudomonadota bacterium
GGCCGTTCCATGCGAGCCTGGCAATCCGCCCGTCCGCTGATATAGGTTGGCCGAGGCTCGGACTCCCAGGGTCGCATGGACCGGCAAGACATATCGGACAATACCCATGACGGGTTAGGAATGTGTGAATGGGGCCGACTTGTAGAGCCGATGGGTCAAGATGTGGTGTGGCCATCAGGACGCGACACGGACGGCACTTTTAAAAACATAAGCACGACAAAACCGGCCACGAAGAAGATCAGGATCGTCGCCATGCCGGCGCGCTGACTGTCCGCCCAGTCGGTGACAAGGCTCAGCACCAGCGGGCCGAGAAAGGCCGTGACCTTGCCGGAGAGAGCGTAGAGCCCGAACATCTCCGTCTGCTGCTCCGCGGGGGCAAGTTTGGCCATGAGGGTCCGGCTTGCGGCCTGAGTCGGGCCGACGAACAGGCCGAGCAACCCACCGACGATCCAGAAGACCGTGACCGACGTGGTGAGCACGGCGGCAAGGCCGAGAATCATCAGGCCGACGAGGGCGATCAGAATCACACGCTTCGGCCCGAACCAGTCGTCGAGCCAGGCGAACAGAAAGGCGCCGATGCCGCCGGTGACGTTCAAGAGAATGCCGAAGGTGATGACGTCGGCAAGCTCCATGCCGAAGGTGCCTGCCGCATAGATGCCGCCAAAGGCGAAGAGTGTGTTCAGACCATCGATATAGAGCATGCGTGCCAGCAGAAACTGGCCGACCGTCTTATAGCGCCTGACATTGCTCACCGTCTGCCAGAGCTGTCTCATGCCCTGCTCGATTGCCTGAAAAGTCGAGCCACCGGCCGCCGGCCGGTCGGGGGTGAAAAGGAAGAGCGGCAGGCTGAAGATGGCGAGCCACACGGCGACCAGCGGGCCAGTCGCCCGGACATGTTCCGCCTGCTCCTTGGACAGGCCGAAGAGCGGTGTGTCGGTCTGCACGAGGGCGAAAAGTGCTATCACCAGGCAGGAGAGACCGCCGAAATAACCGAGCCCCCAGGCCCAGCCGGAAAGGCGGCCAATGCGCTCCTTCGGGGCGAGATCACTCAGCATCGCATTATAGAAAACCCCGGCCATATCGAGGCCGAGATTGGCGAGCACCACCAGCACCAGCGTGTAGAACACGAAGGCCGGCGACGGCTCGGCATACCAGAGCAGAGCCGTCGCGATCACGCAGAGCCAAGTGAACACAAAGATCCAGGGTTTTCGCCGACCGCCGGCATCGGCGATGGCACCCAGCGTCGGCCCGAGCACCGCAGCGATCAGGGCGGCAATGGTCATGGCTCGACCCCACTGGACCGTGCCGCTGATCTCGTCCGTGGCGATGCCCTGGCTGAAATAGGTGGCAAAAACGAAGGTGACGATGACAGCGGCAAAGGCGGAATTCGCCCAGTCATAGAGTGCCCAGGCAAACTGCCCGCGCATCGGCGACCGCTCGATCGATCCTACGGTCGCGTCACTGTTCATCCTGACCGATATCCTCAGAAAATGCGGGGTCACGCCCGTCGATCGGGCTCTGCCCCTCGTCAGCCCCTCTTCGCCGCGTTAGGTATAGAGCGCCGAAGTCGAAATAACACGGCTTCTCGGCACGAATTCACAGTTTTGGTGGAGAGAAAGACATGGCGGCCACCCCTCCAGTCTGCAACTTCGGCGAAAAGGCAAGGCCCTTCGAGCTGATCGCGACCGACGGCAAGAACTACACGCTGGACGATGTCAGCGGTCCCAAGGGCACGCTGGTCATGTTCATCTGTAACCACTGTCCTTATGTGAAATCCGTGCTCGATCGCATCATCCGCGATGTGAGGGATCTGGAAGCCCACGGCATCGGGGCCGTGGCGATCATGTCGAATGACACGGTCAACTATCCCGATGACAGTTTCGAGAACATGAAGCGCCTGGCCGACGCCAAGAACTTTCCGTTTCTCTATCTGTTCGATGAAAGCCAGGAGGTGGCGCGCGCGTACGACGCCGTCTGCACCCCCGACTTTTTCGGCTACAACGCGGACCTGGAGCTGCAATACAGGGGCCGCCTGGACGCCTCCAAGACGATGCCCATACCCAATGCCGTGCGCGAGCTGTACGACGCCATGGTGCAGGTCGCGGAGACCGGCAACGGACCGAAGGATCAGATCCCCAGCATGGGCTGCTCGATCAAGTGGAAGGCGGCCTGAGACTTCATGCCGTTTTCAAGTCTCCGCGATTTTATCGAGCGATTGGAGAGCACGGGTCGTCTTGTCCGGGTGAACGCCCCGGTCTCGCCGAGGCTTGAAATCACCGAAATTCAAACCCGTCTTCTCGCGGAAGGCGGCCCTGCCGTCCTGTTCGAGAGTGTCGAAGGCTCGGACATGCCACTGCTCGCCAATCTTTTCGGCACGATCGAGCGGGTCGCCTGGGGCATGGATCGGGAGCCGGACGGTCTGAAGGAGCTGGGCCACATGCTCGCCTTTTTCAAGCAGCCGGAGCCGCCCGGCGGTTTCAAGGAGGCGATGGAGATGGCGCCGCTGGTGAAGGCGGCGCTGTCGATGCGGCCCAAAAGCATCTCGCGCGCACCCTGCCAGGAGGTCGTCCTCACCGGCGAGGACATCGATCTCGGCCGGCTGCCGATCCAGACCTGCTGGCCGGGCGAGCCCGCCCCGCTGATCACCTGGCCGCTGGTCGTAACGCGAGGTCCAAGTGACGATAAGGTCGATGCCTTCAATCTCGGCATCTATCGCATGCAGGTGCTCGGCAAAAACAAAACCCTGATGCGCTGGCTGAAGCACCGCGGCGGCGCCCAGCACCACCGACGCTGGTCGGCGCAGCGCGCCGAAGCTTTACCTGCTGCGGCCGTCATTGGGGCGGATCCGGGGACGATTCTGGCGGCGGTGACGCCGGTGCCCGACACCATGTCGGAGTATCAGTTCGCGGGGCTTCTTCGCGGAAAGCGCGTCGAGCTGGTGGACTGCGTCTCCCAGCCGCTCAAGGTCCCGGCGACGGCGGAGATCGTGCTCGAAGGCGAGGTCAGTCTCGACGACTATGGGGACGAGGGCCCCTACGGCGACCACACAGGCTATTACAATTCGGTCGAGCGTTTTCCGGTGTTCACCATCACGGCGATGACCATGCGCCGCGATCCGATTTATCTTTCGACGTTCACCGGTCGGCCGCCTGACGAGCCCTCGGTGCTGGGCGAGGCGCTGAACGACGTGTTCCTGCCGCTGTTCCGCCAGCAGTTCCCGGAGGTGGTCGATTTCTGGCTGCCGCCTGAGGGCTGCTCCTACCGGGTGGCGGTGGTGACCATCAAGAAGGCCTATCCCGGCCATGCCAAGCGCGTGATGCTCGGTGTCTGGTCCTATCTTCGCCAGTTCATGTACACCAAATTCGTGATCGTCACCGACGACGACATCGACGCCCGCGACTGGAAGGACGTGATCTGGGCGCTCTCGACCCGGGTCGATCCGGCGCGCGATCTGACCATCCTCGAAAACACCCCGATCGACTATCTCGACTTCGCCTCGCCGGAGTCGGGGCTGGGTTCCAAGCTCGGGATCGATGCCACCAATAAATGGCCGCCGGAGACGAAAAGGGAGTGGGGCGAAAAAATTCACATGGACCGTGACATTGTCGACCTAGTGAGCCGCCGCTGGTCCGACTATGGTCTGCCCGGATTGGGGAATCCGATTTGGAGAAACGGGGAATGAGCCTGGACGGGCCGGGTCTGCTCGGCGATCTGCTGGACGCGACGAAAAAGGCCGGAGCGGACGCGGCCGACGCCATCCTGATTGACAGCAAGAGCCTGAGCGTCACCCAACGGCTGGGCAAGCTGGAAAGCGTCGAGCGTTCGGAAGGCGCCGATCTCGGCCTTCGACTGCTGGTCGGCAAACGCCAGGCGATCGTCTCGACATCGGATCTTTCCAAAGCGAGCCTCGAACGGCTGATCGAAGGCGGCCTCGCGATTGCGAAGTCGGTGCCGGAAGACAGCTATGCCGGCCTCGCCGATCCCGACCGGATCATCACCGACATTCCCGATCTCGATCTCGACGACGGCGTCGAGCATGAAGCCCACGAGCTCGCCGCCATGGCCGCCGCCGCCGAAGATGCGGCCCGGGCCATGCCGAAGATCACCAATTCCGAAGGGGCCACGGCCGGATGGTCGCGCAGGACCGAGACCATCGCCGCGACCAACGGCTTCCTCGGGACCAGCAAGGGTTCCGGCCACAGCCTCAGCACTTCGGTGATCGCCTCGGACGACGGGCCGATGGAGCGGGATTACGACTATGCCAGCAAGGTACGCGCCGCCGACCTGCCTGATCCTGCCGAGATCGGCCGGAAAGCGGCGGAGCGGGCTGCACGCCGCGTCAATCCGAAGAAGGTGAAGAGCCAGGCAGTGCCGGTGGTGTTCGACCCCCGGGTCGCCAGCAGTATCATCCGCCATCTGGTGAGCGCGATCACAGGCCCTACCGTCGCGCGCGGCACCACCTTCCTGAAGGGCAGGCTGGGCGAGGAGGTGTTTGCCAAGGAGATTTCGATCGTCGAGGACCCGCTCAGGCCCCTCGGCCTGCGCTCCCGCGCCTTTGACGACGAGGGCCTGCCGGCGGCATCGGGCAAGCTGATCGATCAAGGCGTGCTCACCACCTGGCTTCTGGAATGCGCATCCGCCCGCCAGCTCGGGCTCGAGCCGACCGGTCACGCCGGCCGCGGCCTGTCGTCGGCGCCGTCGCCCGGCGTCTCGAATGTCCATATCGAGCCCGGCGCGCTCAGCCAAAAAGACCTGATCGCGACCATCACCGACGGCTTCTACATCACTGAAATGCTCGGCATGGGCGTCAATGGCGTGACCGGCGACTATAGTCGGGGAGCGGCCGGCCTCTGGATCGATAAGGGCGAGCTCGCCTACCCTGTGAGCGAGGTGACGATCGCAGGATCACTTCCCGACATGTTCAGGCGGATTACCGCGGCGAACGACCTTGAGCACCTTACCGGCATGGACGCACCAACGCTCAGGATCGATGGCCTGACCATCGCCGGCGAATGATCGCGAAACCCGCCGACTCTTGTGGCCAAAAGGACACGCTTCCCTCACACCTCGCCGCCGATCGCGCCCTTTTATCCACCGCGATAGCCAAGGCCGGCGCGCTCGCTCGTCAATATTTCCAAAGCGATACGCGACAGTGGCAGAAAGGCCCGGGACAAATTGTCACCGAGGCCGATATCGCCATCGATCGGCAGCTTCATGCTGATTTGATCGGCCAACGGCCGGAGGATGGATGGCTCTCTGAGGAACGTCAGGACGATGGCTCACGCGGCCGCCGGCGGCGAGTCTGGGTGGTCGATCCGATCGACGGCACCCGGTCCTTCGCCGCAGGTGTCGCCGAATTCACCATCAGCGTCGCGCTTCTGATCGACGGCGAGCCGATGGTCGCGTCTGTGCTCAATCCGATCACATCGGAACATTTCGAAGCGGTTGCCGGCGGCGGCGCCTGGCTGAACGGCGAGCCTCTCAAGCCAAGCGCTCATGCAACGATCGACGGTGCGGCCATCCTGGCGTCCTGGACGGAGATGAAGAAGCGCTGCTGGCCTAAGTTCATGCCAGAGGCCGATTTCACCACCATCGGTTCGCTCGCCTACAAGCTCGCTCTGGTCGCGGACGGACGTTACTCCGGGCTGATCTCTCTTCGCTCCTGCCACGACTGGGACATCGCCGCGGCAGTGCTGATTCTCCGCGAATCAGGCGCTTGGCTCGGCGACGGCAGCGGGCATCCGATTCAGTTAAATCAATCGATCCCACGTCACCTCGGACTGGTGGCGGCAGGCGGCAAACCCTTGTATACTGCGTTGGTCAGTCGTTTGGTGACGATCGGTTCATCGTAGAGATGGCCGGGATTTATCCCCAAAGACACAAGGCAGCGTTGCAATTTCGTCACAGTAGGGTCTGAAGAGCAACGTTTGGACGATGAAAACCGCTTTGTCGGGAATAGACAGGATCTTGGTCTTGTTGGCATGACATGAGCGGCAGTTTGGTGAGGCATCATCGATTGCCGGCTTTAAGGAGAGATTGTCACGCCCATGACCAGCTTTGAGGAAGTGGATACCATGGGCGAGCCTAGCACCGAGGACTTGATTGCGGAGCAAATTCCGCGGCTTCGACGCTATGCTCGTGCCTTGATATCCGATCCTGCAAAAGCCGATGACCTGGTCCAGGACACGCTGGTGAGAGCCTTGTCGCGCAGTCACTTGTGGCAGCCCGGCACGGACATTCGAGCTTGGATGTTTACGATTTTGCATAACATTCATGTCAATCATCAGCGTCAGCGTTACGTCCGTGCCGAGCATCAGGAGCTGGTCGATGATCAACCTGAGATGGCCTCGCCCGCCTCTCAGGATCATCATCTCCAGGTTCGCGACCTTGGGCGAGCGCTCGAACTACTGCCGGAAGCACAACGGCAGGTCGTGTTGCTCGTCGGTCTGGAGGGGATGAATTATAAGAAAGTCGCGGCCGTCCTCGAGATACCTGTTGGGACAGTCATGTCCCGCCTGCATCGCGGACGCGAGACCCTACGCCGGCTCATGGCGTATGGCCCCGCTTCCGGTGGCAGCCGGGACCTAAAGAAGCAAGCATCGCCATGACGACACATATCCATTCGATCGACGAAGACGACTTTCAGGCTTTTGTCGACGGGCAACTCTCGCCCGAGGCCTGCAGGACAGTCATGACCTACCTCGCCGCCAATCCGGATGAGTCCGAACGGATGAGCGAGTATCACGCACTCTCGGAAGAACTGCACAATCGGTTCGACGAGGTGCTGTACGAGCCGCTGCCGAAAAGGCTGCGGGTCGAAACCTATCGCCAGAACCGCTCGTTCGCCGAGCGGATCCGGTCCTGGTTCGACTTCGACATGCGGACCTTCGTGCCACGTTTTGCTGCGGTCGCTGTGCTGGTATCGGCCAGTGTCGGTGCCGGTTGGTGGATGAAGGCGGGCTATGTCGAACGGGCTCAGGAAACCCCGGCGATGAGTTTCGCCCGACAGGCCGCCAATGCGCATATGCTGTTTGCGCCGGATCTCCGCTACCCGGTCGAATTCGGTGCCGATCAGCAAGACAGCATGATGCTCTGGCTGACCGAACGTCTTGGCGAGCAGGTGCATGCCCCCTCGCTCCAGGATATCGGCTTCGTGCTGGTGGGTGGTCGCCTGTTGCCGGCTGCCGACTCCGCTGCCGCACAGCTCATGTATGAGAACCCGGACAGCCACCGGATTACTCTCTACATTCGTGAGCGCTGGCAGGCAGCAATACCCGCCGCCAGCGAAGGCTCGGTGAGCTATTATGGTGATGGCGGGCTGTCGATGGTCTACTGGATCGAAGGACCGTTCGCCTATGCGCTGATCGGTGAGATGGACCGAGAGCAGCTGTTCGCCACGGCCAAGACCATCCGTCAACAGGTCGAAACGCCGGCCATCGCGCCGGTCATCGAGCAGACCGCCGATACCGAAAAGGATGCGACCTGATCACGTGATTGTCCGGCTCGGAGACGCTAGACCCTCGAGGATGCGTTTAAGGTAGCCATCTCTCCGAGCCTGCCGGTGCCGGTTTTCAGAACGAGAAGGAAAGCCGTGGTAGCCGGGAACGCCTGAAAGCGTTCCAGATGAGACCAGTCCTCGAGAGTCGACTTTTTTGTAGTCACGATGAACAGCCCGGAAGATCCGTCTTCCGGGCTGTTTGCTTGTTGTCTGATCGTTCGGACACGGATGTCGACCGCATCAAACGACTCGATGGGCTGGCGAGCCAAGCCCCCTAGGGCAAGGTTTCCTTCCGACCGCACCAAGTCTTAAGCCAAACATTCCTGAGTGGGACTGCATTGACCCTTGCTCAACCAACCATGCTTATCTTCCAGCATGGCTTGCTGGTCCATGCGATCCTGGGAGTCCGAGCCTCGCTCAGCTTCTATCTGTGGGCGGGCGGATTACCAGGGTCGCATGGACCGTGAAACAGCGTGACATCAAGGCGTTAACAAGGAACTAGAGCAAGTCGAACATCCACCCCAGGCGGCGTAGCCTAGCGGTTCATCGATGGAAAGATAGCGCGGACGGTATTGGGTGTCCGTTAACGCATCTATGCCATAATGCTTCATGGGACCTTGGGATTCCGAACATCCACCACGAATGGTCAGGGAAGGCTCGGAGTGCAAAAATCACACGGGTCAGTGAGACATTTCGGATATGGGCAAAGGCACGTTATAGAAAGTTGAATGCCCCCCATCGGATAGCGCGCTTTGTGGGGCTGGTAAGAAATCAGCTCCTGGGGAGACGGATAGGGGCAGCGTCGGCCATGGCCAGCAGGCCGCACCGGCCTACCCCTATCCCTGGATCAATCAGTCCGTCTTGCGCACGAAGCGGTTCCACCAGCCACGACGCGGTTCGGCGGGTTTGGACATGATCGCAGCGGCCTGCTGAACATCGGCGGCATCATCCGGCGCAATGTCCGAAGACGTACTACTGCCCCGGTCGGCCACGGCAACATCGCCGCTGGTCGCCGACGCTTCTTGCATCACGGCAGGTGCCGGCGCCATCTCTGCAAGACCGGCTGCGTATTCACGTGGCACGGCATGCGGCTCGTCTGCTGCATGGGCCGTATCCGATTGTTCGCCCATCACAGGCATGATGGTGGTGGTAGGCGGTTGCGAGATGCTCTCCGGTGGTGCCGAAGGTCCCTCCTCATGCGTGGCAGCACCGTTGGTCTCGACCGACGGCTGAGGTGTGGCAGCGCTGGCTCGAGATCCACTGCGCCGCCTACCACGAGACGAACTGCGCCGACGTCGACGGCCTGAACGTGACTCTTCGTCGGTACCGGCTGCATCTGCCTGGCTTTCCGCTTCGTCGTTCTCGCCGGCCTCGTTCGCCGCGGGTGCTGGCCGCTCCGAGGCTGCGTCCGCCGCAGCTTCGTTCGGCACCTCGTTTTGCGATGCCTCGATCTCCTCGCCCTCGCCTGAACGGCGACGACGGCGACGACGGCGGCGGCGCTTGCGCTGGCTTTCCTCATCGCCCGCAGCCGCCTCGGGGCCAGAACGTTCCTCCGCCGGCTCCTCGGCGCGACGACGCGAGCGGGAGGACGACTTCCGCTTCTGCGGCTGCTCGGCGGCAGCCTCTTCCTGCGCCACCTCGGACGGCACGCCCTCGGCAGCGATCTCGAAATGACCGGCGATCAGATCTTCGCTGACCTGGACGTCGAGCCTGAGACCATAGCGCTGCTCGATCGATACCACCTGATCCCGCTTCTGGTTCAGAAGATAGAGAGCCACCGGAACCGGCAGGGTGACCGAAAGGAGGTTGTGCCCACCCTTCATGCCCTCGATCTCGACCGCTCGAAGCGCCTGGAGTGCGGCGCTTTCGACCGAACGGATCGTGCCGGAGCCGGCACAGGTCGGACAGGGCTGCGTGCTCATCTCCAGGAAGCTAGGCCGCAGCCGCTGGCGCGAGAGCTCAAGCAGACCGAACGCGCTGATCCGCCCGAGCTGAATGCGGGCACGATCGTGGCGAAGGGCATCGCGAAGGCGCCGCTCGACGATGCGCTGATTGCGCATTTCGGTCATATCGATGAAGTCGATCACCACGAGCCCGGCGACGTCCCTGAGACGAAGCTGTCGCGCGATCTCCTCGGCTGCCTCGGAATTGGTGCGAAGCGCCGTCTCCTCGATATTGCGCTCACGCGTGGCGCGCCCGGAATTGACGTCGATCGATGTCAGTGCTTCGGTCGGGTTGATCACGATCGAGCCGCCGGATCTGAGATCGACCATCGGGCTGTGCAGCGCATCGAGTTGCGGCTCGATCTGGTAGTGATGGAAGAGCGGCAACTCCTCCTTGTACTGCTTTACCCGACGCGCGCGCGAAGGCATGAGCATGGTCATGACCTTCCTCGCGGCCTTGTAACCATCCTCGCCTTCGACCTGGATCTCGCCGATATCGCTGTCGTAGATATCGCGGATCGCACGCTTCACCAGCGCCCCTTCCTCATGAATGGTGCAAGGAGCGATGGATTCCAGCGTATGGTCGCGAATATCGCTCCAAAGGCGGAGCAGATAGTCGTAGTCGCGCCGGATCTCGAGCTTGTTACGGCTCTGGCCGGCGGTGCGGATGATCAGCCCCATGCCATCGGGAACGTCGAGCTCCTGAGCGACAGCCTTCAGCCGCGCCCGATCCTTGACATTGGCGATTTTCCGCGAGATGCCACCGCCGCGCGCCGTGTTGGGCATGAGCACGCAATAGCGACCGGCGAGCGAGAGATAGGTGGTAAGCGCCGCCCCTTTGTTGCCGCGCTCCTCCTTGACCACCTGCACCAGCAGGATCTGGCGGCGCTTGATGACTTCCTGGATTTTGTAGTTGCGCAGAAGCCGCTGACGAAGCTTGGCCTGCTCGGCGAAGACCTCTTCGGCTTCTTCGTCCGCATCGGTGGTGACCGCTTCGGCGTCCTCACCACTCTCGGCGTCGCCATCCTCAGCGGGGGGTTGCTCGCCGTCCGCGGTTTCGGCCTCGGCCTTCGCGGCCTCCTCCAGCATCTCCCGGTCAGCCTGGGGGATCTGGTAGTAGTCGGGGTGAATTTCGCTAAAGGCGAGAAAACCATGGCGATCGCCGCCATAGTCGACGAACGCCGCCTGCAGCGACGGTTCGACCCGGGTTACTTTGGCGAGATAGATATTTCCTTTCAGTTGCTTCTTGTTGGAGGATTCGAAGTCAAACTCTTCGAGCTGGCGGTCATTGACCACCACCACCCGGGTTTCTTCCGGGTGGGAGGCGTCGATGAGCATCGATTTGGGCATAAAAGAAAAACTCCGTCGACCGGTGGCCCGGCGGCCTGCCTTCGAAGGCGGCGACCGGGTGGCGTCGATCATCATCAGACAGCCGGATCGACCTCGCATTCCCACCCCTCGATGGAGGCGGAACGTCTGAGGGAGCCGGTGTCAATCTTCGATCGAGTGGGTTATTCAACATAGTCGTCCACGCGTCAGCCCGTCTCGTAACTGGAGCGGGCTGAGATTATGATGACCTGCCAATTGAACAGGTAGCGAGCCGATACGTGGCGAGCCCGCAACAGGGCCTTCGCAAATTCACATGGATCGGCGACAAACCTTTGTGCCTTAACTATAGTGACTAAGATTGCACGCTACAATGCGAATATCGTGTTTTAGAACACCTTGCGACTGAATGCTGTGTCGATGCTGGATGCCCAACGTCATGGGGACGCGGGCTTTTTTCTGGGTAAGTGACGGCTTTCTTGCATATGCGTTGTTCATTTGGGCGGCAGCGAGAATCGACCGGCTCGACGCCGATTGTGACCTTTATGGCACGGCTTGCGGTCGCCTGCCGCCTGACGGCCATCATCTGCCTGGTGGGCGCTTCCGTTCTCGTGGCGGCATTGCCAGGAAGCGCGGCAGCATCCACGGTGAGGGACATCACGCTGCTTCCCCATGATGACGGCGTGCGGGTGGTCATCGATCTCGGCAGCAAGGTGCCGTTTCAGCATCTGACCTATGATCACCCGCCGCGCTTGATCATCGAGCTTCCCGATGTGTCCTGGCAGCTTCCGGAGCGGCGCGGTCAGCGCGCCTATCGGATGGTCAAGGGCTTTCAGTTCGGGCGGCTGAGCGGCAAAAACTCCAGCCTGATCATCGATCTCGATCGGCCGTTCAAGATCGAAACCGTCTTCGAGCTGCCTCCGAGCGACAGCAGCGGCTTTCGCATCGTGACCGATCTCGCTCCCCTGCCTCCCGACGCCACCATGCGCCGCCAGCGGGTGCGCTCGGACGGCTTCAGGGCATTGGAGCGTGAGACCGCAGAAGCCCACCGCCCGGCCCGAAGGCCCTCATCGGAAAGGCCGGCGATATCGTCGGAAAGCGAGCCTGACCGGGTCGTCGAACACGGCGTCACCGTGGGTCAGATCGCGCCGGTTCCCTCCCGGCGGTCGGACGCGGCGCCAGCGAAGCGCATGATCGTCATCGACCCCGGTCATGGTGGTATCGATCCCGGCGCCAGCGGCCGCGGCGGCACTTATGAAAAGAATGTCGTCCTGGACATGGCGCTCGAGCTTCGCCGACAGCTGGTCAACACAGGACGCTACGACGTCATCCTCACCCGCGACGACGACAGCTTTGTTCGCCTCCGCGACCGGCTGCAGATCGCGCGCGCAAGCGAGGGTCATCTGTTCCTTTCGCTCCACGCCGACAGTCTCGCGAAAGACAGAGACGTCTACGGCGCCGCCGTCTACACGCTCTCGGATCAGGCGTCCGATGAGGAAGCAGAGCGTTTGGCAGCTACCGAGAACCGCGCCGACATCCTGGGCGGCATCGATCTCAGCCATCACGAGGAGCTGGTCACCCAGATCCTGATCGATCTGGCGCAGCGGGATGCCAACAGCAAGTCGGTGAAGATGGCCGAGATCCTGGTGACCGAGCTGGACAAGGTCACCAAGCTCTTGAGAAAGCGGCGCCAGCAGGCAGGCTTCGTGGTCTTGAAATCGCCGGACATGCCATCAGCTTTGATCGAGCTTGGCTATCTCTCCAATGAGAAGGACGAGCGCCGGCTGACCGATCAGGACCATCTCGCCGATCTTTCGAAGGCCATAGTGAGGGCTATCGATCGCTATTTCGGCGCGCCGCCGTCATAATGATGCGGCCCTATGATAGGGCCGTGACCCGACACGAGCAGGACAAGCATTGCGTATCATCCTGAAAATCCTCGGCTTCTCCTTCGTCATGCTGGTGCTGGCATCGATCGCTGCCGGCGGCGGCCTGCTCTATTTCCTGCACAAATATGGCAAGGACTTGCCGGACTACCGGCAACTCGCCGACTATCAGCCGCCGACCGTCACGCGTATCCACGCGGGCGATGGCAGCCTGCTCGCCGAATATGCCCAGGAAAAGCGGGTATTCGTGCCGATCGAGGCCATGCCCGAGCGTCTGATCCAGTCCTTTCTGGCCGCCGAGGACAAGAACTTCTACACCCATGTCGGTCTCGATCCGATGGGCATCCTTCGGGCCGTGATCACCAATATTCAGCAGATCGGCCAGAACCGCCGGCCGGTAGGTGCGTCCACCATCACCCAGCAAGTCGCCAAGAACTTCCTTTTGAGCAACGAGGTCTCGTATGTCCGGAAGTTCAAGGAGGCTTTGCTCGCCCTTCGCATCGAGCGCGCGTTCACCAAAAACCAGATCCTCGAGCTTTATCTGAACGAGATCTATCTCGGTGTCGGCTCCTACGGTGTGGCCGCGGCATCGCTCAATTACTTCAACAAGTCGCTGGATGATCTCACCACCGCGGAGGCTGCTTTTCTCGCTGGCCTGCCCAAGGCACCATCGCGTTATCACCCCGTGCGTGCGGCCGACGTCGCCAAGGGACGGCGCGACTGGGTGATCGGCCGGCTCCTCACGTTGGGCATGATCAATCAGGACGAGGCGGAGATCGCCTGGGAAGAGCCCCTGGTCATGAGCCAGCGGGACGACACCGAGCTGGTCAGTGCCGATTATTTCACCGAATCCGTGCGTCGCAGGCTGATCGCCGACCATGGCGAATCGGCACTATACGAAGGCGGCCTCTCCATTCGGACCACGATCCTCCCCGCCCTGCAGGCGACCGCGGAGCGCGCCCTGCATGATGGTTTGATTGCCTATGACCGCCGGCATGGCTGGCGTGGTCCGGCTGGTCGGATCGAGCTCGCCGAGGGTGCCGATTGGCAGATGCAGCTTCTCGACCTGAAGCGGCCGAGCGGGCTGCCTCAATGGAAGCTCGGCGTCGTCCTGGTTGCAGGAACCGAGGCGGCGTCGATCGGGCTACTGGAAGGACGAACCGTCGACCTGACGCTCGATGCGGTCTCTTGGGCCAGGGAGCATATCCGTAACGACCAGGGCGATGAGAGCCTCGGCCCCGAGATCACCGCGGTCGACCAGGTGCTGGTTCCCGGCGACGTCATCTGGGTCGAGGAGGTGCCGGTGGAGGCCGATGTCGCCGCCGCTACCGACGACGCGGCAGCGCAGGCGCCGACCACCCGTTACGAGCTCCGCCAGGCACCAGCGGTCGAAGGGGCGATCGTCGCGATCGATCCCCATAACGGCCGCGTGCTCGCGATGTCCGGTGGGTTCGACTACCAGCGAAGCGAGTTCAATCGCGCCACCCAGGCCCGCCGTCAGCCGGGCTCCGCTCTCAAGCCCTTCGTCTATCTCGCGGGCTTCGAGCAGACCTATACACCATCCAGCACCTTTCTCGATGCGCCGGTGGTGTTCGATCAGGGCCCGGAGGAGGGCAAGTGGAAGCCGGAAAATTACTCCAACAAGTTCTACGGCACGCGTACCCTTCGCTTCGGTCTCGAGAGATCCCTGAACGTGCTGACCGTCCGCCTCGCGCAACAGATCGGCATGGGCAATGTGATCAGCATGGCCAAGCGCTTCGGCCTGTCGCGCAAGATGGAATACAACCTCGCCTCGGCGCTCGGCTCGTCCGAGGCCGATCTCATGACGCTGACCACCGCCTACGCCATGCTGGTCAATGGCGGCAAGCGCATCGAGCCAGCGCTGATCGAGCGCATCCAGGACCGGCACGGCCGGACGGTCGCGCGCCGTGACAGCCGCACCTGCCTGGCCTGCCAGGGCATCACCTGGGCCAACCAGACGTCACCCGCCCTCGCCGACGAACGCGAGCGCATCATCGACGAGGCGCGCGCCTATCAGATGGTCAATATCCTCGAAGGCGTAGTGGAACGCGGCACCGGACGCCGCGCCAGAGCGATCGGCAAGCCCGTCGCCGGCAAGACCGGCACATCGAACGACAGCAAGGACGCTTGGTTCTTGGGCTTCACCCCGGACTTCGCCGTCGGCGTCTATGTCGGTTTCGACAATCCGCGCCCGCTCGGCAGGAAGGAAACCGGCTCGAGCGCTGCGCTTCCGATCTTTGTCGATTTCATGACGGAGGCGCTGGCCGACAAGCCGCCCACACCGTTCCGCGTCCCGCCGGGCATTCGCCTGGTGCGCGTCGATGCCGATAGCGGCCTCCTGCCTGGATCGACCACGGAGCAGGTCATTCTCGAGGCGTTCATCCCAGGAACCGAACCGAAGGAAACGACGCCTGAGAACTACGACATCTATAATGAGGAAAGCGAAACCGTCGATGCCGATCAGACCAATCAGGGCGGGTTCTTCAATCAGCGGCAGGCACCAGCGACGACGACACCACGCGCCGGCGGCCTCTACTGATCAGGATCGGCCCGCATTCGGTTCGCCCGCCGTATCGAATCAATAAGAAAACCGGAGTTCAGCATGAGCCGGAAAGAAAAAGAGGAACCGGTCTTCGAGCGCTACCGCGTACCGACCAACAAGAAGAAAATCTCTCTTGGCGATTTCGACAGCCGTGACAAGAGCTGCTTCCCCGACCGCGATGCGGCGGAGATCCAGACCGCAGAGGACATCCAGGCGATCGCCGAGCTGCAAAACCGCCTCTACGCCGAAGACAGGCAGGCCCTGCTAATCGTTCTTCAGGCGACCGACACCGGCGGCAAGGACAGCACCATCAGGAAGGTGCTGGGACCGATCAATCCGCAAGGCGTGCGCGTCACCAGCTTCAAGGCACCCTCGAAGCGCGAGCTTGCCCATGACTATCTCTGGCGCATTCATCAGGCGACGCCCGAGAAAGGTATGATCGGCGTCTTCAACCGCTCCCACTACGAGGACGTCCTGATCGTGCGGGTGCACGGGCTTGCCCCCAAGGACGACGTCGAACAACGCTACGATCAGATCAACGATTTCGAGCGCCATCTCAGCGACAACCACACGACCATCCTGAAGTTCTTCCTGCACATCTCCAAGGACGAGCAGAGGGAGCGGCTTCAGGCCAGGCTGGATGACCCCAGCAAGCACTGGAAATTCAATCCCGGCGATCTCAAGGAACGGGAGCACTGGCGTGACTATGAGGACGCCTTCGAGATCGCGCTAAGCCGTTGCAGCACGCGCTACGCCCCCTGGTTCGTGATCCCGGCCGATCGAAAATGGTATCGAAACGCGGTGATCGCCCGCATTGTCCGGCGCACACTCGAAGACATGGCCCCTCAATACCCAACCGTCGATTTCGACCCGAAGAGTATCGTGATCGATTGATTTGAAACGTTTCTCCCGAGGTCTGTGAGCCAAATCACAGACTATCGAAGGTTCAATGACTAACGTTCGGCGATGACTAACCTGTCCGTCCACGTGCTCGGTTGCGGTGACGCCTTTTGCAGCGGCGGCCGCATGCAGACCTGCTTTCATCTGAAGACCGGCAAGACGAATTTGCTGGTCGATTGCGGTGCGACCGTTCTGCTCGCCATGCAGCAGCAAGGCGTCGATCCCGCTGATATCGACGGCATCCTTCTTAGCCATCTGCACGGGGATCATTTCGGCGGGGTTCCGTTTTTTCTGATCCATGCCCAATTCGTGGCAAGACGCAGGCGGCCGCTGACGGTCATCGGTCCGAGCGGGACGCGAGCACGTATCGAAGAGGCGATCGGCGTTCTGTTCTCCGACTTAAGGGGCGTCACCTGGCGCTTTCCCTTCGAGGTGATCGAGATCGATGCAGGCAAGCAGGAGACGTTTGGCGATCTTCTGATCACCTCCTTCCTCGTCGATCATCCATCCGGCGCACCATCGCTTGCCTTCCGGCTGCAGAGCGACGGCCGGACACTCGCGTTCTCCGGTGATACCCGATGGACCGACACCCTCGTCGATGTCGCGGACGGTGCCGATCTTCTGATCGCGGAATGCCACGGCTATCGGCCGAACGGCGTCCCCCATCTCGATTGGCAGACCCTCAACCAGCATGAGAGCCGTTTGCGAGCCCGCCGCATCCTGCTCACCCATTTGAGCGACGGCATGCTCACCCGGTTGCCGACATTATCCCGCGGCCGCTTCGAGTTTGCCGAAGACGGGATGACCACGAAGGTCTGATCCGTAAAGCTGGCGCAACGCGCGAACGGGAGTGCCTGCCCATATGCCGCCGTTCATGCTAGGACCCGAGAAGGCCCGGAACGGAAGGGCTTGGGAAAGAACCGTTTGATGGAACGTCGTCCGCTCATCGTCCTCGGCGTGCTCACGCTCCTGGCGTTCTTCCTGGCTCTTTTGCTGCGCAGCCTCGGCTTTCTCGAGGGGACCGAACTCAAGGCCTATGATGCCTATCTGCGCCTGACGGGCGATCGTCAGGAACCAAGCCAGCCGGTGGTCATGGTCGAATATACCGAAGCCGACGAGGCGGCCTTTGGCTTCCCTCTGCCGGACGATCGCCTTGCGGACCTGTTCGACGTTCTGACGGCGAAAGGGGCGGTCGCCATCGGCCTGGATCTCATTCGCGACCGGCCCGAGCCGCTGACGTCGGATCGAACGGCGTTTGAGCGGCTCTCCCGAATTTTGCGCGAGCACCGGTCCATCATCGGGATCGTCAAGGACGGTACCGGCGCCTTTGGCCCCCCGCCCGCCCTGGCGGACCGACCCTTGCAGACCGCCTCGGCGACCATCCTTCCCGACGGCGACGGTACGATCCGGCGCGGCTTGCTCCACCTGATCGAAGAAGACGGCACCACGAGGCCGACCCTGGCTCTCATGCTCGCCGCCCGCTATCTCGCGGCAAATCGGGTGGAGGTCGACTGGCCTGACAGAGGGCGAATCCGTCTCGGTGAGCACGAGATCAGCCCGCTGTCGCCCGACGCCAGCGGCTTTTACCGACAGGGCGCAGGCTTTGGCGGCGGCTACCAGTTCCTCCTGACCTATCCCGCCTGTGCCGAAGGATTCGAACGCCATACCGTCAGCGACGTCCTCGGCGAGGAGGCGGGGGAGATTGATCTAGACGGCCGGATCGTGCTCGTCGGCAATGTGGTGAGAGCCGCCAAGGATGTGTTCGACGTGCCGGTCGATTGCGCCGGCATGGCCGGAGACAAGATGTTCGGCCTGCACCTCCATGGGCAGATCATCAGCCAGCTGATCGGCCTTTCGGAAAACGCCCTCTCGCCGCTGGAGACGACCGCACAGCGAGTCAGTGGGCCGCCATTGTCCGCCGCCATCGATGGTGGCTGGATCTGGCTCTGGACCGTCCTCGGCGGCCTTGTAGCCCTCCTGCTGCCCTCGCCCGCCCTGCTCATTACCGGTGCTCTGGCCGGTCTTCTCGCCCTGGCCGGCACCACCTATGCGTTGTTCTCATCCGTCGGCTGGTGGCTCCCCGTGATCCCGCCTGCCGCCGGCTTTCTGTTCTCGCTGACATTCGCCATCGCCTATGTCATGACCCGTGCCAGAGGCGAGCGGGAACATGTCATGGCTCTGTTCTCAGGCGTAGTGTCGAAGGGTGTCGCCGACGCGATCTGGCGAAAGCGGGAGCAGAGCGACAGCGAGGCCCTGGAGCTGATGACCGCCACCGTGATGTTCACCGACATCAAGGGCTTCACCACCATCTCGGAAAGCCTCGAGGAACCCGTGCTCGCAGATTGGCTGAACGATTACATGGCCGCCATGGTCGACATCGTCGCCGACCATGGCGGCGTGATCGAGAAATTCGCAGGCGACGGGCTCACCATCGAATTCGGCGTGCCCGAAGCGCGCGAGACGGAAGCCGAGATCGACGCCGATGCCAGGGCAGCCGTCGATTGTGCCATCGCCATGGGGACGATTTTGCCGACGCTGAACGCCGACTGGCAGGCAAGAGATCTCCCGGGGATCGGCATCCGCATCGGCATCCATACCGGCCCACTGATGGTCGGCATGATCGGCAGCGCGGATCGCTGGCAGTATTCGATCATCGGCGACACGGCCAACACCGCCGCGCGACTGGAGGGTTATGGTAAAGACGATCCGAGACTGAGTTGTGATGTGGGTCACTGCCGCATCTTGATCTCGGACGCTACCTTTCAGAGGCTCGGCGAAGGCTTCAGGACCGAAAGCGTCGGCGAGGCCAACCTGAAGGGCAAGGCTTTGACGATCGGCGTCCATCAGGTGCATGGTCGGTGCTGATGGAACGCCTATGGAGCGGACATTTTGATGGAAAGCCGCGTGCGACCCTCGGAGTTGCTGGAATGAAAAGCAATAGATGGATTTTCATGAGCTGCCTGTTGGTTTCGAGCCTTCATATGGCGGCCGCTATTCATGCCGATGAGCACTCATCGAAGACGAGTGACGAGTCGGCGCCATCCGAAGAAGAGATTGCCGAAAGCCTGAAGAAGCTGGTCTTCGTGCCCCATGATTCGGGCGCACCTCAGGTCACGGATGCCGGCGGCGTGCGCGCCGTCAGCGTACTTCCCAATGTCGAGCTCCTGGCGCCCGAGCGCATGGCCCGAACCCTGTCGCCCACGCCAACGCTCTATTGGCATATCTCGAAGGCGGCGGAGCATGCCGTGCGTTTCACCCTGCTTGCCGACGATCCGGCGGCGATCGATCCATTGCTCGAGTTCGAGATCGATGGTGTCGACAAAGAGGGGATCTACGGCGTCGATCTCCTGGACCATGGCGTGACGCTGACGTCCGGCGAGCGCTATATCTGGTCGGTCGCCGTCTCCACCGACAGCGGAAATTATGGCAGCGACCTGGTCGCACAGACCGTTATGGAGCACGCCGCCGCGCCTGCCCTGGCCGACATACTCGACGGCATCAGGCCGGAGGAGCGTGCTGTCCGGCTTGCCGGTGAAGGCTATTGGTACGATGCCGTCGACGTTCTCTCGGCGCGGATTGAGGACGATGAAGGCGGACCATGGCAGACCGCCCGCGCCCACCTTCTGGACGAGGCTGGCCTGCTGCAGGCCGCACGCTATGATTGGCAGGGGGCGACCAGATAATCCCTACCATAACTGGCCGGAAGCCGTAGTCTGGACTCGGTCCGTCACGCTTTCGGCGTGGCGATTGAATAGCCGCCGCGCTGCCTTCCGACCGACAAGAATTCCACAGTTCCATCCTGGCCTTTATATGATCGGTGCTACCCACGCCAAGAGCGTGTAGGCGGAATCGACCGACCGCTGCGATAGCGGACGACGCCAGCTGGTATCTTGCAGAACATCCGGCGGCTCCAGGATGGTCGACGGAACGTGTTCTTAATGGCTTCCCGTGACGAACCTCGATACGCACCGCGCGCTAGTGGCAGGGCCGCCTTGCCGTCATCCGATGGCGAGCCTGTCTTCACGACGAGTGCACGGAATGCATCGGGTCGCATCCGGCAGACCTGCACCTTTTTTGCCATCTCTTTCCGCGAGTGTGGACGAACTGCCCTGTATGGACGATAAGGCTTAGCGATTCCCGACTAACCTCAAGTCATCAAGGGTCAGCTCATGCTGCGAACGCTTCTGTCGATCGGCCTGACCATGGGGTCCTGGCTTCAGGGCCAGGATGCCGCGCTCGCGCAAGACCAGCCGCCGCCGAGCGTCATCGTGGCAGCGATTGGAACGATGGACATCACGCCGAGCTTCAGCTTCGTCGGTCGTGTGGAGGCGATCGACCGGGTTGATCTGCGCGCGCGCGTCCAGGGCTATCTCGAACAACGACATTTCAGAGAAGGTGGCGAGGTCAGCAAAGGGGACGTCCTCTTCACCCTGGAGAAAGCGCCGTATCAGATCGTCGTCGATCAGCGCAGAGCGGATCTCGCCGGTGCCGAGGCAACGCTCAAGGAAGCGACCGCCGAACTCAAGCGAAAGCAGGATCTGGTCGGCCGGGGCGTTCTGTCGGAGGCCGAGCTGGATACGGCCTCCGCAGCGGAAGCCACCGCCAACGCCAATGTGCTGCAGGCGAAAGCTGCGATTCGCGCCGCAGAGCTCGATCTCAGCTACACGGAGATCACGAGCCCGCTCGACGGGCGGATCGGCCAGGCGACCTACAGCGTCGGCAGCCTCGTCGGCGAAAGCAGCGATCCGCTGGCGACCGTTACCAGCATCGACCCGATCTACATAACAATCGCGATCAGCGAGAAGCGGCTGATCGACGCTAGAAGGCAGGGAATCGATCTCGAGAATCCGCCGGTCGCGCCGCATCTGACGCTCTCCGACGGCAGTCGCTACCAGCATGACGGCTATTTCGATTTTCTCGACACCGAGGTCAATCAGAGCACCGATACGATCCTGGCACGCGCCGTGTTTCCGAACCCCGATCAGTTGCTGGTACCCGGACAGTTTGTCAGTGTCGTCGTTCGACAAAAGGTTACCGAGACGGCGTTGGTGGTCCCGCAGATCGCTGTTCAGGAAGACCAGCAGGGATTTTTCGCACTCGTCGTGAATCAAGCCGATCAGGTCGAGGTCCGACGCATTGCTGTCGGCGATCAGGTCGACAATGTCTGGGTGGTCGAAGACGGGCTTGCCGAGGGCGAGCGGGTGATCGTCCAGGGTCTGCAGAAGGTGCGCCCGGAGATGACCGTCAATCCCGTGACCGAAGGAAGCTAGACGATGCTGTCGGGCTTTTTCATCGACCGGCCGAAATTCGCGCTGGTGATTTCGATCGTCTTTCTCCTGGCCGGCTCGATCGCGATCAACCTGATTCCCGTCGCCGAGTTTCCGGACATCACGCCGCCGCAGGTACAGGTGACGACGAGCTATCCCGGCGCCAACGCCACGGTCGTCGAACAATCGGTCGCGGCACCGATCGAGGCGCAGGTGAACGGCGTCGACGGCATGCTCTACATGTCTTCCACCAGCTCCAACAGCGGGAGTTACGAACTCACCGTGACATTCGAGGTGGGGACGGATCCGGACATTGCCGCGGTCAATGTGCAGAACCGGGTGACCATCGCCAACGCCCAGCTGCCGCAGGAGGTGCGCGACCAGGGTGTCACCACGCAAAAGCAGTCGGCGAACATGCTGCTGGTGATCAATCTGAGCTCGCCGGAAGCCTCGCGCGACGCGCTTTTCCTGAGCAACTACGCCTCAATCTATATGCAGGACCGGCTTTCCCGCATCAACGGTGTCGGCAGCGTCTCGCAATTCGGCGCGCTCGACTATGGCATGCGTGTGTGGCTGGACCCGGAACGGCTGACCTCGCTGGGCCTGACCACCGCGGATGTCGCCAACGCCATCGAGAGCCAGAACATTCAGGCGTCCGCCGGGCAGCTCGGCGCGCCTCCCTTCGAGGGTGAACCGCCTTTCCAGTATACACTTCAGGCCAAGGGCCGGTTGGTCACCGTCGAGGAGTTCGAAAATATCGCGATCCGGGCGGAGGCTGACGGGTCCTTCGTTCGCCTGCGCGACGTTGCCCGCGTCGAACTTGGCTCCCAGACCTACAGCGCGATCTCGAAACTCAACAACCAGCCGGGAGCTTCGATCGCGGTCTATCAGTCCCCCGGTGCCAATGCGCTCGACGTTGCCGATCAGATCTATGCCGAGCTCGAGGACATGGCGGTCAGTTTTCCGCCTGACATGACCTACGACATTCTCTACGACACGACGCGTGCGGTGCGCGCGTCTGTCGAAGAGGTGATCCAGACGCTCTTCATCACCTTCGGTCTCGTCGTTTTGGTCACCTTTCTCTTTCTCGGGGACTGGCGATCGACCCTGATCCCGACGCTCGCCATCCCGGTCTCGCTGATCGGCGCGTTCGCGATACTTTACGTCATCGGCTTTTCCGCCAATATGATCACGCTGTTCGCGATCATCCTGGCGATTGGCATCGTGGTCGACGATTCGATCGTCGTCGTCGAGAACGTTCAGCGTGTCATGACCGAAACTGGCGCAAATGCCAGGGACGCGACGCGCCAGGCCATGGATGAAGTGACCGGCCCGGTGATCGCAACCACGCTAGTGCTGCTCGCCGTGTTCGTGCCGGTGACCTTCATGCCGGGCATTACGGGCGAGCTCTACAAGCAGTTCGCGCTCACCATCTGCGTCGCCGTGGTCATTTCCTCGATCAACGCGCTGACCCTCGCACCCGCCCTTTGCTCGCTGCTGCTGAAGCCTGGCAGCGGCACGGCGAAGGGGCCGCTCAAGGCCTTCGCCTGGCTGGTGGATCGCGCGCGTGATGGCTATGTCTGGGTGGTCGGCAAGCTGATCCGTTTCATGCCGGTCGCTCTCCTGATCCTGATCGCCTTTGCCGGCGGCACTTACTATCTCTTCCAGAAAACGCCGTCCGGTTTCATACCCTTCGAGGACAAGGGCGTCTTCTTCGTCAATGTGCAGCTTCCGGACGGTGCCTCATTGGCGCGCACCGAGGAAGTCACTGACGAGGTCACGGAGATGCTGCTGGCGACCGAAGGCGTGACCGACGTGATCTCGGTCTCCGGCTTCAGCATCCTCGCGGGTGCCGCCTCGAATGGCGCCCTGGTCATCCCGATCCTGGCGCCTTGGGACGAGCGCACCGCGTTCGAGCTGCAGTGGTTCATGATCCTCGGGCAGGTCAACCAGAAGCTCGCGGCGATCCCGGAGGCGACCGCGTTCGGTTTTCCGCTTCCGCCGATCATGGGGCTTGGCACCGGCGGCGGGATCGAGGCACAGCTTCAGGATCTTGAGAGCAAGACGCCGCAGGAGCTGGCGGCGGCGGTCAGAAGCCTGGTTTTCGGCGCCAATCAGAGCGACACGCTGAAGGACGTGTTCAGCACCTATTCGGCCAATGTCCCTCAGCTCTTTCTCGAGGTCGACAGGGACAAGGCGGAGACACTCGGCGTCGAGATCTCCGAGATCTTCCGCACGCTTCAAGCCAATCTCGGCTCGCTCTACGTCAACGACTTCAATCTCTTCGGCAAGGTCTATCGTGTGGTCATTCAGGCCGAGGCCGATCAGCGCAATTCGATCGACGACATCGACCGCATCCATGTCAGGAATGCGGGCGGCGATATGGTGCCGCTAAGCACACTGGTCGATGTCGAGCCGATTCTCGGACCACAGACCATCACGCGCTACAATCAGCTGAAGTCCGCCGGCCTCAACGGCTCGCCGGCCGATGGCAGAAGCACCGGCGAAGCGATCACCGCCCTCGAACAAGTCGCGGCCGAAGCCCTGCCTGACGGGTATGGCATCGAGTGGACGGGCACGACCTCGCAGGAGCTGGAGGCGGGCGGCCTCGTGGTCATCATTTTCGCCCTCGCCCTCCTGTTCGCCTACCTCTTCCTGGTCGCCCAATATGAAAGCTGGATGCTGCCGTTCTCGGTGGTGAGTTCGGTGGTCATCGCGATTTTCGGTGCGCTCATTCCGCTGGCCCTCCTGCCCTTCCTCGACAACAATCTTTATGCCCAGATCGGCATCGTCATGCTGATCGGTCTCGCCAGCAAAAACGCGATTCTGATCGTTGAGTTCGCCAAAGCGCGACGCGAGGATGGCAAGAGCATAACCGACGCCGCGCTGCTCGCCGCACGCCTACGCTTTCGTGCGGTGATGATGACGGCCCTTTCCTTCATCCTCGGCGTGCTGCCGCTGGTGTTTGCGACCGGAGCCGGAGCCGCGAGCCGTGTCTCGGTCGGCTTTGTCGTGGTCGCCGGCATGATCGCGGCGACGTTTATCGGCGTGTTCTTCATTCCGGTGCTCTATGTCGTCTTCCAGAGCGTCAGGGAACGGGCCAAAGCGATGTTCCGCTCAGCGACCGTTCGCGCCTGAAAACCTGGCGCTGTACCGTCAAGTGCGACACTGGCGGAATGACGGTGATCGCAGGCCTCTTCGATCAAGAAGGCGGCACGGCGTAGCGGTTCGCGGACCGACTTCCCACCACATCAATTTGCCTGTGGAATTTTATCAGACATCGTCCTATTGTCCTGCTCGATGTCATCAACCAAAAGGCGAAAAAGATCAATCTAAATTCGCTTAAATTCATCATATAAGAGCACAGCTCAACCATGAGCGAAGTTCGCCACTTCACCCGCAATGATGTTGCCGAGATCAGCGATCTGTTCGCGGAGGTCTTCCTCCACGATCAGCCGACCGATATCGATGATCTGCGATCGCATTTCGAAGCCGTCTATTTCGACACACCCTTCCGCGATGACGACTGCCCAAGTCTGGTCTATGCCAATTCCAGCGGCAGAATCACGGCTTTCCTCGGTGTTCTGCCGAGGTCGATGCGATTCAAGGATGAGAGGATCAAGGCGGCGATCGCCGGCAATCTGATGATTAGAGGCGCCAAAGCCGGTGCCCATGCCTCGACTGGAGATGCGGCCGCACATAGCAGCCAGCTGGCGCCCGCAGCGCTGGTCAAGGCCTTCTTTCGCTGTCCCTACGACATCGCCTTGACGGATAGCGCGAACGAGCCCGCCAAACGAATCTGGGAACGGGCCGGGGGCCAAACACTTCGCCTCTACAGCTTCCGCTGGCTAAAGGTCCTGAAACCGGTCAGCTTCGGGCTAGACGTCCTTGAGCGCCGGGGACGTCTGCGGCCTTTGGTGCGTATGGCCGGACCTCTCGGGCCCTTGCTCGATCGAACGACGGGATCGCTCGTTTCGATGGCAGAGCCTTCCGTCCCAAAAGGGTGCATGATCGAGCAGCTCGAGGCCGGTGAGATCATCGATCAGCTCGAAAACAGCCGGCTCTTTGATCTGGCGCCGAGTTACACTGAGGAGAGCTTTGGCTGGATCATGACCATGGCCAAGGCAAGGAGACGCTGCGGCGAGCTTCGAGCGCGCAGGGTACGTGACAGTAACGGCCAGTGCCTCGGCTGGATGATCTATGCCGGCGCTGCCGGCGAGGTCGGCCAGGTGCTGCAGCTCTACGCCCAACCGGCGACGATCGATCGCGTCTTCGACTGTCTTCTAGCCGACGCTGCCGAGGCCGGCGTCTCCGCGCTGAGCGGCAAGGTTGATCCGCTCTTCGTCGACGTCTTTTCGAAGAGGCAGTGCCATCTGCGGGTCACCTCATGGTCACTCGCGCAGTCAGAACGGCAGGACCTGTTGCGCCCGTTTCTTGTCGGCAACGCCCTCTTCTCCGAACTGGAAAGCGAGGGGTGGACGCGCTTTTTGAACGCCAGCCTAAAGGGCGAGTTCGAGCGGATCGAAGGCGCCGTGTAGCCGAACTGGCGACTCATGCATCAGTGCCGCGTGGCGTCTAGCTGCGCTCGGTGGGGGCGAAGCGGGCGAAATCGCCGGTGTAGGTCTTGGCGCGTGGCCAGGCGTAGCCGCCGACTTTGCTGGAGCCGAGGCCAAGGCTGACCAGGCCCTCCACCATTTTCACGGCGCAGGCGACACCGTCGAGGACCGGCACACCGGTTTCGCGGGTGAGCCAAGCGGTCAGATCGGCCATGCCGGCGCAGCCGAGAATGACGGCCTCGGAGCGATCTTCCTCGACGGCCCGGAGCACAGCTTCGCGCACCTTCTCAGCGGCAGCCGAGCCTTCCTCTTCCAAAGCGAGCACCGGAATATCGGCGGCCCAGACCCGCTTCAGGCGGCGCTCCATGCCGTAGCGGTGCCCAAGCTCCTCGATCACCGGGACCGAACGGGCAAGCGTGCTGACCACGGAGAAGGAGGATGCAATCATGGTGGCGGCATGCATCGCCGCCTCGCAGATGCCGACGACAGGCTCGGCCACAGCCGTCCGGCAGGAATGCAGACCCGGATCGTCAAAGCAGGCGAGCACGAAGCCGTCATAGCCCTCGGCCGAGCTCTGGAGGGTTCGCTCGACCACGCCGGGCACACAATAGGCCTCGTCATAGTGACCTTCGATCGAGACCGGCCCCTTGTCCGGGCTGACCGCCAGGATCTCGGTGCCGGGAGCGGCGACCGAGCGCGCAGCCTCGCCGATTTTCTCGGTCATGGAGAGTGTTGTATTGGGGTTGATGACCAGGATTTTCATTACGGAGTCCTCAAACTAGGCCCGAACGTCGAGCGCGGTTCGATGGTCGCAAAGTCAAGCCCGCCATCGCCGATGGCTCAGACGGCCTTGCCGGCGTCGGAGCCGTGGCGGTTGCGACGGCGTTGCAGAATCAGAGCAGTGATCAGGCAGGTGGCGATCACCAGAATCGAGAGGCCCGTCGTGAGCGTGCCGAGGGCGTAGATCACCGGTGTGGTGGCGTTGGTCTGCATCGCCTGCAATTCGAGCGGCAGCGTGTTCAGGGCACCGACCGACTGGGAGGTGCGGGCGAGTTCGTCATAGGACAGCGTAAAGCCGAACAGGGCGACGCCGATCAGGGAGGGGGCGACGATCGGCAGGACCACGTGGCGAATGGTCTGGTAGTTGGAGGCACCGAGGTCGCGGGCGGCTTCCTCGTAAGCGGGATTGAAGCGATTGAACACCGCGAACATGATCAGGAGACCGAAGGGCAGCGTCCAGGTGAGATGCGCACCGAGGGCCGAGGACCACCAGTTCCGTTCCCAGCTCATCAGCTCGAACAGGGAGCCGATGCCGAGGCTGACCACGACCGACGGCATGATCAGGCTCGCGACCACGATGTAGAAAAGGAGGGTCGAGCCCTTGAAGCGGCGGCGAAAGGCGAGACCGGCGAGGAACGACAGCACCACGGTCAGGACCAGGACGATCAGGCCGAGCTTGAAGGAGCGGGCGAAGGAGCCCCAGATGTCGCCGATCGACTGCGGCCGGAAGAGATCCTGGAACCAATAGACTGAAAAGCCATTCATCGGAAACACCAGGCCGCCATTCGGACCCTGGAACGACAGGACGATGATGGTGAGGATCGGGCCGTAGAGAAACAGCACGAACAGGGTGAAGATCACCGCCAGCGCGTAAAAGCTTCTCGGTCGTCGGTCACCGGCCATGGACACTCCTCATGGTTCTTTCCAACCATTGAGACCGAGCTTCGATCTTTTCGCAAGAGCCCGCCGTTAGCTCGCCTCAGGACCTTCGAGGATTAGTCGCATTTTTCTCAATTTCTTTCTTTCGCGCGGATTCGAGGTTTGATAGAACACAAGCGGAACAAAAATTTTACAGAAATGAGCTGGGCTAATCACTTAGGGGCGAACGTTGAGGCTGTTCGAGCCCACCTGAGTTGTGGCCCGTTGGAGCGCTGACATGAAGGGAGAGACGCTTTCGATCGGCGTTCAAGCGAAGCGCAGACGCGAGCCGGTCCATCCTCGATCCGGGCGCCTTGCCCGCTCCGCCGCCTGTCGAAACTGGTATCGCTGGCGAGCCGGCCACGCAACGACACCGCCGCCCCACTGGATTGCGATAGCGCCGCCATGGCCGGTGATCAGGCTGGCCTGCCGCATGAAGGGCAAATCCCCTTGGCTTGCTGCCCTCGGATTGCCTCTCGCCCTCCTGGCGAGCGCCGATGGCGACTACCCCGAAGACGCGGCGATTGATCGGACGCCCAGGGTGAAATCCCCATCGAGATCCGCTAGGCTTTTTCGCAGCATTGGCATTGGCCCCTCGTCGGCCTGACGCAAAAGCGGGCGAACGGCTGGAACCATCGGCTTTTCGCCGACAGAAAGACACGGCTCGAAAAGAGCTATTCGGAGAGGCAAGGAGTAGGTTCATGACCATCATCAGGAAGCTTGGCGGGCTGACGCTGGCGGCGACGGTAGCGCTTTCATGCGCGACGCTGGCGAAGGCCGAGGAAACGCTGACCATCTCCAGCTGGATCCCGCCGCACGCGGTCAATACCGTCATTTTCCCGGAATGGATCAAACAGATCGAGGAAGCGACCGAGGGACGCGTCACCGGCAAGATCGAGTTCGGTCTTGCCCCGCCGCCGGGACAGATCGACCTGATCGAGGACGGCTCGGCCGATGTTTCCTGGATCTTCCATGGTTACAATCCCGGTCGTTTCGTCACCACCAAACTGATCGAGCTTCCGGGTTACGAGGGGGATGCCGAGGCCGCATCGGTCGCCCACTGGCGAGCCTATGAGCAGCACCTCGCGGAAGCCGGCGAGCATGATGGTGTGCGCGTGATCGCATTGATGACCCACGGGCCGGGCCAGGTTCATATGCGCGATCCGATCACGTCTTTGGCCGACTTGGACGGCAAGAAGATCCGGATCGGCGGCGGCGTTTCTGCCGACGTCGGCACAGCACTCGGTGTGGTCGGCGTGCAGGTGCCCGCACCCAAGGTCTACGAGACGCTGTCCGGCGGCGTCGCCGATGGTGTCTGGATGCCGATGGAGACCAACAAGAGCCTTCGCCTGTTCGAAGTCGCCCCAAACACCACGATCATGCCGGGCGGTCTCTATCGCGGCTCGTTCGCGATCATCATGAGCGAGGATGCGCTCGCCCGCCTTTCCGATGAAGATCGCGAGGCCGTGCTCTCGACCACCGGCGAGGCGCTCTCGGCCATGGCCGGCAAGGCCTGGGCCGACGCCGATGTTGCCGGCGTTGAGAATGCCGAGGAGGTCGGCGTCACCATGGGTGAGTTTTCGACCGATGATCAGGCGGCGTTCGCCGAGATCGCCGCCGAGATCCGCGGCCGGGTGATCGACGAAGTCGCCGGCACCGGCGTTGATGCCGAAGCCGCGGTCACCCTGATCGAGGAGACCATGAAGAGCTACGGCAAGTAGCGGGGACGCCGTCCCTTGGTGACCGCCGACGACGCTGCATGGCATCAGCGTCTGGAGACGGCGGGCCGTTGGCTCGCCCGTCTGCTCCTCGGCCTTGCTGCGGTGACCCTTTTCGCCATGCTGCTCCTGACCTGCGCGGATGTGATCGGGCGCTATCTCCTGAACGCCCCCGTCAACGGCAAGACCGAGCTGACGCGCTTCATGATGGCGGGGCTGATCGCGGCAACGCTGCCAGTGATCGGCGTCACCGGCGGTCATATCAGCGTCGATCTGTTCGACAGCCGTTTCAGCAAGCGCGGTGCGGCGATCCGCGATCTCGTGACCGATGCGATCGCCGCCTCAGCCCTCGCCGTGCTCGCCTATTGGCTGGTGTTTCGTGCCGATCGCCTGATGAACCGGGGCTATGTCAGTGATTTTCTGCACCTGCCGCTCCATCCCATGGCCTATTTCGTCGCCGCCATGGTCGGAGCGGCGGCGCTGGCGCTGGCCATCAAACTGATCATCGACATCCACTACATTCGCAGGCCCGAACTCAGGCCTGACGATCGATCAGCCGTCCTATAGGGACGACATGGCGATCTCGCTCCTCGGCTTTGCGGCGGTTCTGATCCTTGCCTTTCTCCGCCTGCCGATCGCCTTCGCCATGGGCTTGGTCGGCACGATCGGCTTCGCTGCGCTCAACAATTGGAACTGGAAGTCATCTCTTTCGCCGGCGGCTGGCACCGTCCTCGACACGCTCCAGACCGAAAGCCTCTCGGTCATCCCCCTTTTCATCCTGATGGGCATGCTGGTCAGCCGCGCCGGGCTGGCGAGCGATCTGTATCGTGCCTCCAACGCCTTTCTCGGCCACCGAAAAGGCGGGCTTTCCATGGCAACCATCGTCGCCTGCGGCGGCTTTTCGGCGATCTGCGGCTCGTCCCTGGCCACGGCGGCGACCATGTCCAAGGTCGCCATGCCGGAGATGCGGCGCTTCGGCTATACCGACCAGCTAGCGACGGCCTCGATTGCCGCGGGCGGGACGCTGGGCATTCTGATCCCACCCTCGGTCATCCTGATCATCTACGGCATCATGACCGAACAGAGCATCGACAAACTGTTCCTCGCCGGCATCATTCCCGGCACGCTGGGCGTGCTCCTTTACTTGGCGGCGGTGCAATGGGTGGTGTGGCGGAACCCGGAAGCCGGACCGGCTGGCTACCGAACGCGGTGGAGCGAAAGACTTACGGCGCTTGGGCAAGTTTGGGCGATAGGCCTGCTATTTGTCGCGATCCTAGGCGGGATCTATCTCGGCATCTACACCGTGACCGAGGCCGCCGGTATCGGCGCCGGTGGCGCTCTTTTGATCGCCCTTTTTCGAGGCCAGCTGACACTCAGCTCGCTAGCCGAGGCGCTAACCGAGACGGTCAAGACCACGGCCATGCTGTTCGCGGTGCTGATCGGAGCGCAGATTTTCCAGCGGTTCATCGTGCGTGCCGGCATGCCGGACGACCTGCTCGCCTTCGTCACAGGCTTCGACGTCGCCCCGCTCACCGTGATTTTCCTGATCCTGCTGGTTTACATCATCCTCGGCTGCGTGTTCGAGAGCCTGTCCATGCTGCTCCTGACCGTGCCGGTCTTCGCGCCGCTGGTCGCCGAGCTCGGTCTGTTCCCGGGCTATGAAGGCACCCAGGCAGCTGAAGTGTCGCTGATCTGGTTCGGCATCATCGTCGTGGTGGTTACCGAAATCAGCCTGATCACACCGCCGGTCGGCCTCAACGTCTTCGTGCTCAAAGGCGTGCTCGGCGACGTCTCGACCGGCACCATCTTCAAAGGCGTCACCCCCTTTTGGATCGCTGATCTTTTCCGGCTCTTGCTCCTGGTGTTGGTTCCAACACTCGTGCTGGTAATCCCGCTGTCGATGAAGCCGTTCGCCGGCTGAAAAATTCCCCCAGGAGCGAACGCCGCCTGTCCGACATCGGTTTGCGATCAGGCCCTGTCGGCCAGCGCCGTCACTTCTCGATTGAACGGCAGAGCATCGCCGATATCCGGCATGTCCAGCTCACGCGCATAGCGGTGGCCGGCATAGGTCGCCCAGGCGATGGGTCCGGGCGCTTCGGCATCGCCGATGACCTTGATCGACTGAATGCCGTGATCGGTCCATTCAGACCGCCGTGCCTTCAGATCACGCCAGACCTGATCGACCGGTTCGCGTGACGTGACCAGCAGGACTGCATCGGCCTCGATATTTTCAGCCTTGCCGGTGAACATGCAGCATGTGCTGACCGCATCCGGGAGAATGGCGGCGACACCACGGTTCAACACGATCTCCACGCCCATCTCGGCGAGCCGCTTGTGGATGGTCGCCTGCTCCAGGGAGTTCAGGGTCCATTCCGAGACATGGGCCGCCGGCGTCACCAGCGTGACATCAGCGCCGTCCTGCACCAGGCGCTCGGCGAGCACGCCGCCCATGTAATAGTGATCGTCGTCGAACATCAGGACACGGCCGGAGGGCAGCCGGCCGTCCATCAGATCATCCGGCGTGTAGATCCCGAGGCCATCGGCAATCGGCATCGGCACCAGATGTTGCCGGGCAACGCCGTCCCGCCGCCAGCGGGACCCCGTGGCCAGGACGACATGCTCGAAGCCAAACTCAAGGATCGCGGCAGCATCGAGGGCGCTGTCGAAATAGATGTCGACATTGGCCATCTGGCTTAGCTGGTAATCGCGGTAGTCCTTCACCCGTCCCCAGGCGGAAAGCCCCGGCAGCTTCGATTCGCGCAGCACGCGGCCGCCGGTCTCGGTGCCGGCCTCGGCGAGCGCCACCTGATAGCCACGCATGCCAAGGGCGCGCGCAGCCTCCAAACCGGAGGGACCGGCACCGACCACCAGAACCTTTTCGGAGGCGCCCTTGGCGTTCATGCTTTCCGGATGCCAGCCCTTTCGCCATTCCTCCATGAAGGTCGGGTTCTGGGTGCAGCGCGAGATCGACATGGTCATGTCGCCGGTGATGCAGATATTGCAGCCGATGCATTCCCGGATGTCCTCGATCCGCCCCTCCTCGATTTTCTTCGGCAGGAACGGATCGGCGATCGACGGACGCGCGCAGCCGATTAGATCGAGCACGCCTGAGTTGATCTGTCTGACCATGACATCGGGCGAGGTGAAGCGACCGACGCCGACGATCGGTCTCGATGTCAGCGCCTTGATGCCACGCACCAGCGTCTCCTGCGCAGCTTCTTCGGCGAAGCGGGACGGGCTGGAGCAGTCTTCCCAGGTTCCATGGGCCAAGTCCCAGAGATCGGGGAGATCGCGGTTCAGGTCGATGAATTCGCGAAGCTCGGCATTGGAAAAGCCCAGATCGCCGATGTGCTCCTCCAGCGAGACGCGCAGCGTGAGGCCCATGGTATCGCCGACGGCATCGCGTAGATCGGCCACCACTTCGCGCGTGAAACGCGATCGGTTCTCGAGGCTGCCGCCATAGTCGTCACGGCGTTGGTTGGTGGCGGTGGAGAGAAAATGTTGAAAAATACCGAAGCCATGGGCGCCGTAGAGGCAGATGAGATCGAAACCCGCGGTCTTGGCGCGCTTCGCCGCGTTCACGAACCAGCGGCGCAGATCACGGATGTCGTCCTGGTCCATCGCACGGGCGTGGACGGGATCTGACGTGAAGGTGCGGATCGGCAGTGCCGTTGGAGCGAGCGGCACTTCGCGCGTATAGAGGTTCGGCCCGTTGATGCCGGAATAGGCAAGCTCGATCCCGGCAAGCGCACCATGCTCTTTCATCTTCTCGGCCATGCGCGCGAGCAACGGGATGTCCTTGTCGTCCCAAAGGCGAAGCTCGATATAGGGCGTGATCTCGGATGTGTGGTGCATCTCGCACTGCTCGGTGAAAACCACACCCCAACCACCCTCGGCCTTGACCCTGCGCATTTCCGCCGCGGCCGAGGGATCGCGATAGCCGCCGCCATTGCAGTGCGGCACCTGGTAAAAGCGGTTCTTTGCCGTGACCGGCCCGATCTGCACCGGCTCGAAGAGCACGTCGTAGCGAGAATCCGATTGGTCGAATTGGAAAGGAATACCTCAATTCAGCGGATTCATCTAACTATATATACGTCATCGGTGCAGACAAACTAAGCTCAGAACTCCACAGCATCAATGAGCAAGCCAATGATCAGTACACCCA